>CAZOFY010000009.1:0-57139 GCA_964579245.1 uncultured Mageeibacillus sp.
CTTGGCAGGGGAGACGCGATTCGAACACGCAACCAGCGGTTTTGGAGACCGCTGCTCTACCATTGAGCCACTCCCCTAAGTCCATTTGTGAAGTCTGTTACGCAAATGAAACATTCACAAGTGTAATGGACGGTTTGCATCGTGTCAAGTTGAATGTTATCATTTTTAGTAGAAAAATCGAATTGACTTTCACTGGATACAAGCATAATTGAGGAGGATCAACCATTGAAATTTTCTGTCATCGGAATCGGAAATATGGGCCAGGCACTTATTTCGGGTTTTTTAAATAACGGACTCCTGAAGCCTTCGGATATTTGCGTCTATGATTCGGACACGGAAAAAGCAGACGCCTTTTCGAAAAAGACTGGATGTAATTTCACACATGATCTTGCGTCAGCTATTTCAGAGGCGCATTACTGTTTGTTGGCTGTAAAGCCGCAAGTTATTGACAAGGTTGTCTTTGATCTCTTGCAGACCATTTCCAAAGACACTGTTGTTATTTCTATCGCGGCCTCGGTTAAAATGAGCCGCCTTCGTGCTCTTCTCCACGATAGTACTCCTCTTGTCCGCGTTATGCCGAACACACCTGCGCTAGTTGGGGCGGCTGTCAGTGCGATTTGTTTCGATAAGGTATCTGATAATGATGCATCGTTTGTATCGTCTCTTTTTTCGACATGTGGAATCGTTATTCCCTGCACGGAGAATCAGCTGGACGCGATTGGATGCGTCTCCGGTACCGGCCCTGCTTACGTCATGTTGTTTATCGAGTCTCTGGCCGATGCGGCCGTGAAGCTTGGCATTCCGAGAGAAACTGCCTTAAAGATCGCCGCCCAGACTGTTTATGGCTCCGGCAAATTGGCGGTAGAGACCGGTATACATCCGGCTCTTCTCAAGGATCAGGTGTGTTCTCCGGGGGGGACGACAATCGAAGGCGTTCTTGCACTGGAGAAATTTGGTTTGCGAGCTGCCGTTGAAGCAGCAGTCGAAGCGGCTGACGAGAAGACGAAGCTTCTTGCAGGAGGCTCTTAACGTGAGGGAACTGCCGTTTGTGGTCATCTATACGGACGGTGCCTGTTCGGGTAACCCCGGCCCGGGAGGATGGGGAGCAATTCTTGTTTCAGCCGGTGTTGAGAAGGAAATCTCAGGCGGCGAGGAGTCCACCACGAACAATCGCATGGAGCTAAAAGCGGCAATCGAAGCATTGAAACGGTTGAATTTTCCTTGTAAGGTTCACCTGCACAGTGACAGTTCCTATCTGGTCAACGCTTTTTTGCTTGGGTGGTTGGAATCTTGGAAAAGAAACAGTTGGAAGAACAGTGCCAAACAGACGGTCAGTAATTTGGACTTGTGGATGGAACTGGACCGTTTGTCCCAGGTACACAATATCACCTGGATTAAGGTCAAAGGACATTCCGATCACGAATTCAACAATCGATGTGATGCCCTGGCTGTCGCCGAATCAATAAAGAGAAAGAAGAAAGCGGGTATACCGGATCATGAACAATCAGACACAGAATGATCAGTTTACAGAAGATGAGGCTTATCCTGGAATATCTTTTCCACATGGGGAGAAAAGACAGGATGACCCTTCGGAAGAAGTTCTTGCTAAGGAACGCAAATTCACAGGCCGCGTATTTGCCGCTGAGGTGATGGACGTCCGTCTGCAGGATGGCAGCTTCGGAAAAAGAGAGATCGTTCGTCATAACGGAGGCGCAGCGATTATTCCGGTTGATAAGGATCTGAATGTGTACATCGTCAGACAGTTCCGGTCTCCCTTTTCTCAGGTTCTTGTCGAGATTCCTGCCGGAAAGCTCGAGCGCAACGAGGATCCTCGTGCCTGTGCCATTCGTGAGCTCAAGGAGGAGACAGGTCTTGTGGCAGGACATGTTGAGGACTTAGGATATATTTTTTCCTCGCCCGGGTATTGCACGGAGGCCTTGTATCTGTACCTCGCGACAGATTTGTCACAAGAAGAAAATGCCCTGGATGAAGGTGAATTTTTGAATGTAGAGAAGATCCCTTTGAAGGATTTGGTAGAGCAGGTTGATGAAGGGAAGATACGGGATGCGAAAACAGTTGTCGCTGTGCTCAAAACGGCTAGGAGGCTGAATCTTTGATGAACGCAAATCCGGTGAATCACAAAAAAGAGGTTACTGGCGTTGTTTTTCTCGCTTTTGCCTTTTTTCTTGGTGTTTCCTACTATCTTCCGGATCCCGTGACCGGGAATCTGGGAGAGTTTTTGCGCGCATTGGGGAAGGGCCTGTTCGGGGTAGCCGCCTATGCGATCCCCGTGATATTCATCTATGCCGCTGTTGATTTTTTTCTCGAAAAAAGAATCCACGTGGCGCCAATACGGGTCATCTCTGTTTTGCTGGTGCTGCTGTCTGTATCCGCTCTTTTACCGGTTATAACCATAGAGAAAAGCTGGATTGCATCCATGAGTCTTGATCCGACGAAGAACAGCCCTCTCGCATCGAACGCCTTTATTCTGTTATGGAAATCCGGTGTCGACCCGTCCGTCATTCCTGCTGTGAATTCCAGTATGCCAATTCTCTCCGGCGGAATAATTGGCGGTACCATAGCATTAGGCTTGACGTACGTAGCGGCGAAGACCGGAGCCATTATTATACTGGTTGCATTTATTCTTTCTCAGATTGGATTGATATTCAACATTTCACTGGCAAGAACCGCTGCGAAAACAGCTTCCGCGTTAAAAACGACCTCGATTCGCGCATCTGGGGCGCTTCGCTCGAGTGCTGAGTCTTTTCGGACATTTTCACAGAATATCTCGTCCCGGAATCGATATGACGATGCGATGGACGTGCAGCCGGGCTCTCAGTCTATACCGGGATCGACCGGCTCCTTCTCGCTATCAGATATACGGGATGCGTCTCACCCCGGGTTTATTGATCTTGAGGGTACGGATACACCGATGAACGCATCTTCATTTCGAGGAAATGATCCATATGATATGGACCTTTCTAAGCCAGTCATGCCGATGCCAGGGGCCGGAGACGATCCCTTTGAGACAGTTGAAACACGAGTTGAGACTGACTTTATCGGCGCCGCGAGAGAACCAATCCCGACATCGCAGGCTGTTGCTATTTCAGAATTGCCGGCATTTATGAAGGATAAAGAGGAACCGTCTTGGATCAATATCCATATGAATACCGTTGATGGTACACGACAGACTGATGAGAATCTGTTGATTCGCAAAATCGGTTCGAATCGAAATCCTTCACCGGATCAAGAGACCAACGAGCCCCGGGATGAAGGTTATGTCAGAAATTCCGGACAGGAATCGGTGTTTGTAACTGAGAAGGTGCCTGAACAGGTTCAGACGGTTACACTTCCGTCTCCCAGTGAGACAAAAAAGGTCAGCACCAGGCAGATCCCGATGACGATTCCAAAGCAGCCATACAAGGCCGCACCGACTGCGCTTCTTCGTCCGGATGAACAGGAGGATGCCGGTAGATCCTCTAAGAATGCTCTCGTTGCGCAGGGCAAGAAGCTTGAAGATACTTTGGCCAGCTTTGGAGTAGCGGCAAAAGTTATCAATGTTACACATGGTCCGGCGATTACAAGGTTTGAGCTTGCTCCGGGCCCAGGCATCAAGGTGAGCCGAATCGTCAATCTTACGGACGATCTGGCGCTGGCCATGGCGGCAATGGGCGTAAGAATCGAAGCTCCGATACCCGGAAAGTCCGCTATCGGCATTGAAATTCCCAATGTCGAGACGACGCCGGTGACCTTGCGCGGCCTAGTAGATTCGTCTGCCTTCAAGAAGAATCCATCGCCTCTGGTTGCGGCTCTCGGACGTGATATTCCCGGAAATCCGATCTTCTGTGATCTTGCCAAAATGCCTCATCTGCTGATTGCCGGCGCAACGGGATCGGGTAAATCTGTCTGCATCAATTCGATCCTGATCAGTATTCTGTGTAAAGCCACTCCCGACCAAGTGAAGATGATCATGATTGACCCGAAGGTCGTCGAGCTCTCCATTTATAACGGGATTCCACACTTACTGGCGCCGGTTGTCACTGACCCGAAGAAGGCTGCGAACACGCTGAACTGGGCTGTCGGTGAAATGACACGTCGATATGGACTATTTGCTGAGGCCTCTGTTCGCGATTTCAGGGGGTATAATGAAGACCTGGCTTATCGAAAAGAACCGCAGATCCCTCTGATTCTTATCGTTATCGACGAGCTTGCCGATCTGATGCAGGTGGCCTCGAAAGAGGTTGAGGAGTCCATCGCGCGTTTGACAGCAATGGCCAGAGCTGCCGGGATCCATTTGTTAATTGCCACACAGAGACCTTCCGTAGACGTTATTACCGGTGTAATCAAAGCAAATATTCCGTCGCGTATCGCCTTTGCCGTTTCTTCGCAGGTTGACAGCCGGACCATCCTTGATATGGTCGGTGCTGAGAAGCTGCTTGGTAAGGGTGATATGCTGTATTATCCGCAAAGTGCTGCCAAGCCTCAGAGAGGCCAGGGCGCTTTCGTCTCCGATGCAGAAGTTGAGTCGATTATTGAGTATCTCAAAGCCCAGAATCTAGGATCCTATGATCCGGATGAGGCAGAAGCCATCACATCGGCAAGCTCGGGGGGAATGAAATCCGCGGAGAGGGATGCAGGCGATGAGGATGAACTCCTTCCGCAGGCGGTCGATATCGTTTTGCAGGCAGGCTGCGCTTCTGTGTCGATCCTGCAAAGAAGAATGAATATCGGTTATCCGAGAGCAGCCCGACTGATTGACCGCATGCAGGAGAAGGGCTATATAGGAGCATTTGAAGGCAGCAAACCGAGGAAGCTCCTGATCACGCAATCACAATGGTTAGAGATTCAATCAAAGGGAGGATAAATATATGGCTACGATTATTTCGGGAAAAGAGATCTCAGCGATTATCAGAGAACAGATTGCGGAAGAGGTCAGAAAAATATATGAGTTTGGGAGTAAGGACCCTTCATTCAGCCCTCCGGGATTAGCTGTAATTCAAGTAGGAGCGGATCCTGCATCCTCCATTTATGTCAACAATAAGAAGCGTGCCTGCGAGCAGGTCGGGTTTATGTCCTTCGGGTATGCCTTACCTGATGACACGTCGGAAGAGGAATTGATTGATCTTATCAATGCTCTGAACGAGGACCCTCGTGTACATGGCATTCTTTGTCAACTTCCGCTTCCGAAGCATATTGATGAGTTTGCCGTTATCTGTGCCATCTCGCCCGAAAAGGACGTGGATGGTTTTCATCCGGTTAATAAAGGTCTTCTGTCTATCGGACGCGAATGTCTGGTTTCATGTACTCCTCTCGGATGTCTGGCGCTTCTAAAAAATGCAGGGATCCCGATTTCAGGGAAGAAATGCGTTGTCGTCGGTCGAAGCAATATTGTCGGAAAACCCGTATCCTTTTTAATGCTTGCTGAGAATGCGACCGTCACGATCGCCCATTCTAAAACAGAGGATCTGCCTGGTGTTTGCCGCGAGGCTGACATCCTGATTGCGGCCATCGGAAAAGCGGGCTTTATTACTAAAGACTATGTAAAACCGGGAGCTGTTGTGATCGATGTCGGTATCAACCGAAAATCTGATGGCAAGGTAACAGGTGACGTAGCATTTGACGAGGTCGCGGAGATCGCCGGGGCGATTTCGCCTGTTCCAGGCGGAGTTGGCCCGATGACGATTACTATGCTTTTGCAGAACACTCTTCAGGCCTATAAAATGATGACAGGACGGTAAGGACGTGCAATTCTCTTTGGACGAACGAAAACTTACAAATGCTGAGATTATTTGTGTCGGGACCGAGCTGCTGATGGGACATACGCTGAATACCAATTCAGCATACCTATCCGGTCAGCTTGCGTCGATCGGAATTCCTTCGTATCGTCAGATCGTTGTAGGAGACAATCATCAGCGTTTGGCGGATCAGATCAAAGAAAGTGCCGCGCGAGCAGATCTTCTGCTTTTTACCGGCGGACTCGGACCTACTGCCGACGATATCACTATGGAAGTGGCTGCAAAAGTTGCAGGTATTCCGCTGGTTTTTCACGAAGAAAGCAGTCTTGGGATTAAGACATATTTTCGAGCATTGGGAAGACCTGTTCCATCTCATGCCGACAAGCAGGCGAATCTTCCGCAGGGGGCTATCGTCATGCCGAATACGAACGGAACGGCTTCCGGTGCAATTTTCCCTTGCCCGGCTCCGACAGAGAAGGAGCCTGAACGTACCTGTGTCCTCATACTCATGCCCGGACCTCCGTCAGAGGTAATCCCTATGTTTGAGAGTTCCGTGTTGCCTCTTCTTGAAAGAGCGGCACCTTATCGATTCCGTTCAGCCTTCGTTCGATTGATCGGCATCGGAGAGCATGTGGCGGAGACAAGAATCAAGGACTTGATCGATTCTCAAGTGAACCCGACCATTGCCCCGTATGTATCAGAAGGGGAGTGCATGTTTCGAGTCACACAACGGCTCCAATCTGATAGCGATCCGGATTTGCTGACTCCTCTGTTGGAAGAACTCAGAAATCGCTTCGGGAATCTGATCTATGAGATCGGAGAGCGTCCGCTGAAGCAGGTTGTGTTTGATCTTCTGAAGCTGTCCGGACAGACTGTTTCCTTTGCGGAAAGTTGTACTGCCGGAATGATATCGTCTGAACTTGGCGACATTCCAGGCGCGTCTTGTGTATTCATGGGTTCTGTCGTATCCTACGATAATCGAATAAAGAGAGACGTACTGGGTGTGCGTACGGATACGCTGAAAGAACATGGTGCCGTCAGTTCCGAATGTGCTATTGAGATGGCCGAGGGCGCCAGAAGGCTCCTTCAGACAGATCTGAGCGTGTCCGTGACCGGAATTGCCGGTCCTGATGGAGGGACTACTGACAAGCCGGTAGGACTCGTATTTATTGCCCTAAGCGATAGAAACGGAACGATTGTTACGGAGCATCATTTTGCCGGAAATCGTTCTCGCGTAAGAAGAAATGCAATGCTTCAAGCCTTTGATATCATTCGAAAGAGGCTCGTATAATGGACGAGAAAATGAATCATTCCGGAGAGGGGAATATTTCTCCCGCCAAAAAAAGGACTGCCGGAATGGCGATTGCCACCGTTCTGATGATCATCGGGTTGACGCTTTCAAAAGGCACAGGTTTTCTTCGCGAGATTTTTATCGCGATACGACTTGGAAACGCTAGCATGGCGGATGCCTTCTATTTGGGCTTTAACATTCCTGATTTATTTTTCCAACTTTTAGTAGGTGGCTCTATTCAAGCCGCTATTACACCGACACTCGCACGCTCGATTGAGATCGGCGAGGAGAAAAAAGGGTGGAGAAGCGTCAGCATTTTTATCTCCATTATCTCCGTGGTGATGCTTTTTGTCTCCATTTTTGGTTCCCTTTTTTCTAATTGGTTGATTCCTCTTGTGTATTTTGATAAATCGCAGGAAATAACATCTCTTGGAGCAAAGGTTTCTTCCGCATTATTTCCTCAGGTATTCTTTATGATGCTTGCAGCTTTTTGCATCGGAATACTGAACGCGAATAAGAAATTTTCATCAACAGCCTTTGGCCCCACTATTTATAATATTTTTGTAGTGTTTTCGATTCTGATTTTGGGCAGTCAATCTGAGCAGGGAGTCATATTGGCAGCCGTAGGGATATGTGTATCTGCATTCATCTATTTTTTGTGGCAGCTTTTTATGGCTCGAAAAGAAATCAAGAGCTTTCGATTTTCCTTGCGTTACAAAGATAAGGGATTTAATCAACTTCTGAAGCTGGCGATTCCGACCATGCTTTCAGCCTCCATCGTTCAGATTAATACAATCATAATGACAGCATTCACCGGAAAACCTGAAACCGGTGGTTTTTCTGAAGGAATTATTATGGCAATGAATTGGTCAAAAACGATCTGGATGATTCCATACGGAATCTTTGCCGTTGCCGTTGGCAGTGTCATGCTCCCGACACTTTCGGGAGCAGTTGGTGCCAAAGATGATTCCGGGGCGAGAAAACTCTTCTCAAAAAGCCTTAGAAATGCTTTGTTTCTTACCATTCCCTCCGCTGGGCTGTTGTTTGTCTTAAGCAGTGATGTCATTCCAGCTGCCTTCAATTGGGGACAGAAATCATTTAGCACGGAAGTTGCAATGGTATCCTCGAAAATTCTGATGGGATACTGTATTGCCATCGTCGCGCAAACATTCGTATTTATCTATAATCAGGCATTCTATGCCATAGGGAATACAAAGGTTCCTTTGTTGATCGGTGTGCTTTCTACCGTCATAATTACATCATCCTGCGCGATTATGAAGGTAATGGGACTTCTTTCTTCAAACAATCAAAATGGAGCGTTATTTTTATCCTTGGCCTATTCATTAGCGAGTGTGATTAACGCCTTCGTTCTGTCTTTTCTCTATAAGCGAAATAAAAACATAGCGCCTCGATCGATTGCGCCATTTCTGTTTCGTTCTCTCATTTGTCTGGTATCTATGATGTTTGTCGTCTTATTAATCGATCTTATACCTGTTCATCCGGATAACAAGATATTGAAGCTTCTATGGTTGGCTACGCGTGCCGGCATCGGATTCGTTGCTTATCTCATACCGGCAAGATTCATGCGCATGTGTGAATTACAATCCTTTATGGATCGTTTTTTCAAGCGCGGCAGGAAATGACAGCGGTCATATTTCTGAGATTAAATTGTAAGATAATGTCGACTGTTGTCGAAAAGAATTTGTTGGTTTTCATTGACGAAAAGATAAGCTATTACTATAATGGTGTCATACAGAACGAATGTTCGATAAGGAGGACAATATGGCTAAGGCAGACAAGTCAGCAGGGAAAGCGGCCGTTACCGGTCAGACGGGGAAGGATTCTGATCGCGCTCGCGCATTAGATGCAGCACTTCTACAGATCGAGAAGCAATTTGGCAAGGGTGCCGTTATGAAGCTTGGAGAGAGAACAGGAATGGTGATCGATGTCATTCCCACAGGCGCTCTCACGCTGGACCTTGCTTTGGGAGTTGGAGGAGTTCCGAAGGGACGTGTTGTCGAGATCTACGGACCGGAGTCTTCCGGTAAGACCACTGTGGCACTACATATTGTTGCCGAATCTCAGAGGGCCGGCGGTACGGCTGCATTTATCGATGCTGAGCACGCGCTGGATCCTGCCTATGCAGCGAAGATCGGCGTAAATATCGACGAGCTGATCATTTCACAGCCGGACACCGGTGAACAGGCCCTAGAGATCACAGAGGCTCTTGTGCGAAGCGGTGCGATTGATGTCATTGTTATAGACTCTGTTGCAGCATTGGTCCCCAAGGCTGAGATCGACGGTGAGATGGGTGATTCTCACATGGGTCTTCAGGCACGTCTGATGTCGCAGGCATTACGTAAGTTGACAGGTGTTATCAGCAAGTCCAGTACAGTCTGCATTTTTATCAATCAGCTTCGTGAGAAGGTCGGCGTCATGTTCGGAAATCCAGAGACCACCACGGGTGGCCGTGCTCTGAAGTTTTATTCGTCTATTCGAATGGACGTTCGCCGTACGGAGAGCCTTCGGAACGGCACAGAGATAATCGGCAATCATACACGTGTTAAAGTTGTAAAGAACAAGGTTGCGCCTCCGTTTAAGGAAGCTGAGTTCGATATTATGTACGGAGAAGGCATATCCAAGGAAGGTTGTATTTTGGATCTTGGTGTAACTCGAGAGATCATTGAGAAGAGCGGTTCCTGGTTCTCCTATAACGGACAACGCATTGGCCAGGGTAAGGATAATGCACGTATTTATTTGAAGGAGAATCCATTAATTCGTGATGAGATCGAAGGGAAGATTCGAGCTTCCTTTGAGCCGGTAACGACGGATGCGATTGTATCTGTCGACGACCCGGCCAGCGAGTCGGATATTCTCGGAGTTGACATGTAATAAGGTCCTTCCGATTACGGAGGTGGGCATGAATGAGAAAATGAGATCGGCTCGACAGAGTGCGATTTCATATATAGGTATTTCGAACAAATCAAGCGGTAAGGTCAGGGAGTATCTTTTGCAGAAGGGATACTCCCCTGATATTTCAGAACAAACCGTCCATTCACTCATTGAGGATGGATACATTTCGGATGCCAAGGTGGCGGCATCGATTCTTCGTAGCCGGTCCGGAAAGAAGGGGGAAGGCAAGTCACTGCTTTTTCGGAGACTTCTTCAGGCCGGTATTTCGGAATCTGTCGCAAGAGAGGCAATTTCAGGGAATATGGAAGATAGAGAATCGATCCTGATTTTCATTCAGGCAAATATTCTTCCGACATTCTCCGACGATCTTCTCACGGATCGGATACAATTTGCCAAGTGGTATCAGAAGTCGATGAGAAAGCTCATTTCTAAAGGATTTTCAGGTGAATTGTCTGCCGATTCTTTGCGAAACAGCATTCGTGATGTAGAATAGGGAACGTCTATCGTAAACCTGAAGAGAGGATTGTCGGTTTGCCGGCTGAAATATGAAGCGCGTTTTGATGATTACCCTTGGTTGCTCGAAGAATCTGGTCGATGCTGAATGCATGATGCGTATCCTAGAGGATGCCGGCCATACTCTGGTTAAAGATCCAGAGTATGCGGATGTTATTATTGTGAATACTTGCGGATTCATAGAATCCGCCAAGAAGGAAGCGATCGATACGATCCTTGCTATGTCTGATCATAAGAAACCGAGCGGGAATTGTGACTATTTGCTCGTTACCGGATGTCTGTCACAGCGCTATCCCGGCGATATTCTGGAGTCCATGCCAGAAGTCGACGGGGTTCTCGGAACTGCGCATTACCATGATATCGCGAATGTGATTTCGCGACTGTACGATCAAGAGGATATTCAACCGGAGACTTATGTAAGTGACCCGGGAAGTCTTCTTCATATGCGCAGCAATCGGTATATTACAACAGGTCAGTATGCCTGGCTTAAGATTGCCGAAGGGTGCTCAAATCGTTGTGCATATTGTGCGATTCCCATGATTCGCGGGGATTTTCAATCCAGAGATATGGAATCGATACTTCATGAGGCCAGGAAGATCTCCGAGAAGGGAATATCAGAACTCATTCTAACGGCACAGGATACGACAAGATACGGATTGGATCTATATGGCAGGCGAATGCTGCCGGAACTGATCCGAAGGCTTTCTGAGATCTCATCGATCAGAGGGATACGAATCATGTATGCGTATTCGGATGGCATCACGGATGAACTCATTGAGGAGATGGTTGTAAATCCGAAGCTGCTTCACTATCTGGATATGCCAATCCAGCATGCGAGCGACATGGTGTTGAAGAGGATGAACCGAAGAGATACCCTGCAATCCATTACAGATCTGATCTTGAAGATCCGGTCCAAGGTTCCGGATATCATCCTTCGCACGACCGTTCTTGTCGGTTTTCCGGGTGAGAAGAAGAAGGACGTCGATATTCTTGTCCAGGCACTCACAATACTGCGGTTTGACAGACTGGGGTGTTTTATTTTCTCACCGGAAGAGGGAACAGAAGCTTTTGAGATGCAAGAACAAGTTCGGTCAGTAACGGCAAATCGTCGTTTTGAACAGGTAATGCGTGTGCAACAGGAGATTTCGCTTGAGAATAATCGTAAACGGATAGGAAAAATCGTCAATGTGACTATTGAATCCGTTTCTGCCGATGGTATATTCTACATGGGTCGAAGCTATGGAGAGGCACCTGAGGTCGATCCGGCAATTTTCGTGATAGCCGGTGATATCCTTCCCGATATTGGTGACATCTATCCGGTTCGTTTCGTAGATTGCTCAGCCTATGATCTTACAGGAGTGATAGAAATAACATGAACACACCGAACAAGCTGTCGTTGTTACGAATATTGATCGTTCCCTCTATTATTCTTTTTCTCCTTCCAATCCATATTTTTTCGTTCGAACCAGCCGGATGGAACCTTTTTATTGCCACTTGCGGCAGAACAATCGCCGGAATACTCTTTGTGGTTGCATCCTTAACGGACATGGCTGATGGCAAGATCGCCAGAAAATATAACCTGATCACCAATCTTGGGAAATTTCTGGATTCTCTGGCGGATAAGATGCTGGTAATTTCCGTTCTGATTGCTTTGGTAGATGTGAATCGCATTTCCGGCGTATTTGTTATCATTATCGTGCTTCGGGAGTTTATGGTGACGGGGATCCGCCTCCTGGCCAGCGAGAAGGGTGTCGTCATGGCCGCCGAGATGATCGGAAAGATCAAGACTGTGTTACAGATGGCGGCTATCGTCTGGATCTTATTCGAGCCCTTAATCCATCAGATCATTGGATTTGCACTTCCGGGCGTAGACAGTGCATCTGCCTTATCAGTAATTGTTCTGATCGGAGATTTTATGTTTGTCGCGTCTGTTATCATGACAATCATTTCGGGTTATGATTATTTATCAAAGAATATTAATTATATCAAGGAAAACAAGTAATACTTTGAAAATCAAAACAAATTTGAAAAGTTTTGCTTTTTTATATTGACATTTTTATAGTGTTCAGATACAAACAATGTAAGACGATTGTTCATTCAATCACCCAGGAGGTAAAAGTAATGTCAGCTGATCCGATTTTTGAAAGTGTAAAGGGAATTCTTGTAGAACAGCTTGGTGTTGATGGCGACACCGTAAAGATGGAGTCCAATTTTATTGATGATTTAAACGCTGATTCTTTGGATATTGTTGAGCTTGTTATGGCAATGGAGCAGGAGTTCGGTATTTCGATTCCAGATGAAGAGGCTGAGCGTATCAAGTCAGTCGGAGACGCTGTCGAATTCATTAAGGCGAATGTTTGATTTAATTCAATCCCAGGTTTACGTGAGCCCCTTCTATGAGGGGGCTCTTTGTATTTTTTAACAAGTAAAAAAAGGAAGAAATGATGAATACTTTGTTCGATCAACTGCAGAAAACAATAGGGTATATCTTTCAGAATGGGAAACTTCTGGAGCTTGCTCTGACACATTCGACATATGCATATGAGCACCGTATTGATCATATTGACAGCAACGAGCGCCTGGAGTTTATCGGAGACGGTATTCTCGATTTCGTGATCGCGGAAGCTCTGTTTTCTCGAGCTCCTCGAAGAAACGAAGGTTACCTGTCGAAAACAAGAGCATTGATAGTTTGTGAACCTACATTAGCATCGATTGCCGATCAGATTCGACTTGGAGAGTGCCTTCTCATGGGGCGTGGTGAAGAATTAACCGGCGGAAGAGAAAAACCGTCAAATCTTTCGAATGCCATGGAAGCTCTGTTTGCTGCCTGTTACTTGGATGGCGGTTTTGATCAGGCAAAAAGTCTCATTTTGCGGCTTATGGGAGCATCGATTGATTCGGCTCTTTCCGGTGAACTGATCTTTGACTATAAAAGTAAGATCCTTGAACTGGCGCAAGCGAAGGGTGATGCAAAAACGGTACGATTTGCTATCACAGACGAATCCGGTCCCGTTCACGAGAGAGTGTATTCTGCTGCCGTTTTCGTCAACGAAGAACAATTGGGGACAGGAAGCGGAGTTTCGAAGAAACAGGCAGAACAGGAAGCGGCTAAATCCGCTTACATGGAATGGAAGAATCGGTTTTCCTTCTGAGCGGTTTTTGTATATAATGAGCCTTGAACAAGCGGAAGGAAACCTTTTTCATGCATTTGAAGAAACTCGAGATCCAGGGATTCAAATCTTTTCCAGAATACACGTTGATTGAGTTTGATGAAGGCATGACCGCCATCGTCGGACCGAATGGCAGCGGAAAATCGAATGTCACCGATGCGATCCGTTGGGTTCTCGGTGAGCAGAGCGTTCGCATGCTACGCGGCGGTAAGATGGAGGATGTCATTTTCAACGGAACACAGTCCCGACGAGCTATGAATTATGCTGAAGTCTCTATGACTCTGGATAATTCGGACGGCCTTCTCGGGATCGATTATACTGAGGTTCAGGTTACCCGGCGTTTATATCGTTCGGGCGAGAGCGAATATCAGCTCAATCATGTCAATTGCAGACTCAAGGATATTCTTCAGCTATTTATGGACACAGGCCTTGGTAAGGACGGCTATTCTATCGTAGGACAGGGTCGTGTCGACGATATTTTGAGTACAAGATCCGAGGACCGTCGCAAGGTTCTTGAGGAGGCCTCGGGAATCGTTAAATACAAAGCCCGTAAGGATGAGGCTGAGCGCAAGCTCCTATCGACCGAGCAGAACCTCGTACGAATCAAGGATATCCTCTCAGAGCTTGAATCTCAGATTGATCCTCTTCGCGATCAAGCTGAGAAGGCCAAGCATTATCATCGTATTCATGATGAATGGAAGGCCCTCGATATCGGAGTCGCCTTGCATCTTATCGATCGTAATCAGGCATTTTTACAAGCAGCCAAGAGTGAGTCTGAGAGTCTCGAACAAGATATCCGTGTGCAGGAAGATCTTCTCCTTGAACTTAGGACGAAGAATCGCGAACTGTCAGAGGCATCCAACCAAATCGAAGATAAGTTGGAGGAAGCCCGTAGAGCGGCACATGATTTGTCAGAACAGGTTCATGCCGATCAGAATTCGATAGCTGTCCTACAGGAACGCAAGAAGCAACTTTCCCTTCGCGTTGACGCGAATAACGGAGAAGAAGATTCTGCAAAGTCTGAGGTCGATCGACTAATGTCGGAACGCTCTTCTCAACAAAAGAAGATCCAGTCTCTTCGTCTGCAGAAGGACAAATATGCTCGGGAACTTGCTTCCGCCGAAGAACAGATGGCTAAGTTGATGTCAAGCATTGACAGCGCCGAGAAGAAGCTGGCCCAGCTAAAGAAGCGGCTGGAGGATCTACAAGATGAGCTTTTTGATGGAAAAGAAAGAGCTCAGTCCCTTTCTTCGGATTTGACGATACTGGAAGCAAGAATTAAAACTCTATCACAGGACCGTCTTCTTCTTGTCAATGAATCCGATGGATTATCGACTCGGCTAGAAGACGCAAATACGAATCTAAAGTCCATCGTGAAACAGTTGGATCAAACCAATGCTCAGCTGACCGAGAAGAAGACTACGCTTGCCAAGCTTCGCGAAGAGGACTTCTCACAGAGTGAGTTATTGGAGCAGAAGAAGCGGGCCCTTGATAATACCCGTTTTCGCATTCGTACACTTGAGGAGCTTGAGAAGAACAGAGAGGGTTATCAGGAGCCGGTTCGACGTCTATTAACATCTGCCGAATCTGACCCGGCCATTAAATCCTCCATTGTTGGTATTCTCGGTGAGCTGATCCGGGTCCCGGCAAAATATGAAACTGCGATTGAGATTGCTCTTGGGCAGGCGGTACATAATATTGTAACGAATTCCTCAAGGGATGCCGGACTTTTGATTGATCACCTGAAGAAGAATAATATGGGTCGAGCCACATTCCTTCCTATTGAGGTCATCCGAGGAAGAGAGCTTGAACCGAATTATCGTAAAACCGTAACAGCAGCCGAGGGCTTTCTGGGTGTCGCGTCGGATCTGGTGACCGCATCTGATGAGATTTCTGAAATCATCAAGAACCTTCTCGGACGTATTGTGATTACGGATCACTTGAAAAATGCAACAAGACTTGCAGCACAGACGGGACATGTTTTTCGTATTGTCACGCTTGAGGGTGATGTCGTAAATCCCGGCGGCTCGATGACAGGAGGAAGTATCAGAAATAAAGGCACAGGACTCCTCGGACGCGCCAGGGAGCTTGAAGGTCTGCAGGAAAAGACACAGCAGCTTGACACTGAAATCAAGAGTCTTTTCGATGACCGCGCACAGTCAGAGACTAAAATGAAGGGCATCGCCCGTGACCTGGCCTTATTTGATGAGAGGGTTCATATACTCTCAATGGAAAAAGTACGCACGGATTCGACGTTGCAACAGCTTCAAACAGAGAGGGATCGTGTATCGGTCAGGCTGACGCAGATCGATAAAGAGAAAAACGAGCTTGCCTCACGAAAGATGCTTGTTGTTGAAGATATCAAGGATAATGCGAGTGAAATTAACTCATGCGAGAAAGAGATCAGCGTCCTTCGCCAGACTTTGCTGTCAGCTGATGATCAGAATCGTACCGTACAGGAAGAGCTTGACGACTTGCGTAACGAAATCTCGAATCTCAGGATCTCAGTCGGCTCGATAGATGAGTCGCTTCGCGGTTCTCAGGAAATTGAAGAGAGAATCACGCGTGAGCAGACAGGTGTGGAGGAGAGCCTGCGCAAGAGGAAGGCCGAACGGGAGCAGGCTGCTGCGGAAATTCTACGGATTGATGAGCAAGATAAAGAGAAACTGAAAAATATTCAAATTTTACGCGAGCAAGAGCTTGCCATGACGCAGCAAATAAAGAAGCTTCAGATGGAGAAAGACGAGACGGAGCAAGAGGTAGCCGGTTATATTGACCGCCTATCAGCCATCTCTTCCCACATTTCTTCGCTACAAAGTGAATATACCCGTATGGAGGCAAAGACCGAACGGTTCTCGGTCGAGGTCGACGATATGAAGAACAGGATGTGGGAGGAGCATGAGCTCACCTATGATAACGCCAATGATTTTCGGATCGAAGTTGAGAATCTCCAGGTCTCTCAGAAGCGCTTATCCGAGCTTCGCAGCGAGATGAAGGATATCGGTCCTGTCAATCTTTCTGCAGTCGACGAGTTCGATCGCGTCAATGACAGATATGCCTTGATGCAGCGGCAAATGGATGATATTACCAATGCAAAAGAGAATTTGACATCTGTCATTGCTTCTCTTGTTACCGAAATGAAGGAACAGTTTTTACTGCACTTTAATCAGATCAATGAGAATTTTAAAATTGTATTTTCCGATCTGTTTAACGGAGGCACGGCAGAAATCCTACTGGAGGATCAGGACGATGTTCTATCCTGCAACATCGATATCAAGGCTCAGCCTCCGGGCAAGAAACTGCAAAGCCTGACACTTCTCTCCGGTGGGGAGAGATGCCTCACGGCAATTGCGCTTCTTTTCGCAATCCTACAGCTTCGGCCGTCTCCGTTCTGTGTGTTGGACGAGGTCGAGGCAGCGCTTGATGATGTGAATGTTAACCGCTTTACCGATTTCGTAAGGAGATATACGGAGAAATCTCAGTTTATTCTTGTTACGCATCGCAAGGGCACTATGGAGGCGTGTGATCGCATGTATGGTGTTACGATGCAGGAAAGAGGAATATCCAAGATATTGTCGATGCGACTCGGCGAGTCCTGATGTACGGAGGAAAAAATGGGTATATTCGATGTTTTTAAAAAAGGTCTTACCAAAACGAGGAATTTTGTCACGGAAGGCTTTGCGAAAATCTCTGCAAAAATGGGCCGCTTCGATGAGGATATGCTCGAGGAACTTGAGACTCTCCTCGTTCAGGCCGATGTAGGCGTAGGAGCTACTCTCTCCATAATGGATGCCATTCGCGAGAACATCCGTGAGACGGGTGACGCCAGCAGAGAGAATGTTCTGTCGATCCTGTCTAATCAGATGCACGAGATTCTCGGGCCTGCCCGTAAATTGATTCTTGAAGAGAATACGCTCAATATTATTCTGATGGTCGGAGTGAACGGAACCGGGAAGACAACAACTGCGGGGAAGCTCTGTAAGAGATACAAGAACGAGGGTAAGAAGGTGTTGCTCGCAGCCGCCGATACCTTCCGTGCCGCTGCGATCGAGCAGCTTGCTGCCTGGGGCGAGATGACAAAAACGGCAGTCATTTCTCATGCGGAAGGTGCGGACCCGGCAGCCGTCTGTTATGACGCGGTTCATGCTGCCATATCAAGAAGAGCGGATGTGCTGATTATAGATACGGCCGGCCGTCTTCATAACAAGCAGAACCTGATGGACGAGCTATCGAAGATCGGCCGCGTAATTGAACGGGAAGCACCGTCTGCATTTTGCCAGACGCTCTTGATCATTGACGCGACGACAGGACAGAACGCGGTCATTCAGGCGGATGTATTCTCGAAAGCAGTGAAGCTCACCGGTATCGGCATTACCAAGCTTGATGGTAATGCCAAGGGCGGAGTAGCGCTGGCAGTTGCTCACTCATCACATTGCCCTATCCTTCTTGCCGGACTGGGCGAGGGCGTTGATGATCTGATGGACTTTGACCCTGATGCTTTCGTGTCCTCCTTGCTACCTGAAGGCTGAATGAACCTATGGACTAATATTGGAACTCGATCGTTCCGACAAGTAAATATACTTGACAGCCAAGAGAATCTGCGTTATTCTTTCACAAGGATGGCGGTGTAAATACATGGAAGTTGTTGATGCTTGTCTGCTTCTGGACTTTTACGGGCAGCTTCTGACAGAGAGAACTCGTTCGATTCTGGAGCTGCATTTTTCCGAGGATATGTCTCTGGCGGAGATCGCCGAGCAAGAGAACATTTCTCGTCAAGCCGTTCATGACACGATACGGCGTGGACTGAAGAGTCTCACGGACTATGAAGACAAGCTTCAACTCTTATATCGATTTCAGGAGCAGAAGCGAGAAATCAGAGAAGCGGCGCAAGCGCTTGCCAGAGAAGACTTTCCCTTGGCGGCAGAGCTCCTTGCCAAACTGAATGCATCATTATGACCTCCCGAACGGGAAGAATGGATAGAAAATGTTTGAGAGCCTTTCTTCAAAGCTACAGAATATCGCTGAACGGATGCGCAAGAAGTCACGCGTGACCGAACAAGATATCAAGGATATGATGAAGGAAATTCGCATGGCTTTGTTGGAAGCGGATGTGAATTATTCTGTTGTTAAGCAGTTTATCGCCGACATGACAGAGAAATGTCAGGGTCAGGATGTGCAGGCCAGTCTGACTCCCGGCCAACAGATCGTTAAGGTTGTTCACGAGTCACTCGTCGAGCTTCTTGGCTCTACAGCCGGCAAGATAATTGTTTCTCCTTCCGGTTTCACTGTGATTATGCTCTACGGCTTGCAGGGCGCCGGCAAAACAACAACAGCGGCTAAGCTTGCTCTAATGCTTAAGAAGTCCGGGAAGAAGCCGATGGTGGCGTCTGTGGATGTGCACCGACCCGCGGCTGCCAAGCAATTGGAAATTCTCGCTGAGAAGGTCGGAGTTCCATCTTTTATCCTTCCGGAAGAGAAGTCGGCCGCCGTGATAGCTGAGAAAGCTGTGGCGAGAGCCAGATATATGCTCTGCGATACATTGATCGTCGACACAGCCGGACGAATGACCGTGGACGACGAGATGATGCGGGAGCTTATTGAGATAGGGAGAATCGTTAAGCCAACGGAAAAGCTTCTTGTCGTGGATGCAATGATCGGTCAGGAGGCTGTATCTGTAGCTCAGGCCTTTGAATCCGCAATCGGATTGGACGGCTTCATCATGACGAAGCTTGATGGTGACGCCCGCGGCGGAGCTGCGTTGTCAATTCGCCAGATTACGGGCAAGCCGATTAAGCTGATCTGTGTAGGTGAGAAGATTGAAGACATCGAGGAATACTACCCGGATCGTATGGCAAGCCGAATATTGGGGATGGGCGATGTTCTCTCGCTGATAGAGAAAGCCCAGAAAAATTTTGACGAGACGGAAGCCCGCGCTACTGTTGATCGTATCATGAGCAACAACTTCAACTTGCAGGATATGCTGGACCAGTTCATGCAGGTGAAGAAGATGGGATCCATGAAAGATGTTCTCGGAATGATCCCGGGAGTCAGCGGAAAGATCAAGGAAGAGGATATAGATGATTCCATCATTGATAAGAACATGGCGATCATTCGTTCCATGACAATGAAGGAGAGAAGGAATCCTCAGCTCTTGAATGCCAGCCGGCGCAAGCGAATTGCAACCGGTGCCGGTACGACAGTTCAGCAGGTCAATATATTGATGAAGCAATTTGACCAGACAGCAACAATGATGAAGCAATTTGCCGGCATGAAAAAGAATAAAGGGTTCGGACGGTTCCGTCGTTGACCCGCCTAAACAGAAAGTTCCCGCAGGTTTTGCGTGAATCGATAAAGCAAACATAAATCAGGAGGAAATGAAAATGGCAGTTAAAATCAGACTTAAGAGAATGGGCGCAAAGAAGGCTCCTTTCTATCGTGTCGTCGTGGCAGACTCGCGTTATCCCAGAGACGGACGCTTCATCGAAGAGATTGGAACATACAATCCTTTGACTGAACCGGCTGATATCAAGATCAACGTCGAGGCCGCTCAGAAGTGGATCAAGAACGGCGCACAGCCGACAGAGACAGTTCGCTCCCTGTTGAAGAGAACAGGAGCTATTTCCTGATCCTTTAACACAAGTGCAAATAGTTAAGAGGGGAGGAAGGCGGATCATTTTACATACCGCCAACTATATCATGAGTGATTTGCTTGTAACCATGGCTAAGGCTCTTGTAACGAACCCCGACGCGGTGTCCGTTAAGGAGACCGAACGCGGAAACACAGTTGTACTCGAACTTTCCGTTGCACCTGACGATATGGGTAAGGTCATCGGCAAGGGAGGAAAACGCGCTCAAGCGATACGCACTGTTATGAAGGCCAAGTATCTTCAAACGGGAAAGCGCGTAATTGTGGACATCGTATAATGAACGATTATCTGATTATTGGTAAGCTGATCGGCGCACATGGCGTTCGGGGAGAGGTGAAGGTTTTCCCGATCACGGACGATGTGCGCCGATTTCGTACACTAACAAAGTGTTACTTGATGAATGAGCAAGAGAAAATGATTCGCGAGTTGGAGATTTCCTCCCAGCGGATTGTGAACGATCGAGTTCTTATTACCTTCACAAATGTTTGCGACAGAGACGAAGCCGCCAAGCTAAACGGATTCTATATTGCCGTTCATCGAATGGATGCCAGAAAGCTGGAGGAAGGCCGTTATTTTATTTCTGATATAGTCGGTTGCCGGATCATCGACCAGAAGGACGGAGATATCGGCGTTGTTTTTGACATTATTCAAACAGGTGCGAACGATGTTATCGCCGTCAAGCGACCGGGAAAGCCGGATCTTTATATCCCATATTTGAATCGTGTCGTTATGGATGTCGATGTTTTCTCGAAGATCGTCAATGTGTGTTTGCCAGATGGTCTGCTTGAAGTTTATGATTCCTGATTTTATTGTGGGAGAAGCGATTTGAAGTTTACAGTCATGACGTTATTTCCAGATCAGGTTCGCTCGTTTTTAGAAACGAGTATTACAGGAAGAGCTCTGAAGAAAGAGATATTCCAATTAGAGACCGTCCAGATACGTGACTTTTGTCAGAATCGGTATGGCAAGGTCGATGATACGATGTACGGCGGCGGAACTGGTCTTTTAATGCAATGCGGCCCCGTTTATGATGCGTATCAATCTGTCTGTCGTGCATCTGGAGATCAAAAACCATATACGGTTTTTATGTCTCCGAAGGGAAATGTTTTCAATCAGAGTAAAGCAATCGAACTCTCCTGCAAAGACCATCTGGTCATTCTCTGCGGACATTATGAGGGGATTGATCAGCGCGTCATTGATGAGATCGTTGATGAGGAAGTATCGATTGGCGATTATGTCCTGACCGGTGGTGAAATCGCAGCCTGCGCCGTTATTGATTCGATAGCAAGAATGATTCCCGGTGTCCTGCCGGATGCCTCTGCATACGAGAACGAGTCTCATATGAACGGAGTTCTTGAGGCGCCGCAATACACAAAGCCGGAAAACTGGATGGATCATCCTGTTCCTGATGTTCTGATGTCAGGACATCACGAGAAAATCCGAGATTGGAAGCGAAAAATGTCTCTTTTCGAGACCTGGCGTAAACGTCCGGATCTTTTCAATCTTTTGAGTGTTTCTAACGAAGACTGGGTTTTTCTTCTCGAACAAAAGCAGTTGAATAGGATTCAAAGGTCTGATAAGGTCATTCCTGACACATCACATAAAGTGCTTGCACCCGATAAAACTGTGTGATAAAATCTTAGAGGCTTAATAGGGATGGTCCGCTGCCAAGAATCCGGCATGAACATCTACGGGAACAGGAGGAACACATAATATGGATTTAGTAAAAGCAATTGAGCAGGATAACCTGCGTAACAGCTATCCTGAGGTCAGCATTGGTGATTACGTTAAGGTTCACCTTAAGATCAAGGAAGGCACACGTGAGCGTATTCAGATTTTTGAAGGCTCTGTAATTGCAAGAAAGGGCGGCGGTTTGTCGGAGACGATGACTGTAAGACGTTTATCCTACGGTGTAGGTGTTGAGCGTATTTTGCCTGTGCATTCCCCCAAGATTGAGAAGATCGAGATCGTCCGCAAGGGACGTGTCAGAAGAGCGAAGCTCTACTATCTTCGTGATCGCGTTGGTAAGGCTGCTAAGATCACTGAGAAGCTTGCAAGGCGCTCCTGATCATTGGAAGAATCATGACAAAGCAACCCGAATGCGTAAAACACATTCGGGTTTTTTATGTTCAATTTTTTGGAAAAGTATATTATAATCTCATATAGTTGTTTTTTGATATATATATATATATATTTATTTATGGGATTGAGGTAATTCATGAAAAGGCTTTTCTGTTTGACCCTTACAGTTATTCTTGCTATGTCAGCTGGCTCCTGCGCTTCAGGTGAATCAGCACCTTCAGATGCTAACGTGTCTGTCTCAGAATCGGTTCCTATAATCGAAACGTCCGAAGTAACAGCGATGAGTTCATCACAGGAGTCTTCCGGTGGTACTCCTACCTTTGAGGAGAGCACAACAAAGGAGAGTATATCCACTGAGTCAAAAGAATCAGAAATTAAAGTTCCGTCTTTTTCGTTGCCTGTGAGTACGACGGATCTGCCGCCGCAAACCGATCCTGATTCGTATTTTTTATACGGAACTGTGTTGCCCGAGGGGAATTATCTTCTCATATCCATTACAGCGAACCAGTACGCCTCTATGATGAGCTCGGACATCTCATCAAGACCTTTCGTTATTCCGCGTATGAAGAGCCGTTGGACTATGCCCGTGTACTTTCACTTTCTGGTGTTCATAAATATACCGATCCGAATTGCCCGGTAGACACGAACAGAGACACGAATCCAGACGACACGACCTATTTCGACGAATTTCCCGGCGGATACATCAAGACGATTGACAATACGATGGAGAGTCCGGAGAGCGATGAGAATGAAGATCTTTCCTCAGGTGATGAATCTACTGAATATTCGAAAATCATTTCCATCTACAATTATGCAGATGAACTGCTTTACTCCTACAAAGAGCCGGAATCAGAATATTCGATCTATCAGGTTGATTCGAATGAAAAGGTGACCGCTGTTTTTGTTCAAAAAGCGAATGAAGAGAATTTGTATTCGCTGGATACCTGCGTGATCAATACCAGTGGACAGGTGGTATTGACATACAGTTTTAAGAATTTGCCCGTTAAGCCAGCACAGATTCTCAGTGAGGAATATATTATTGCCGGTTCTTATGATGGTCCCATCAACATATATGATCGATCGGGAAAACTGATTATGGAGGACGTAGAACTTATAAATCATGGGCTTTCCGTCTTTTCGGATCAAGGTTACCTGGTTGTGAACATATATGGGTATTTTTCGCAAAACGGTGTAATTTATGATAGTAGTCTCAATAAGGTCACGGAAGGTTCTCTCGATTCCGATGGATTTATGATACCCGGAATGGTGTATGACGTGAACGGAATTTCCTGCACGGCAATCGAGACAGGCGATAGATGGGGATTTGATGGAGAAACCCCAGTGGTAGCTGTCGGGAAGCTCAATGACCGTACTGCGATACGAACCGACTTCGGAGAATTTGAAATTGTTTCAGAACTTGGGACCTATGCGTATTCAAACAATCATTTAGTCATTATGAATGAAAACGAGACATATAATCTATATAACCTGAAAACGGGCGAATTCCTTGGGTCATTGCCAGATACAGTAGATTTTATCAGCGTTGAAGATGAGTACTTTCTAGCAGAAACATGGGATTCTGAGACAAATAGCCAAACTTTTAGAGTCATTGACAAGGACGGGAATATTCGACTTGTTACCAACGGAGAGTAACTGGCATGCTCAAATGGTGAGTATATTTATATGATTCGAGGACCATATCATGGAATTGCAGATCTTGATGGGAATTGGCTGATGAAGAGCCTGAAGAGTGAATATTCGGCAGATAAAGAGATCGTGATTCCGGTAGAAAATTGAGTGCCGTTCAAAAGCAGGAAATTCGTTTGTTTAATACTCCGGCAAACCAATCTGAAATGCATGATATAATCATATGATATTTTGAACAAATTACGCGGGAGGATGCTTTTTCCCGTTTCTTTTCGATATAATGTAGGAACTATGAACTTAAGGAGCAATCATGTCTTCAGATATCAATTGGTTTCCCGGACATATGACGAAAGCCCTGCGAAGTATTCAGGAGCAACTGAAGCACGTTGACATTGTCATTGAGACGTGTGATGCCAGAATTCCTGTATCAAGCAGAAATCCGGAACTGAACTCAATCATTGCAGGCAAGAAACGCTTGGTGGTTCTGAATAAGTGCGATCTTGCCGAAGAGGCAAAGACCAATGAGTGGATCGCATATTTTCGTGAAAAGGGCATTCTTGCCATCGCCTCTGATGCATCTCACAAGAAGGGGCTTGACCTCATTCGTAAAAACGCGCAATTGCTTTGCGCGGATCTACTGGAGCGGGCGAAGAATCGAGGCCGTACGGGGCGTCCGATCCGTGCGATGGTCGTTGGAATTCCGAATTCCGGCAAATCCACTCTGATTAATGCTTTGTGCAATCGAAAAATAGCGTTAACGGGGGATCGGCCCGGTGTTACACGCGGATTCCAATGGGCGAAGTCTGATTCCTTTCTGGAATTGATGGATATGCCCGGCGTTCTCTGGCCAAAGCTCGGATCTCGCAGAAATCAGATTTGCTTAACCATCACCGGGGCGGTCAAACCTGAGATCGTCGATATGACAAGCTTCGCCGTCGACGGTATGATGATGCTGATGGAGAAGTATCCCGACGAGCTGTGCGACCGATACAAGCTCAAGAAACCGGGCGAAGACGGATATATATCGGATCCTTATGAGCTGTTTTTAACGGCGGCGAAGAATCGCGGCTGTATCCTTTCCGGCGGGAGAATCGATGAGGAGCGCTTTGCAGTGGTATTCTTAGATGATTTTCGTGGCGGTCGAATCGGCCGTATGACGCTTGAGGATGCGATTTTCGAAAAGAACGGGGATGTGAAATGAGCAGACAGAAAGAATCGCCGGAAGATAAATATGAGCGAATGCTCGCATATGAGGAGGAAGCCGAGAGAAAGGGGTATACTCTTTGCGCCGGTATTGATGAAGCCGGACGCGGACCTTTAGCCGGGCCGGTTGTCGCTGCCGCCTGCATTTTGTCCGGTGAAGATCACATTCTCGGACTTGATGACTCGAAGAAGTTATCCGAGAAAAAGCGCGAGATGCTTTATGAAGAAATAGTCAGACGTTCCGTCGCGTATTCGGTCGTTCGAATCGAACCGGATGTAATTGACCGGATCAACATTCTGGAAGCGACGAAGTGTGCTATGCGGGAATGTGTTGCGCTGCTTTCCGTGAAGCCCGGCTTACTTCTGATCGATGCGGTTGATTTAAAAGGCGTATCTATTCCTGTTTATCCTATCATACAGGGAGATGCAAACTCGAATTCGATCGCTGCAGCTTCCATTCTTGCGAAGGTGACCCGTGACCGGATTATGTTGGATTATGACAAGCTTTATCCGGGTTACGGTTTTGCGCAGCATAAGGGATATGGGACTATGGCTCATTACGAGGCTATTTCCAGGCTGTCTATCTGCCCGATTCACAGGAGGACTTTTCTCAAAAACATTAATTATTGATTTTAAAAATTGTCGAATTTGACATCTATTCGCGATATTTCTATCGATACGAGTCTCCTGAAGATGTAAGGTAAAGGACATCATAAGGAGGTTTTTCTATGTCAAATCATAACGAGCATAATGCTATCGTCGGTAAATTGGCCGAGAATGCCGTACTTCAGATCTTGCTTGCTCGTGGGTGCGTCCTGGTGGAACGCAATTATCATGCCGGGAAGGTGGGGGAATTGGACTTGGTCGTCATGAAGGGTGGACGACTCTATGTTGTAGAGGTCAAGAGCAGAAGAAATCAGGAATTATATGGAGGTTCCTCATCGGCCATTACGGCTAAGAAACGCATGAAATTGAAACGTTCCACAGCCGTATTTGTCTCGGAACGCCACCTGTTCGGATACGATATTGTGTTTTTGGCGGGGTGCGTAACACATTCTGATGAAGGTATTATTATGAATGTAAAAATTATGCCATTTTGATGCAAGACTATTGAGAAATTTATGCAAAATAGGATATAATGTGTAGGCTTCTCAGGATATATCGATTTTGAGATGCAAGTGTAGGTTCTTCTAGTTTCTTTTTTTGAAATAACATCATGATTTGCCATGAGCAGAACAGACCTTTATGAGGGGGACATGATTATGACATTGTTTTCGAATATGAACCGCCAACAGTTGGCAACTGAGCTTGATTCTTTGCAGACTATGTATGAAGAGATCAAGAGTCAGAAGCTTTCTTTGGATATGACGCGCGGCAAGCCAAGTGCGCAGCAGCTTGACATTGGCTCAGATCTTCTGACGATCCTGGACAAATCGGACGTTTTTGCCAAGGACGGTTCTGACTGCAGAAACTATGGAGTTCCTTTCGGCATTACCGAGGCCAGAGAAGTTTTTGCATCAATCCTTAAGACAGATGCCGCAAACATTGTCATCGGAAATAACAGCAGCCTGAACCTGATGTTTGATACATTAATGCGTTCGCTAGTTTTTGGCGAGATTGAATCCGCAAAGCCCTGGCAGCAGATTGATGGCCGCAAATGGCTTTGCCCGGTTCCCGGTTATGACAGACATTTTCTCGTTACGGAGACGCTTGGCTTTGAGTTGATCGCGGTTCCTCTTAACGAGGACGGGCCGGATATGGATATGGTCGAGAAGCTGGTCGCGAATGATCCTCTTATCCTTGGAATGTGGTGCATGCCTTTGTACAGCAATCCGGATGGATTTATCTATTCAGAAGCGGTTTGTGAGCGTATTGCTTCTATGAAAACTGCCGCACCGGATTTCCGTATTTTGTGGGATAATGCTTATGCAGTACATCATTTGTACGCAGATAATCGCGGCTCACTTCCGGATATTCTGTCTCTTTGTGAGAAGGCTGGAAATCCGAATCGAGTCTATGAATTTGCTTCCTCTTCGAAGATTACATATGCCGGTGCGGGAATTTCCTGTATCGCCGCAAATGGTGACAACTTGAAGCGTGTGAAGAAGTATCTGTCCGTACAGTCCATCGGACCGGATAAGATTAATCAGCTTCGTCACGCACGATATCTACCGGATATGGAAGCAATCGAGAATGTTATGAGCAGGCAGGCCGATATCATGCGGCCAAAGTTTGAAAAAACGATCGAGATCCTTCAGAACGAGCTTGCACCTGCGGGCTTTGCCAGATGGAACGATCCTCTCGGCGGTTACTTTGTCAGCCTGCATGTCATGCAGGGAACTGCTAAGAAGGTAGTTGCTCTGGCTAAAGATGCCGGTGTTTCCTTGACTCCGGCGGGAGCCACCTATCCTTACGGGAATGACCCGAAGGATGAGAACATCCGTATCGCCCCGACGTTTCCGTCAATCGGCGATATTGCGAAAGCTATCCATATTCTTTGCGTCTGTGCCAAGCTTGCCGCCGCGCAGAAGCTTCTCGAGGAGGTTAAAAGTGAGTAATACGTACGAGAGTCCTTTGAATTCGAGATACGCCAGTGCGGAAATGCAGTTTCTTTTTTCTCCCGATCATAAGTTCCGGACGTGGAGAAAACTATGGATTGCGCTTGCCGAGTCGGAAAAGGAGTTAGGTCTTCCGATCACGGACGAGCAAATCGAAGAGTTGAAGACGTTTCAGGATGACATCAATTACGATGTCGCCAGAAGAGAAGAGAAGATCGTACGCCACGATGTCATGGCTCATGTACATGCTTATGGCGAACAATGTCCCAAGGCAAAGGGAATTATACACTTAGGTGCGACCTCGTGTTATGTTGGTGATAATACAGACCTGCTGATTATGAGAGAGGCTCTTATCTTAGTCCGCAAAAGGCTTCTTCGTGTTATGGAAGGACTGGCATCTTTCGCAGATGAATACAAGTCGATGCCACAGCTCGGATTTACTCATTTCCAGCCGGCACAGCTTGTTACCGTCGGAAAGCGCGCTACGCTTTGGCTACAAGATCTTCTTTTCGATCTCGAAGAGTTGAACACGGTCATTGAAAGCCTGCGTTTATTAGGGTGCAAGGGAACAACCGGAACACAGGCGAGCTTTTTGAGTCTTTTTCAGAATGATCACCAAAAGGTCGAGCGTCTTGACGAGATGATTGCGGAGAAGATGGGATTTGCCAAGACATATATGGTCAGCGGCCAAACCTATTCGCGCAAGATTGATTCCCGTGTTTTGAATGTTCTTTCTTCCATCGCGCAGAGTGCTCATAAGTTCAGTAACGATATCCGTCTTTTGCAGCACCTCAAGGAGATCGAGGAGCCATTTGAGACATCACAGATTGGTTCCTCTGCCATGGCTTATAAACGCAATCCGATGCGTTCGGAGCGAATCGCTTCCCTGGCACGTTACGTCATTGCGGATGCATTGAATCCGGCTATGACTGCTTCAGAGCAATGGTTTGAACGCACATTGGATGATTCTGCCAACAAGCGAATCAGCGTGCCTGAAGCATTTCTGTCGATCGACGCGATTCTGGCAATTTATAAGAATATCGTGACCGGACTTGTTGTATATCCTCGTGTCATTCACAAGCGTATAATGGATGAGTTACCATTCATGGCAACGGAGAATATCATGATGGAAGCCGCCAAGAAGGGTGGAGACCGTCAGGAGCTTCATGAGAAGATCCGCGTTCACTCCATGGCGGCGGGAGCGGTCGTAAAGGTGCAAGGATTGCCGAATGATCTTCTTGAGAGAATTGCCGACGATCCGGCATTTAGGCTTGATAAGGAATCTCTTTCCAAGCTTCTGGATCCGACCTTGTATATTGGTCGTTGTCCGGAACAGGTAGCAGCCTTTTTAAAAACCGAGATCAATCCTGTCTTTGCCAAGTGCAGGGATGAGATGGATCTTGAAGATGCGGAATTGACCGTTTAAGGGAGTGAGAAATCTGATCTATCTTGACAACAGCGCGACGACGAAGCCTCTTCCGGAAGTCTGCCGGCTGATCTGCGATCAGCTTTCCGACGACGATAGCTTCGGTAATCCGGGTTCTCTTCATGGATTGGGAATGAAGGCTGCCAGGCTTTTTCAGACTGCTCTGCATGATACTGCTCGTTTACTTGTCTGTGATCCAAAGGAGCTTGTGTTTACCTCCTGCGGGACTGAATCCGTAAATACAGCCATCGCAGGCTATCTGAAGGCGAATCCCAGAGCAGGCAGACATGTCCTTTCTACAAGAACAGAGCATAAAGCGGCAATTTCGCTTTTCGATAATCTTACGAAAGAAGGATATGAAATTGAGTATTTACCCGTTGGCTCAGACGGCTATGTCGAGCTTTCCGCCTTGGAAAGCTTGATTCGTCCTGACACGGCTCTCATATCTCTAACACACGTGAACAACGAGACCGGAGCACTCCTGCCGTTACAAGAAGTTTCTCGAATTCGCGACATGAGGAATCGAAACACCGTAATCCATATTGATTGCACACAATCTCTCGGCAAGCTCCCGATTCGTCTACAGGAACATAATATAGATCTGGCCTCCTTTTCTGGGCATAAGATTCATGCCGTAAAAGGTGTTGGCCTTTTGTATATTCGCAAAGGAGTTCGTGTCCAGCCCATGATCGTAGGCGGAGGACAACAGGCCGGCCTTCGCTCCGGAACGGAAAGCCCATATCTTGCTGCTTCTTTCTCGCTTGCACTACAATGTGCATATGATCATTTGCAGGAATCACTGGAAAGGACTGCACAGCTGAAGAAAGAACTGCTGCTCCTTCTATCGGATCTGAATGTACGTATTTTATCTCCGGATACCGCTCTTCCTTACATCGTGAATGTCTCGTTTCCTTCCTTTCAATCCGAGACGATGCTTCACGCTCTGGAGGAGTATGGGATCTATGTATCAACCGTGTCTGCGTGTTCATCAAAGCAGAAGAAGGTCAGCTATGTCCTTCTAGAGATGGGAATCGAGAGGCCAGTTGCCGCTAATGCAATACGAATTAGTTTCTCGCGTTTTAACACTTTGGACGAGGTTCATGCATTTTCTTTAGCTATACATGAGATATATCGAAAATATTCGTTGAATTGAGGTTACAATGCAGACAAATGTTCATCATGAGGTCGTCATTCTCGCCAGAATGGGAGAAATTGCTTTAAAAGGTCTGAATCGTGGAAAGTTTGAGCATCAGCTGATTGCAAATCTTTCCTACCGTTTGCGTGAATTCGGGAAGTTCCGTGTTTTTCAGAGTCAATCGAGATTATGGATTGAGCCAAGAAATGATTACTCTGCCGATGCGGATCCTCAAGGCAAAACACATGAAATGACGGTGTCCTCAGTCGAAACAGATCAAATCCTGCGAGCGACGACCGAGGTATTTGGGATCGTTTCCGCGAGTCCGGTTTGGAAATTTGACGGACAATTCGATGCTTTGTCCGATAAATCCGTAGAGTTTGTTGAGTCACTTCTAAACAAACACGAATATAAAACATTCAAAGTCGAGACTAAGCGGGGAGACAAGAGATTTCCAATGGAATCACCGGAGATCTGTACGGAAATCGGCGGCCGTATTCTGGAGAAGTTCCCGCAGCTCAACGTCGATGTACATGAGCCCGAATTTACTCTGTATGTCGAAGTCCGCGAGCATATGTACATCTATTCCGAGAAAATCATGGGACATCGAGGCTTACCTGTCGGGACAGCAGGAAAGGCAATGCTTCTCCTGTCCGGTGGAATCGACAGCCCGGTTGCCGGATATATGATGGCAAGTCGCGGAATGAATCTTGAAGCGATCTATTTTCACTCTTATCCATACACCAGCGATCAGGCTAAAGAGAAGGTCGTTGAGCTTTGTCGACTGGTATCGCATTATGCCGGCCGAATGTTGCTTCATGTTGTTAATTTTACCGATATTCAATTGGAACTATACAAGAATAGTCCTCAGGATATGCTGACAATCACAATGCGCAGGATTATGCTGCAAATCGCACAGCGCCTAGCTGAGAAGAATAATTGCCGGGCATTGATCACTGGAGAGAGCTTGGGGCAGGTCGCGAGCCAGACCTTAGAAGCAATCGTTTTGACTGACGAGGTTGTGTCCATGCCGATTTTTCGGCCGTTGATCGGAATTGACAAGGATCAGACGGTAACGATGGCAAGGCGGATCGGGACTTTTGAAACATCGATTCTCCCCTATGAGGATTGTTGCACGGTTTTTGTTGCCAAGCATCCCAAAACTCATCCGAACCGTAAGGATATTGAAATGGCAGAGAAGAATATTGATGTGGAAAAGCTTGTCGAGCAGGGACTTGCCGGGATTGAGACCTTGCGGATCTAACAGAGAGGAGTCAAGCCATGCGTATCGGAAAACTAACCAATCAAGAGCTTGAGTCCATTGTTTTTCAACAGCTTCCCAAGCTGTCGCCAACAACAATCACAGGCTCGGCTATCGGATCAGACTGTGCAAGGATGATCTTCGGAGAGGGTTCTTTATTTGCTTCGACGGATCCAATCACTGCAGGCGGAATGCAGTCCGGAACCCTGGCGATTCATGTTTCCTGCAACGATATAGCCGCTTGCGGAATCAAGCCGACTGGAATTCTGCTGGTCGTTATCGCCCCGCCCACGGCTACTGAGGACGATCTTCTAGAAATCGTCAGTCAAGCCGCAAAAACAGCAGAGGATCTGCAGGTTGATATCGTCGGAGGTCACACGGAGGTAAGCGATGCAGTCAATCGCTTTGTTGTGACAACAACAGCCTTTGGCTTGTGCGACAGATCAATGAAGGCGCTACCCGGAAAGGCAAGACCAGGCGATTCTCTCATTATGACAAAGACAGCGGGGATCGAAGGGACCTGGATCGCCGCGATGGAATTTTCCGGGCGTCTTTCCAAAATATTAACAGATGACGAGCTATCGATGGCTCAGAGCTTTATTTCACAATTAAGTGTTGTTCCTGAAGGATGTGTAGCAGGTATAGAGCTTCAGGTCCCTGACTCCGGCAGTAACGGCACTGTACCGGCTGTCAACCTAATGCACGATATCACCGAGGGCGGCGTTTATGGCGCGGCATATGAAATGGCGGATCTGTCCGGAACCGGGATCGAGCTTTTCGAGAATATGATTCCGGTGCATCCCATCACGGCGAAGCTTACTAAGGGTCTTGAAATCGATCCGATGCGTTTTATTTCTTCCGGATCCATGCTGATCGCAAGTTCCAATCCGGATCTTGTCATTAAAAAGCTTTCGGAAAAAAATATCGGATGTTCGGTAATTGGCAGATTCACGAATGATGGTTTTCGAGTGCAAAATAACAACGGACTTTGGGAAGCATTGGAGCCGCCAAAAGTAGACGAGCTCTATAAGCTCTATGACTGATCTCGAAAAATACCGTTCTGAATCTTTACCGTCCCTGCGAAAACAAGTACAATAGCTATGGTATAAATTCAAGTGCGAAATATCGGAGGAAAAGAAATGTTTGAGCATATTAAGGCCCAGGATCCGGCAGTTTATCAGGCAATCATGCAGGAGGTCGACCGTCAGCGTTCAAAGATCGAGCTGATCGCTTCCGAGAACTTTGTTACAGAAGCGGTGCTTGAAGCAGCAGGCAGCCCTCTTACGAATAAATACGCTGAAGGTTATCCGGGCAAGAGATATTATGGTGGATGTGAATATGTTGATATTGTCGAATCTCTGGCAATCGAGCGGGCCAAGCAGATCTTTGGTGCGGATCATGTGAATGTACAGCCTCATTCCGGGGCTCAAGCCAATACTGCTGTTTATTTTGCAGTCCTCGAGCCCGGTGATACAATCCTTGGTATGGATTTGTCTCACGGCGGCCATCTTACACATGGTATGAAGCTCAACGTATCCGGACGTACCTACCATTCCGAATTCTATGAGGTGGATAGAGAGACGGGGTACATCAATTACGAGAAAGTCATGGAGAAGGCTCTGGAAGTGAAACCGAAGATTATTGTTGCCGGAGCGTCTGCCTATCCGAGAATCATCGACTTCAAGAAATTCAGGGAGATCGCCGACGCAGTCGGAGCATATCTCTTTGTAGATATGGCTCACATTGCCGGACTGGTAGCAGCCGGATTACATCCGAATCCGGTCCCGTATGCCGATTTCGTTACGACAACAACGCACAAAACCCTTCGCGGACCTCGCGGCGGTATTATTATGTGTAAAGAGGAATACGCAAAGAAGATCGATTCTGCCGTGTTCCCCGGACAGCAGGGCGGACCGTTAATGCATATTATTGCCGCTAAGGCAGTAGCCTTCAAGGAAGCCCTTTCTGATGAGTTCCGAGCTTATCAGGGAAACATCATCAAGAATGCCGCGGCGCTTTCTGAAGCTCTGGTGGCCAACGGAATCAACCTTGTTTCCGGCGGTACAGATAATCACTTGATGCTGATGGATCTTAGAGGGACCGGTGTCACAGGTAAGGAGATGCAACTTCGTCTGGATGACGTCAACATCACGTCTAACAAGAATACAATCCCATTTGACCCTGAGAAGCCTTTCGTAACCAGTGGAGTTAGACTGGGAACGGCTGCTGTCACCACTCGTGGCATGAATGAGGCAGACATGAAGGAAATTGCTGCTCTAATCACCATGACACTTCGTGAGTTTGACACGAAGAAGGAAGAAATTAAGACTCGTGTTGCTGCTTTGACATCGAAATATCCGTTATATCCGGAAATCTGATAATAGGTGAACATACGTGAGTGCATACTCCGATAAAGAACCGTTAGCCTATCGTATGGCTCCAAGAACTCTCGACGAGTACGTTGGACAGGAGCATATTCTGGGCAAAGGCAAAATGCTTAGAAGGATGATCGAGGCAGATCGACTGTCGTCGATCATCCTTTTCGGTCCGCCCGGAACAGGGAAAACCGCTCTTGCCAGATTGATTGCGCATACGACTGCATCCGGCTTTGCGAAGCTGAATGCTGTTACAGCAGGCGTAGCCGAGATCAAGCGCATTATTTCTGATACTCAGAATCCGATTCTGAATCCACAGGGAAGAACGGTTCTTTTCGTGGATGAAATCCATCGGTTTAATAAGCTTCAACAGGATGCTTTGTTACCACATGTTGAGGACGGAACGTTGATCTTAATCGGCGCGACGACGGAGAACCCGTTTTTCGAGGTCAATAAGGCATTGATATCCCGTTCGACGGTCTTGGCTCTGAAACCGCTGACAAATCAGGATATATTAGCGATCCTTAAGATGGCAATCAACGACAAGGAGAGAGGGCTCGGGAATGAAAGTCTTCACTTCACAGATGATGCTCTCGAACGAATAGCAGATATGTCAAACGGTGATGCAAGAATTGCCTTACGGGCGCTCGAGCTTGCCAGTATAACGACACCGCCTGATGCTTCAGGAACAATCCATATCGATGGAGATATCGTCGAAGATTGTATGCAGAAACGAAGCATTGCATTTGATGCTGACGGAGAGAGTCACTACGACAATATTAGTGCGTTTATCAAGTCTATGCGAGGATCTGATCCGGATGCAACTGTCTTTTATCTGGCAAGAGCCCTACATGGTGGAGAAGATATCGAGTTTCTGGCCAGACGGATTCTTATCTGCGCCTCTGAAGATGTCGGTATGGCCAATCCATCTGCTTTATCTGTCGCAATGGCCGCATACCAGGGCGTCATGTCAGTTGGCATGCCGGAAGCAAGGATACTGCTTTCACAGGCTGCTCTTATAGTTGCGACAAGTCCGAAATCCAACGCCTCGTACCTTGCTATTGATAAGGCATTGAAAGATGTTGCAGAGAAAAGGACGGGGGATGTTCCCATGCATCTTCGCAATGCTCCCCATTCCGGAATGCAGGATCTTGGCTACGGCATCGGATATAAATATGCGCATGATTATGAGGGACATATTGTTGATCAACAATACTTGCCAGACCAGATGCTGGGGACGATCTACTATGAACCGACTCATCTGGGATATGAACAGAAGATAGCAGAATGGCTCCATAAGAGGAGAAATAACTGACAATTCCTACAATATTAATAAGAAATTATGCGAGCGTAACAATTGTTACGCTTGTTTTGCTGATAAAGGTTTAAATTACCCATGCAGGGTCAGGTGAAATGACTTTGATTTAAAAGAAAGGACACCTTTGGTGTATGAATATGGACGTAGAGAACAAGAAACGAGTTTATCTGGATAATGCAGCGACGACTATCGTCCGACAGGAAGTTCTTGAAGAGATGATGCCTGTGTTTCGTGAGAACTTCGGAAATGCCTCATCAATTTACCGGGAAGGACAGCGTGCAAAAGCTACGCTTGAAGACGCCAGGGTCAGAGTTGCTAAGGTACTGAACGCAGATTCATCCGAGATCTATTTTACGTCATGCGGTTCTGAATCTGACAATTGGGCCATAAAGGGAGCAGCATATCGTTATAAGAACAAAGGCATGCATATTATAACTTCAGCCATTGAGCATCATGCCGTTTTACATACCTGTGCCTTCCTCGAAAAGCAAGGATATTCTGTCACGTATTTACCCGTAGATGAGTATGGTCTTGTTACAGCCGAACAGGTTGCTGAGGCCATTCGCCCGGATACGATTCTTGTCAGCATCATGATGGCCAACAATGAGATTGGGACCGTCGAGCCGATTGCAAAGATTGCGGCTGTCTGTAGGGAGAGAAAAGTCTTATTCCATACGGACGCTGTCCAGGCGGCTGGTGCGATCAAACTGGATGTCAAAGATTTAGGAGTTGATATGCTTTCGCTCTCCGGTCATAAACTATATGGACCAAAGGGTGTCGGTGTTCTGTATCTCCGAAAGGGCGTTGCCATAACAAACTTTATGGACGGCGGCGCACAAGAGAGAGGTCGTCGTGCAGGAACCGAGAATCTTGCAGGAATTATCGGCTTCACAAAGGCATTCGAGCTAGCTTCCGAAGAACTTGACGATTACACGGAGAAATTGATATCCATTCGTAACAAGCTGATCAAAGAGGTTCTTGAGAAAATTCCGCATACCCGCCTGAACGGTCATCCTGATCTTCGTCTTGCCGGCAACGCGAACTTTTCTTTTGAATTCATAGAAGGTGAGTCCCTTTTACTGTTGCTCGATCATATGGGCTTTGCGTGCTCGAGCGGATCCGCTTGCACTTCGGGTTCATTGGATCCTTCTCATGTTCTACTGGCCATCGGCCTTCCTCATGAGATCGCACACGGATCCTTACGCGTCAGTATTGGAAAGTATAATACGGAAGAGGAAGTGCTTTCGATTGTTCCGGCGCTCGAGACCATAGTGAGCAGACTTCGTGATATGTCACCATTGTACGAAGATTTCGTTAAGGGAAAATCATCATCATATACCGTTTGTGAGAAATGTAGTAAATAATGTGACCGGGTACCGGTGAAAGGAATTTATATGTTATATAGTGAAAAAGTTATGGACCATTTCATGCATCCCAGAAATGTAGGAGAAATAGAAAATGCATCGGCTACTGGTACCGTCGGTAACCCGAAATGCGGGGATATCATGAAGGTATATTTACAGATTGAAAACGACGTGATCGTTGACGCTAAGTTTAAGACCTTTGGCTGCGGAAGCGCCATAGCAACATCAAGTATGGCGACCGAAATGATCAAGGGAAAAACGCTCAACGAAGCTCTTTCACTTACGAACAAAGCAGTTGCTGAAGCACTTGACGGATTACCTCCTGTCAAGATGCACTGTTCGCTTTTGGCGGAGCAGGCTGTAAAGGCCGCACTGAAGGAGTATTACGAGGAGCACGGTGGGATTCCTGAAGATAAGAAGCAGTATTTCGAGGTTCTGGACGAAGACGAGCATAGCGTCTGATCGGCAGCCGGGCTTTGGGGAAATCCTGAATCCGGATTATAGGGCAATGTGATGCTCCTTGCGGTTTACAAAATAGGTCAGATAGGAGAAACCGATCTCGCGGAGATACGAAGTGATTTCATCAAAATAGAGTCCGACGGTCGAAGGATCGTGGGAATCTGAGCCGATGGTCACTCGTGTGCCGCCGGCTTCGAGATACTTTCTGAAAACCATCCGGTCGGGAAGTGGATCAGCAACTCCTGCCGTTCTCATCTTGTAAATCGAACGGACATTGATTTCCAGAGATTTTTCTTTGATGATAATTTCCCGAAACAAACTGTCGAAGGCTTCTGGCGCGTCGTTGTAGCATATTTTCAATGTCGGATCATCTGAATATCTGGCTATATAATCATAATGACCGACAATGTCAAAACCGGACATCCGGTTCACCATCTCCGCCATCTCAAGTATATACTGCCCGAAAAGCTCCGATTTCGGAAGCTTATAGCAGTTCCGGCAGAAATACGGATCTTTGCCTTGAAACAGATGATTCGACAGAATAATCGAATCAAACGGATATCTGCTGGTCATGTCTTCATATACTTCAGCAAGATGCTTCTGATATCCGTATTCAATTCCTGCCAGAAGGACGACATCCGTCTGATTCGCTTTCTGCCATTCTGCAAAAGCCAGGAAAAATGCATCCAAATCGAACTTGAAATCGATTTGCGTCGGGTGCGGATAATCCAGTTCCATATGTTCAGTTATTACGACACCGTCAATCCCTTTTTCTTCTGCAGAAAGGAGAAGCTCCTGCGATGTCATTTTCGCATCACCGCTGAATTCGATGGTATGGTTATGGCTGTCTATCAACATAGAATCCTCACAAACGCAAGATTACTTGCGTATTCTTCACCTTTATCACAAATATGGTATCATATTATCAGCTTTCTGTCGTACAACAAGTACGCTGATTTCAAGGAGGTTTCTCATGATTCCGAAAGATAAAAAACTAACAAGCACAGATAAACCCGAGAAGGCATCAAAGAAGAGCAAGGATAAATATAAAGAGTTGGTTGCGGAGTATCCGAACCTATGGGAGGATCGATCCGTCGATGATTTTGAACACGCCTATGCTATGAGTGAGGAATATAAGCACTTCCTGGACAAAGGCAAGACAGAGCGTGAGTTTGTTGCTCTGACGATTGATTCTGTTCAACAGCTCGGCTATAAGGACCTGGCGACTTTGAAGGAGATTAAGCCCGGGCAGAAGGTATATCAATCCATTAAGGACAAGGGATTGATGATTGCTGTCATCGGCAGGAAACCGCTTTCAGACGGTTTCAATATTCTGGGCTCGCACGTGGATTCTCCAAGACTTGACTTGAAGCCAAATCCTTTATATGAAGACAGTGATATTGCCTACCTCAAGACACATTATTATGGTGGAATCAAGAAGTATCAATGGCCGACGATCCCACTAGCCATCCACGGCTTTGCTGTCCGCAGAGACGGATCAAAGATCAATATTTGCATTGGCGAAAAAGATGAGGATCCCATTTTCTACATTACCGACCTCTTGCCGCATCTCGGACAAGAACAGATGGGGAAGAAGGCATCAGAATTCATAACGGGTGAAGACCTGAATCTGGTTGTCGGCGGACGCCCGATCGATGACAAGGACGCGTCCAAGCGGTATAAACTGAATATCCTGCAGTATCTTTATGATACCTATTCCATTGTTGAGAAGGACTTTGTCAGCGCTGAGATTGAGATTGTTCCGGCTATGAAGGCGAGAGATGTCGGTTTTGACCGTTCCTTCATCGCTTCCTATGGACATGATGACCGTGTCTGTGCGTTCCCGGCGTTGATGGCCATTATGCAGCAGGAGAGGCCGGACAAGACCTGTGTTGTCATGCTGTCAGATAAAGAAGAAATTGGAAGCTACGGGAATTCCGGCGCTCAATCCCGTTTGTATGAGAACTTCCTGGTTGAGCTTTTTGTGAAGGTAAACGGTGTATATGATGAGCTTTCTTTCCGTAAGGCGATTGCTGAGAGCAAGATGCTTTCCGCGGACGTTTGCAACGGTTATGATCCCACCTTTGCCTCTGTCAGCGATCCTAAGAACAATGCATATATGTCACGCGGTATTACAATGACCAAATACGTAGGATCTCGCGGTAAATCAGGCACGAATGATACGAATACCGAATTCTTTGCCGATATTCTCTCCGCTTTTGCAAAGAATAACATTCCGTGGCAGACAGGCGAGCTTGGTAAGATCGATGCCGGCGGCGGCGGAACCATTGCTGTGTATATGGCAAAGATGGGCATGGAGGTCATCGACTGCGGTGTCCCGGTCTTATCAATGCACGCTCCTTACGAGCTCATCAGTAAAATTGACCTTTATTACACCTATCTCGCGTATAAGACATTCCTGGAAGTCTTGTAATTTTTCGAAAATTCTCTTAGAATCGATTCTCGTAGTAAATTGTAGTATGGTAGTTGCTCATTATACGAGCAGGAAAGCAGGAGTACATGATTATTGTTGTTAAACCGGGTGCAACGCAGGAGCAGATCCGTGAGATACTGGATCAGCTTGATACCCATGGTCTGAAGGCGCATATTTCGGAAGGCTCGGAACGTACGATCATTGGCGTGATCGGTGATAAGAGCCGTCTTTCCATTGACTCGCTTGAGGTGCTGACTGCCGTTGAGAAGATCGTTCCGATTATGGAGTCCTACAAGCTGGCCAGCAAGGCCTTTAATCCGGAAGGTACATCCTTCGCTGTTGGGGATGTCATTTTCGGAGGACCGGAAATCGTGATGATGGCCGGTCCCTGCGCCGTTGAGAGCGAGGAGCAGGTCGATCAGGTTGCCGAGAGGATTCGAAGGAGCGGAGCAAAATTCCTTCGTGGCGGCGCATATAAGCCGAGAACATCTCCTTATGCATTTCAGGGACTCGAGAAGGAAGGCCTAAAGATTTTGCGCAAGGCCGCTGATCGTCACGGACTTCTTGTCATCAGCGAGATCACATCCGAGACAGATATCGATTATGCCAAAGATTATGTTGATATGATCCAGATCGGTGCCAGAAACGCACAGAACTTTCGGTTATTGTCTGCTGTCGGGAAGTCCGGCATCCCGGTTCTTCTGAAGAGAGGAATAGCGGAGACCATTGATGAATTATTAGGATCAGCCGAATACATCATGAGTGAAGGAAACTATAAGATCGCTCTTTGTGAGCGCGGTATTCGCACCTTCGAAACAGCGACCAGAAGCACATTGGATATCAGTGCAATTCCTGTTTTGAAGAGTAAGACGCATCTGCCGGTCATCGTCGACCCCAGCCATGCAGCCGGAAAGTCCCAATACGTAGCTGCCCTGTCGCGTGCAGCTATAGCGGCCGGAGCTGATGGACTGATCATCGAAGTACATCCGAATCCGAAGTGCGCGCTGTCCGATGCCGCCCAACAGCTGACACCGGATGCCTATCAGACTCTTTGCGATGAAATCAAGGCGATGGCGGCGATTTTGGGGAGGACCTATCCGCAGTAATATCTGCGAGGGGGTTCTTTTCAACAGCGGCTTGTAATAAAGCGTCGTCTACGTGAGTATAAATCTGTGTTGTTGCGACACTTGAGTGACCGAGAATCGTTTGCAGGCTTCGGATATCGACCTGTCCATACTTGTACATCAGAGTAGCCGCAGTATGTCGAAGTTTGTGCACGGAATAAACCTGTGTATCGATTCCTGCCTTTTTCAAAAGACGCTTTACAATAGCCTGAACCATCTGGTTGCTGATTCGTTGCTTGAAACGGCTGATAAAGAGCGCCTGAGGATCACGCAGTCCATCCTTGGGACGAACCTCAAGATAGCTTTGCAGAGCGTGCATACAGGCACCATTAAGATAAATCGTACGTTCCTTATTACCCTTGCCGACTACGGTGAGGGTATTTTCATGAATATTATGCAAATCAATTCCAGAAAGTTCAGACAGACGCATGCCGCAATTCAAAAACATTGTCAGCATTAAATAGTCGCGTTCACGACTGTCGGAATCGACAGAAGATGCAGTATCAAGAAGGGCGATGCTCTCATCAAGGGATAAATAGTGTGGGAGACGGCGAGCGATCTTGGGAGAATCAAGCTCGTAGGAAGGATCCGAACGGATCACTTTTCTTTTGACATAGAGATATTTGAAAAAAGACTTCAGAGTTGCGGCCTTTCTGGCACGTGTTGCCGGGGATGCCTTTCTTTCGCGAGACAAATATATAAGGAAAACAAACAGGTCATCCGTCGTGATCGCAGCTAGGAAGGATTCATCCACAGAACGGATAGAAATTTCTTGAAAACTCGTATCCCGCTGGACCATTCCGCGGTCTCGTAACAGAAAGCGAAAAAACATCACCAGATCATACCGGTATTCCTTCATTGTAAGTGGCGAACGCTCACGAACAGCCTGCATGTAATTCATGTACTGCTCAAGTAACGGGAAGGAATCCGGTCGTTCAGAGGGAAGGAATCGCTCATGATGTCTCATATGCACCTCAACTACAGCATTGTTTTCTTATTGTATCACAGCTCATGATATATGACTTTTTTCATGAAAAAGGTAGTTGTCAAAGCAAATCTGATATGATAATATACATCCATCAAGTACAAATGTCCGTGTGATATGGACATTATCATTTCTTCGATGAAGGACATCGGAGCATTGCGGGAGGAAATTACATGCAAGCAAAGCTAAGAGTTGGTATAATCGGAGCTACCGGTTATGTCGGACAGAGATTCATATCGTTATTGGAAAATCACCCCTGGTATACAGTCACGGTTGTAGCCGCTTCGCCAAGATCAGCCGGAAGGCGATATGAGGAGGCTGTTGCCGGACGATGGAAGATAGATGCAGATATGCCTTCATACGTTAAAGATATGATCGTGATGGGTACAGATAACATCGAGGCGATTTGTTCTGCTGTCGATTTTGTATTTTGCGCCGTCGACATGAAGAAGGACGAGATCCGTGCCTTGGAGGAGACAATAGCGAAGCTTGAGACTCCTGTAGTGTCAAACAATTCAGCGCATCGTTGGACAAATGACGTCCCTGTGATCATTCCGGAGATCAATCCTGAGCATGCTTTGATAATAGAAAAGCAGAAGGCTCGTCTGGGGACGAAGAGAGGCTTTATCACAGCTAAGCCGAACTGCTCGATACAGAGTTATGTACCGGCCCTGGCACCTCTTGTGGATTTTGGTATAGAGAAGATTTCTGTGTGTACCTATCAAGCTATTTCAGGGGCTGGTAAAACATTCTCAGATTGGCCGGAAATGATTGGGAATCTGATTCCGTACATCGGTGGCGAAGAGGGAAAGAGTGAGAAGGAGCCGTTAAAGATCTGGGGCCATATCGAAGATAATGAGATCGTTAATGCTTCTTCACCGGTCATCTCCGCACAATGCTATCGTGTTGCCGTACAGGAGGGCCATACCGCTGCGGTATCCGTATCCTTTAGGAGCAAGCCTTCGAAGGATGAGATCCTCGCAAGATGGGCATCCTACGAGGGAGAGCCACAAAAATTGGATCTGCCAAGTGCGCCAAAGCCGTTTCTTAAGTATCTGTCTGAGGACAACCGCCCGCAGGCAAAGTTAGATGCTATGTTCGAGAATGGAATGGGTGTCACGATCGGACGCCTGAGAGAAGATAACATCTTTGATTACAAGTTCACCTGTCTTTCTCATAACACGTTACGTGGTGCGGCAGGCGGTGCTTTGCTGACAGCGGAGCTTCTGACAAAGAAGGGATATATTTCGGCAAAATAATCGAAAACGTGTATGGAATCTCCGCCGTTACCCGATAATGGAAAGCGGCGGAGATTTCTCTTTTTTTCGATGAAATCAAATTTCTTCTTCTTTAATCACTTGACGAGTCGGAAACTTATGTATATAATCCTACTTGCGCTTCGGAAATCCGGTGCTTATCAGCTTGGAAGTCTGAAACAGCATGGGCCTTTAGCTCAGTTGGTTAGAGCAACCGGCTCATAACCGGTCGGTCCCGGGTTCAAGTCCCTGAAGGCCCACCACTTCGCACTTTTCTAATTGAATATATGGGAGGATTCCCGAGCGGCCAAAGGGAACAGACTGTAAATCTGTCGTCAGTGACTTCGGTGGTTCGAATCCACCTCCTCCCACCAGATGTGACCCTGTTTAGGTCACAAGAAGAAGACTGTTTCGATGTATTTCGGAACAGTTTTTCTTTTTGTTTGATTGTGACAGGCTTATATATTAGAATTCACTTATACTATATAGAGGCAAACCAACGCGGGTAATGGCTTATAGCTATTTTTATGGAGTGCGTATTGTGCAGCAGGAGCTTTCGGCAAAGCAATGGAATAATCGAATACCGTATTGGGATAACATCAAGGGATTTCTAATCATTCTTGTTGTTCTGGCTCACTTCTTATATGAACATCAATCTAATTCCGTAATCCATATCATCGTAAGTGCAATCTATATGTTTCATATGCCGGCTTTTGTATTTATCTCCGGCTACATGAGCAAGAGCAACAGATCCAGAAGCAAGGATAGTCTCCTGCGTCTTGGGTTTGCTTACCTGTTCTTTAACAGCATCTTTCTGATCATTTTCTCGATTACTAAGAATACCGCGTTGGCGACATATCCTTTTTATTCATATTGGTATCTTCTTGCTCTGATCGTTTGGCGGTTTGCTGCAAACTACCTTGCAAAGGTAAAAAGGATTCTTCTGATTCTTTTCGCATTAGCTCTGCTTGCCGGATTCTGGATTGATATCGATAATTCGTTTTCGCTTGCAAGGATCATTTCCTTCTCACCTTTTTTTATGGCAGGATATCTGATTAAAACAGAAACTATAGAAGCTCTGTTTATCAAGAAGAATACGATGACTCTTCTTCGCGGAATTGCTACGGCACTCCTTGCCACGCTACTCGGTTTTGTCCTGTATTTCATTCTTGGCATGCAGGAAAGAACCTACACCATGTTGTCCTACGTTGACGGAACAGACTTCCTTTCACGAATCGTATTGTTTATCGTTGCGTGTGCAATGATTTTCGTAATTCTTACCTTTACGATCAACAAGCAATTGCCGATATTAACTCAGATCGGGAGAAATTCATTGCCAATATTTGTTCTGCACCGATTTCTGGCTCTTATCTATTCGCAATATTTCCCGAACCTTTCTGCAGAATTGACCCTAATATCTTCAATCGCGCTGACTTGGATGACCGTAATGATTTTCGGCTCTGAAACAGCGGCAAAATGGATGAGTCAATTTTTGGATTTTCCGCTCCGTCTTTTCTCGAAAACAGACAAAATCAGTATCGGATTCCGGGTCACTCGAATCCTATGCATCGCTCTTGCTTTTCTAGTTTTTTGTGCACCTATTCTCGCGAATCCGTTGGCCTTTCTCAGCCCGTTCATCCCGAACACCGCTAGCATTGATGTAAATGAGTCCGCTTCCTCTGATGCCGATCAAGTACATCCGAAGCTATCTGCCGAAGAAGAGGAGAAATTAAAAAATGCATACAAGATTGTTTTCGCCGGTGATCTCATTTTACTCGAGGATCAGGTCAAGCGTGCATACAATGGAGAGTCCTACGACTTTTCTCCTCTTTTCGAGTTTACGAGTCCATATCTATCGTCGGCAGACCTCGCAATCGGCGTTTTTGAGGGGCCTATGGCCGGTCCCGAGGCGGGTTACTCTACCAGTAACTATGATGACGGAAAAGAAGTTCGTTTGAACTTCCCCGACAGCTTTGCGGAAGCGGTCCGAGAGGCGGGGTTCGATCTTGTTACGAATGCGAATAATCATATCTTGGATCAGGGAGATTCAGGAGCGGTAAGAACGCTGGACGTTCTGGATCAAATCGGACTTGATCATACAGGCTCGTACCGATCACAGGAAGAAAAAGATCAGAACCGCGTGAAGCTAATCGAAAAGGATGGCCTCAAGTTTGCTGTTCTTTCTTATACCTTCGGTAGCAATTCCATTGCGGATAATGACCTGATAGATGGTGAGTATTCCTATTTGACATCTGTACTTGTCGATCCGGGCAGTGAAAGATATGAAGAAGTGAAGCGGTCGGTTTCTCTCGACTTTGAACTCGCAAAAACATATTCACCGGACTTTATTCTTGTCCTTCCTCACATGGGAACACAGTTCAGTGATCAACCGGACGATTTCCAGCTGGCTTGGTGCGATTATTTTCGAGAATTGGGAGCTGACATTATTCTTGGTGACCATACTCATTCTGTCCAGCCTGTCAGGATAACACGCGAAGGATCAAAAACAGTATTTTCTGCATTTTCACCGGGAAATTATTCCAATATATACCGGGATTATAACGGGGATGCCAGCGCTCTGATTGAGATATATATTGATAAGACCAGTAAGTCGATCATCGGCGGAGGTGTTGTCCCAATGTGGACCTACTCTACGGTAAAAGGCAACTATCGACCGGTTCCTATATTTGATATCGTCAATAATGATGTTCTGTCCGATACCTTAAGCACTGACGATATGAATCGAGTAGAGGAGGTCAACTCGCATATCACAAATACGATGCTTGGAGTTAACCTTGATCTTCATATGATTCGGGAACGGTATTATTTCAACCAGAATGGATTTGTCAGGAGCTCGGCTTCTCCGCTTCCGCTTACGCCTGCGTCAGAATCAAGTACTCTGTTCCGGGAGATGTCCTCCGCAAAGAGCATATGTTTTCTGGGAGACAGTATAACCGAAGGCACCAGAAACGGAGGGTATCCGTGGTATGAACCACTGGAGTCCTATTTCCCGGGTAGCTGCACGAATATTTCCTTCGGAGGCGGGACCGTAAAGACACTGCTTGACAACATCACTGAGATACAAACCGTGAAGGCGGATTTATATGTCATAGCGATTGGAACGAATGATGTTCGATATCGTGATGAGTCCATCTGTGCGATGACAAGCGAAGCCTATATAGAAAAGATACAACAGCTATGTGATGGGATTAAAAAGTCACAGCCATCAGCGAGATTTGCTTTTGTTGCACCATGGACATCGACAGATGGTGATCCTTTTTCTCCTATATCTTATTCACAGAAAATCGCACTGAACGATGAGTATTCCGATTCGCTTAAGTTATTTTGCCAAGACCAGGGCTATCTGTTCTCTGACCCGAACAATCAAATCGAGTCAATCCTGGATTTGTATCCCCGTTCGGATTATCTGATCGATCATATCCACCCGGACTCTGCAGATGGAATACGCCTTTATTCATCTGCGGTACTTCTTGGCTGTATGGGAGAATCAGATCAGTAACAGGTAAGTTGCCATCAACCTGTTAATTGTCGAAAAATGACAAAATGAAAAAGGGCCCTCTTCGCCGAGAATCATTCGTTCGCGAAAACGCAATCGACTGACCTGTTGGAACGACGAGAGAAGCCCTTTTCCTTGTGGTGGGGATGATGGGACTTGAACCCATACAACCTCGCGATTGGCAGATTTTGAGTCTGCTGCGTCTGCCGATTCCGCCACATCCCCGTGGTTTCTTGAAAATATTATCACAGCACCTTGAAATATGTCAATGAATCGTTTATTATTCTCTGGAAGAAGATCCTTTTAATACGAATCCAGCGAGGTTCGGAATGGTGATCATTATAAGAGCTTGGGGACAGCCCCAGGTATTTATGTATGCGATTAGCCTTCCGGACACAGGGTTCGGAGGCTTTTTTTCATCGTTGCCCGGAAGAGAAGAAGTGTTCAAAGCGCGAAGGAGAAATGGTATGCCGGAACTTTTCGAAAAATCCTTACTTATGGACGAAGCGGCCGTGAAGCGAGCCCTTACCCGTATCGCTCATGAGATTGTTGAGAAGAATAAGGGTCTTTCCAATGTGGTTATCATCGGGATCCAAAGAAGAGGGGTTCCGATGGCGCAACGAATATCAAAGGCTCTCGAACGAATCGAGGGGCAGTCGCCGCCGCTTGGAGTTCTGGACATCACTTTCTATCGCGACGATCTTTCAAAACTAAGTGTCCATCCGGTCGTTAACGGGACGGATATTCCTTTTAACCTGAACGATAAGACAGTAATACTGATTGATGATGTTCTTTTTACCGGAAGAACAGTTCGGGCCGGAATCGAGGCGATTTTCGATATGGGGCGTCCTGCGGCAATCCAACTTGCCATCATGATCGACCGTGGACATCGGCAGCTTCCGTTCCGTCCGGATTACGTAGGCAAGAATATCCCGACATCAAATTCGGAAGCAATCCATGTCGAACTCATGGAGATTGACGGACAAGATCGCGTCATGCTCTGCGACGAGGTAAAGGTATGAAGCTAAAGAACAAAGATCTACTGGGAATGAAAGAGCTTGAAGCCGAGGAGATCGACGAGATTCTTCGCACAGCCGAAATGATGAAGCTTGTCTTAACTTCCGGCAACAAGAAAACATCCCATTTGCAGGGCAAGTCTGTCGTGACACTGTTTTATGAAAACAGTACACGTACCAGGCTTTCTTTTGAAATGGCATCAAAGTTCATGGGTGCCTCCAGCGCGAATGTCGCCGCCTCCGGCAGCAGTATCAATAAAGGGGAGTCACTTCTGGATACCGCCAGAACCATCGATGTCATGTCCACAGACATTATCGTCATGCGTCACAGTCAATCCGGTGCACCGCACTATATTTCAAAAAAAGTAAATGCTTCGGTGATCAATGCCGGTGACGGCATGAACGAGCATCCGACACAGGCGCTTCTGGATATATACACCATGAAGGAGAAATACCACTCGCTTGAGGGCTTGGAGGTCGCTATCTGCGGAGATATTTACCATAGCAGAGTTGCACGAAGCAATGCGATCGGCCTAAAGAAAATGGGTGCGCAGGTTCGCATAGCAGGACCTGCGACAATGCTTCCACCAGGGATGGACCGTTTCGGATGCAAGGTGTGTAAAACAGTCCGGGAGGCAGTGGATGGCGCAGATGTGGTTATGGGCTTGAGACTGCAGCTGGAAAGACAGTCAAAGTCTCTTTTTCCGTCCGTAGCAGAATACGCAAAATACTATGCCATCGATCCGTACATTCTCTCTCTGGCCAAACCGGGGGCACTCGTGATGCACCCCGGGCCTTGTAATCACGGCGTCGAGATGCCGACCGTCGTCTATGACTGTCCGCAATCGGTTATCAATGAGCAGGTCACGAACGGTGTCGCCATTCGCATGGCAGTGATGTACTTATTAATGGCGAGGAGGAATCAGGAATGATGATTTGTCTGACAAACGGAAGGCTCCTCGGAGAAGGAGATCTTACCGATATCAATATTGAGAACGGGATTATTGTTGAGAAATTGTCCGGCGAAGCGGACCGAATCGTCGATCTCGGCGGAGCCGCTGTTTTTCCAGGCTTAATCGATGCCCATTGTCATCTGCGTGATCCGGGCTACGAGTATCGGGAAGATATCATCACCGGTACAAAAAGTGCGGCAAAAGGCGGATTTACTTCTGTCTGCCCGATGCCGAATACAAATCCTGTCTGTGACAATCCCTCGGTGGTGAGAAGCATCGTTTCCAAGGCCCAATTACAAGGCTATGCGAATGTTTTTCCGATCGGCGCTGTCAGTAAGGGAATGGCCGGTAAAGAACTGGCTGAATTCGGTCTGATGAAGGAAGAGGGGATCGTTGCTGTTTCTGATGACGGGAAACCTGTTGCAACGGCAGATCTGTTGCGGAAGGCCTTGCTTTACGCTTCCGATTTCCAGCTACCGGTAATGAATCACTGTGAAGAGATGAGCTTAGCGGATGGAGCAATGAATGAGGGCGCGGTTTCAACCGAGCTTGGTCTTCGCGGGATACCCACAGCAGCCGAGGATGTGATGATCGCCAGGGATATCTCTATAGCCGAGTACCTGAATCTTGCGATTCACATCTGTCACGTTAGTACAAAGGGCGGCATTGAGATGATTCGTTGTGCCAAGAAGCGCGGTGTAAAGGTCACTGCGGAAACCTGCCCGCATTACTTTGTCCTTACAGAGGATGCCTGCCTTGGTTTTGACACGAACGCGAAAATGAATCCGCCGCTCAGAAGAGAAGAAGATCGCATGGCTGTCATTGAAGGCTTACGTGATAAAACAATCGATCTGATCGTGACGGATCATGCTCCGCATCATTCCGATGAGAAGGATATTGAGTTTTCTCTGGCAAACAATGGAATTGTTGGATTTGAGACTGCTTTCCCACTATCCTATACCTATCTTGTCAAGCCGGGCTTTATGAGTGTTCAAGATCTTTGTGCCTGTCTGAGTGGGAATCCTTCGAAGCTTCTGTCTCTCGGCCGCGGAAGTCTGAACGTTGGTGCGCCGGCTGACATTGCGGTTTTTGACCTTGGAACAAGGTTTGTGTTCGACAAGAACAAAATGCTCTCCAAGGCTCGGAATACACCCTTTCACGGTTATGAGCTTTTCGGGGAAACAGTGTTGACCATACAAGGAGGAAGAATCACCTATGAGAAACTTTGCTGACCGCTTAACGGAGCGGATCGATGTACTGAGAAATCCGACGGTAATGGGACTTGACCCGTTGATCGAATACGTTCCCTCCTCCATTCGCAGCCGTTTCGAGAAGGAAATAACAGATCCTCTTCTTGCTACTGCCATGGCTATTTATGAGTTCAACCGTCAGATGATCGACGCTGTCTGCGATATCATTCCGGCTGTTAAGCCTCAGTTCGCGTATTATGAGAAGTACGGTGTGCCTGGTATCGAGGCATTAAGAAAAACCATTCAATATGCTAAAAATAAAGGAATGCTTGTCATTGCAGATGCGAAGAGAAATGATATCGGATCCACAGCATCTGCATATGCAGACTCGATCATTGGCGAGACAGAGTTGATTGATCACTCCAGAACAAGAATGTTCGATGCTGATGCAATCACCGTAAACGCTTATCTCGGAATTGACGGCATTAAACCTTTCCTCGATGTCGCGAAGACAGAGGGGAAGGGATTGTTCATTCTGGTTCGTACCTCCAATCCGTCCGCAGGAGATTTTCAAGATCTCGTTCTGGCTGATGGAAAGCCATTATACGAGAAGGTGGCGGAGAAAGTATCTGAATGGGGCGAAGGACTTCTCGGCGACTCAGGATTCAGCTCAGTCGGCGCTGTCGTCGGGGCGACATGGCCTGAACAGGCTAAGGTGCTTCGCGGCAAGATGAAGAAAGCAATCATCCTGGTTCCCGGATACGGGGCACAGGGAGGCAGTGCTGATTCTGCGGCGCAAAGCTTCGACGATTCCGGTAAAGGCGCTGTCGTAAATGCTTCAAGGAGTCTTATGTGTGCTTACCAGAAGAGGGAGGATCTGCCGCAGGAGAGATTCGCGGAAGCGCTTGTCGACGAAGCGGTCCGTATGCGTAATGATTTACAAAAAGCCATCGAGAAGCGTGTCGGATAAGTAATATTCTCTTGTCGATGAAAAGCCACAGATGTATAATAATCCAGATATCCTCATAATTATGAGAATCGGATCGATATAAGGAGAGCGTATATGCCAAGAAGAAGTGACGTTAGCAGAGTAATGGTCATTGGATCAGGTCCCATCATCATTGGACAGGCAGCTGAATTTGATTATGCGGGAACACAAGCATGCAGAGCCTTGAAGGCAGAAGGATTCTTTGTTGTTCTCGTGAACAGTAATCCTGCGACGATCATGACTGATCCCGATATGGCAGATAAAGTATTTTTGGAGCCGCTTCAAATCGATGTTATCAAAAAGCTGATCATTGATGAGAAGATTGATGGACTTCTGGCATCTCTCGGCGGCCAGACGGGACTCAATTTTGCGATGGAGCTCGATGAATGCGGGTTCCTGAAGGAGCGTGGTGTTACCCTGATGGGTACTCAGCCGGAGGGAATCCGAATGGGTGAGGATCGAGAGGAGTTCCGTTCTGCCATGCTTCGCATCAATGAACCTTGCATTCCTTCGCAAACAGCAAACAATATCAAGGAGTGCATGAGAATTGCAAGCGAGATTGGTTACCCTGTCATCGTTCGTCCTGCTTTTACCTTAGGCGGAACCGGCGGCGGCATTGTCACAAATGAAGAGGACCTTGTCGAAATCGCTACGACCGGTCTTTCTGTCAGCCGAGTCCATCAGGTTCTGGTGGAAAAGAGTATCGCAGGATGGAAGGAAATCGAATTCGAGGCCATCCGCGACGCGAAGGGCAACAAGATCACCATATGTTCCATGGAGAATTTCGATCCAGTCGGCGTTCATACCGGCGATTCGATCGTTGTTGCTCCTGCCCAGACCTTGAACGACATCGAATACCAGACGCTTCGAACCGCCGCATTAAAGATTGTTGAAGAGCTACAGATCGTCGGCGGTTGCAATGTTCAGTTTGCGCAGCACCCCACCAAATCGGATTACGCGGTCATTGAAGTCAATCCAAGATTGTCACGTTCCTCCGCCCTTGCGTCAAAAGCAACGGGATACCCGATTGCCAAGGTTGCTTCAAAAATCGCTTGCGGATATTCCCTTGACGAGATCCCGAACGAGGTTACCGGTACCACCAAGGCTTGCTTTGAACCAGCTGTCGACTATATCGTCACCAAGATTCCGAAGTTCCCGTTCGATAAATTTGTAAAAGCCAAGCGCACCTTGGGAACGCAGATGAAAGCAACAGGCGAGGTCATGTCTATCGCCAACACCTTTGAAGCATCCGTTATGAAGGCGATACGTTCTCTCGAAATGAATATTTACGGACTCCTTATTCCGAGGATTCACGAGTTGACCGATGAAGAACTGAACGACCATATCAGTATCGTCGACGATCTCCGACTGTTTGTTCTTTCAGAAGCTCTGCGCAGAGGACACTCGATTGAAGAGCTGTATGAAAGGACTATGATTGACAAGTTCTTTTTAAGAAAGCTTGCCAACCTTGTTCGCGTGGAGGAGGCCGTCATTGCCGTAAAGTCGAGCGGAGTTCTCTCTGATGATCTTTTTACGGAAGCCGTTAAGTTCTCTTTCACAGATTCGTATATCGCAAAGCTGACTGGGATTCCTTCTGAAGAGATCCGTGCCAGAAGAAAAGCTCTCGGACTTTTTTACACGTATAAGATGGTAGACACCTGTGCGGGAGAGTATAAGGCGGTCACACCTTACTACTACTCGACTTTTGATACTTGCAATGAGGCGGAGCGAACCGATAGGAAGAAGGTTCTGGTTCTCGGATCCGGTCCGATCCGTATCGGTCAGGGTATTGAATTTGATTATTGTTCCGTCCACTCCGTGTGGGCACTCCGAAAGCTCGGTTATGAGGCCATAATCGCGAACAATAATCCGGAGACGGTCTCAACGGACTTCGACACATCAGATCGTCTGTATTTTGAGCCTTTAACGGCTGATGATGTCCGTGCAATCATTGAGAATGAGAAACCCGATGGATGTATCTGTCAGTTTGGCGGCCAGACGGCGATCAAGTTGATCAAAGCCGTTTCCGAAATGGGTGTTCCAATTCTCGGAACCTCGGCGGATATGGTTGATGCTGCTGAGGATCGCGAGCGTTTCGATGCCATACTCGAAGAATGCGGAATCAAGCGCCCGAATGGCGGAACAGTCTTTACAACAGAAGATGCTCTTGAGACCGCAAACAATTTGACTTATCCCGTTCTTGTCCGTCCTTCCTACGTTCTCGGGGGACAGGGTATGGCTATCGTCAACAGTGATCAGGAAATGATTGAGTATATGCGGATTATCAATCTGGTCGAGCAGGAGCACCCGATCCTTGTCGATAAGTATTTGCGTGGTGTTGAGCTTGAAGTCGATGCTGTCTGTGACGGTGAGAACATCTTGATTCCCGGAATCATGGAGCACTTGGAAAGAGCCGGTGTTCATTCCGGTGACTCGATCTCCATTTTCCCGGCCTATATATCAAATCGTATCCGCGACATAATTATCGACTATACAAAGAAGCTGGCACTGGCTCTGAAGGTAATCGGACTTGTGAACATACAATTCATTCTGTTCAACGATGAGATTTACGTTATTGAGGTCAATCCTCGTTCCTCAAGAACCGTGCCGTACATCAGCAAGGTCACCGGTATTCAGATCGTTGACGTCGCAACCAAGATAATGCTTGGTGGAAAACTTAGTGATTTTCCCTACGGAACCGGCTTGTATGCCCGTTATCCATGGGTATACGCAGTCAAAGCTCCTGTTTTCTCATTCGAGAAGCTTCATGATGTTGATATCAGTCTTGGGCCGGAAATGAAGAGCACGGGTGAAGTCCTGGGTCTTTCGACGACGTATGCCGAGGCAATGTATAAGGCGATCCTGGCATCCGGCTTCAAATTCCCGCAAAAAGGGGATGGTGTATTGCTAACAGTCCGTGACAGTGATAAGCGTGATCTGATCCCGCTTGCTGAAAAGCTTTTCCATCTCGGATTCGAGCTTTTCGGAACCGGCGGAACAGCGAATTATCTAAATCGGGCAGGTATTCCGACCAGCAGTGTACGCAAGCTCGAGGAAGAATCACCGAATTCGAGGGATCATATAGCCAGCGGAAAGATCCGTTTATTGGTCAATACGGAATCGAACAGCTCCGTAATGATCAACAACGGCTTCCGTCTGCGAAGAATCTGTATCGAACACGGAGTTCCGACGATCACTTCACTGGACACTCTTGTGGCGGTAATCGAATGTATGGAACGCAAAATGAGCCCGATGGACCTGACATCCTACGAACTGAGCACCTTTGCCGAAATCGTGGCAAGGACGAAGTCCTACGATCTCCCGGAGAAGGAGATGCCACCGGAGAATAAGATGCTGATCAAATAAGAACAGGCGGTCATCATGGAAAAAGAATATCTAGTTCAGCTCATCGAAAAGAAGCAGCTCGGAAGAGGAAATTGTCTGTTGACATTTTCCTGCCCGGAGATTGCCGAAAAGGCATGTCCGGGACAGTTCGTCAACATTTCCTGTAGCCGTTTTCTCAAACGCCCCTTCGGTGTCAGCCATACGGACAAACAAGCCGGCACATTTTCTGTCGGTGTACGGGAAGTCGGTGCCGGGACAAGAGAGATCATTGAAGCTAAACCCGGTGATTTATTCGAAGTCCTCGGGCCGCTCGGGAACGGTTTTGTTTTCGACCAAGTAAAGAAGCTGATTGCCGTCGGAGGCGGAACCGGTGTTTTTCCGCTGCATTTTGCACTCCAAGAAGCTCAATCGCGTGGGATTCCGACACTGTGCGTGAATGGTTTTCGCTCCTGCTCTGATACTTTTTTTTTGGAGGAATGCAGAATCGCATCCGACCGTATGGAAGTGTCAACAGATTCCGGTGATTACGGTTGCAAGGGAAATGTTCTTGATGTTCTTGACACATTAACAGACAGTGATTATGAAAATGCCGCTGTATTCACAGTCGGTCCCGAGATTATGATGAATAAGGTAGCAAAATGGGCTCTCTCAAAGGGCTTGACCTGCCAAGTTTCTCTTGAGAAACGTATGGCTTGCGGGATCGGAATATGCCTTGTCTGTGCATGTAAAGTCAAGGCACAGGAAGAAAATCTGGAATTTCACCATGTCCGGTGCTGCAAGGAAGGACCTGTCATGGACGCATCGGAGGTCGTATGGTAGATTTGACGGTTAATGTCGGCACTACGAAATTGAAGAATCCGATTTTGTTGGCCTCCGGAACCTGTGGCTTCGGAAGAGAGTTGTCGGAATACGCCGACTTATCGAAAATCGGCGGTATTTGTTCAAAGGGATTGACGGTATTACCCCGGGAAGGAAATCCGGGATGTCGGGTTGCCGAGACGGCGTCCGGCATGTTAAACAGTGTAGGCCTGCAGAATCCGGGTCTTCAAGCATTTCTCGACAGAGAACTGCCATTCATGCGTTCTCTCGGGACCTGCGTCGTTGCCAATGTTGCCGGGCACTCCATCGAGGATTATGTGTCCATGGTGACAGCCCTTGGCGTTCCCGATAACGGTGTTGATGTCTTGGAGCTGAACCTATCCTGCCCGAACGTGAAAGAGGGCTGTATGACAATCGGAGCCACACCTGAGGGTGTATCACGGCTGGTATCTGTTCTTCGCAAGCTTACAGATAAACCTCTATGGGTGAAACTTACTCCGAACGTTACTGCAATCTCACCGATCGCTCTTGCAGCTGAGCAAGCCGGAGCGGATGCCGTTGTACTGATTAACACTCTTCTTGGAATGGCAATCGACATACGTACAAGAAGGCCGGTTCTGCAGAACAATACAGGAGGTCTTTCCGGGCCCGCAATCAAACCGGTAGCTATACGTATGGTCAGTGAATGTGCCCGTGTTCTTTCGATCCCGATCGTCGGCTGCGGCGGCGTTATGCAAGCCGAGGACGTTATCGAATTCATGATTGCGGGTGCGTCCTGTGTTGAGGTCGGAACCGCGTCTTTGCTACATCCGGCAATTTGTGAGAAGATAGTAGATGACCTACATGATTATTGCATGAATAATCAAATCGACCGTATTTCTTCTCTGACAAACACACTGCATCTCTGGTAGACTTTGATACAAAAGTGAGCGGATACAATAGGAGGCATGAACTATGGAAAACCCCATTATTGACGCACTGTTTGCTACAAAGGCGATTCGTGTATGCGAGCCTGATACCCCATTCTGGTACACGTCCGGAACTCTGGGGCCCTTCTACATCAATACACATTTTCTTTTTGGCAGTGAGGGAGAATCTGCAGATCTTCTTCTTTTGATTGAGGAGGCAGCCTATTCCGACCGGATAGCGTTCACTGATCTTCTCCTAAAGGCGCTTCTTCGCCAATACGACAAATGTGAAACATATCGTATGGTCATTGATATGATCGTCGAAAAGGCATCGACACTTTCTTTTGATTTTATTTCAGGCGGCGAAAGAAGAGACTTCTTCTTTTCAATCCTCCCGGCCTATTTTCTGAAGAAACCTCATTTGTCCATTTTCAAGGATCTACAGGCCGTGTATACCAATGCGTCCTTTTCGGAGACAGTTCCGGTTTATGAGGTCGCTCTGGCGGGCAAGAGAGCTCTGCACATCGTAGACCTGGTCACCGAGGCATCAAGCTATACGCGTGCGTGGATCCCCGTCATCCGTGAATTCGGCGGTGTCTTGGAGGAAACCATTGCGGTAGTTAACAGGAAGCAGGGCGGGGAGCAAATTCTTCTTAATGAAGGTGTAAAGCTGATTACTTTTGCAGAAATCGACAAGGACTTATTTATTTCTGCCGAAGCGATCGGCGTCATTTCAGCTGATCAGAGAAAGATGGTTGAGAGCTTTATCGACAAACCACAGGCATTTATGGTCGCCTTTTTGGAGACACATCCCGAATTTATCGCGAACGAGCTCGCTAAAGGAGGAAAGGCCAGGGAAAGAGCTGAACTGGCTATTTCCAAAGGATATGCAAGAGGCCCAGCCTGCTCATGAACGAGTTTTTTCGCATAAAGAACAAAGCGAAGAATGTCCCGGTTGAGGATCATATTTCCTGTGAGAACAAGATTCCATTCCAGTTAATTCGAAGACAGGGCAAGATGATCACCATTCGTGTTTCTGAAGATGCCGGTGTCTTTGTTTCAGCGCCCAGGCATGTCCCTCTGGATATGATCAGCGGGTTTGTTGACAAGAAAAGTGCCTGGATCATCGCGCAGAAGCTGAAGACAGATAACCGCATTTCACTTCCGGTATTCTCTGCGGCAGACAAGAGAAGACACGCCAGAAATGTTCATGAGAAGGCCAACCATTTTTTAGCTTCCTATAGCGGGAAGAAGCCGAAGAAAGTTTATGTCAGGTACTCGAAAACCCGATGGGGCTCTTGTTCTTCGTTGGGTAATATTTCACTTAACGGATATTTGGATATATTACCGGAAGAACTGTTTGTTTATGTGATTCTTCATGAGCTTACGCACCTTGTTCACATGAATCATTCCAAGGCCTTCTGGATCGACTTATCAGAACGGATCTCCTCTCCACAATCCTATCGAAAAAAACTGGAGGCGTACAAAATACCGAAGATCCAATAAA
>CAZOFY010000010.1:0-54058 GCA_964579245.1 uncultured Mageeibacillus sp.
AACTCGCGCCGAGAGGCCAACGCACCGACGAATACACGGTTTGCCACTCGTTTAGAATGATAAATAGAGACGTAAAGTGGTTATAATAAAATTCACTTCGTTTTTTCTATAAATGTTCTGAAAAGCCATCAAACAGGTTCTTGCCATTCTGCGCGCCTCGTGATAGTATTTTAGAGGCTTATTAAACACATGGGGATTTTCTCGTGTGCCGAATTCTCGGTGTACACCCCATGAAAGGAAAACAGGAGGAAGATTTATGCCCGTTATTTCAATGAAACAGTTACTCGAAGCAGGTGTGCATTTCGGCCACCAGACACGCAGATGGAATCCGAAGATGGCTGAGTACATCTACACGGAGCGCAACAGCATCCACATCATCGACTTGCAGAAGACTGTCAAGAAGATTGATGAGGCTTATATGTTTGTTCGCCAGATTGCTATGGACGGCGGTAGTGTTCTGTTTGTCGGAACCAAGAAGCAGGCACAGGATTCGATTGCCGAAGAAGCAAAGCGTTGCGGTATGTATTTTATCAACAATCGTTGGCTTGGCGGAACGATGACAAATTTCACAACGATCAAGAAGAGAATCGCACGTTTGAACGAGTTGCAGAAGATGGCTCAGGACGGATCCTTTGATCTTCGCCCCAAGAAGGAAGTAGCTAAGCTGAAGCTCGAGTTGGAGAAGCTCGAGAAGAATTTAGGTGGTATCCAGACCATGAAGGGTATGCCTGCCGCATTGTTTATTGTTGATACCAGAAAAGAGCACCTGGCTGTTGCGGAAGCAAGAAGACTGGGTATTCCGATCGTTGCTATCGTTGATACGAACTGTGATCCGGAAGAAGTCGATTATGTTATTCCCGGCAACGACGATGCGATTCGCGCCGTCAAGTTAATCGCTGGACGCATGGCTGATGCCGTTATCGAGGCTCGTCAGGGCGAACAGCTAGAGGCCCCCGCACAGTCTGATGATGTAGATAGCAAGCCGGAGATTGTTGAGGTTTCCGAAATCATCGAAGAAGTTGCAGTTGAGGCTTAATTCTAATCGTTAACGATGATCTCGCCACATATTGCGGCGAGTATGAAGGAGGATACAAATATGGCAGAAATTTCCGCCGCTCAGGTTAAAGAATTACGTGAATTGACAGGTTCCGGAATCATGGACTGCAAGAAGGCTCTTCAGGAGAGCAACGGTGACGTTGAGAAGGCAGTGATCTGGCTTCGTGAGAAGGGAATCGCTTCCGCCGCCAAGAAGGCCGGCAGAATTGCAGCCGAAGGAATCGTTGACGCTTATATCCATGCCGGTGGTCGCATCGGTGTTCTTGTTGAGGTAAATATCGAGACAGATTTCGCAGCTAAGAATGATAAGTTCAGAAGCTTTGTTCGTGACGTTGCCATGCAGATCGCCGCAACGAATCCGAAGTGGGTTGCCCGTGAGGATGTTCCTGCCGAGGCTATAGAGCAGGAGAAGGACATCATTCGCAACAAGGCACTGAACGAAGGTAAGCCGGAGAAGATTCTCGATAAAATCGTTGAGGGATCTCTGACTAAGTTTTTTAAGGAGAACTGTCTCCTTGAGCAGGAGTATGTCAAGGATGATTCCAAGACGATTGAGATCCTCCAGAAGGAGATGACTGCTGCTATCGGTGAGAAGGTTGCGATCCGTCGTTTCACACGTTATGAGATGGGTGAGGGCATTGCGAAGAAGGAAGAGAACTTCGCTGATGAAGTCATGAAGCAGATCAAATAATGTTTTTCTGACTAAAACAGATAAGAAAGCTGTCATGAATTTTTTATGACGGCTTTTTTTTCGGGGTATGAACGGATAGAATAGATGAGAAGTGAAAAATATGCAATCGGAGGTGAAGGATGAGCGAACCGGCATATAAACGAATATTACTCAAGGTTAGCGGCGAGGCCCTCGCGGGATCGAAGAAGATCGGTATCGATGATGAGGTCCTTGGATTGATTAGCGCCACAATTAAGGAAGTTTCTGATTATGGCGTTGAGGTTGCTGTTGTTGTCGGTGGAGGGAACTTCTGGAGAGGCCGCACCAGTGAGCATATGGATCGTGTTACGGCGGATCATATGGGCATGCTGGCAACAATGATGAATGCGCTCGCGTTGTCTGACGCGTTGGAACAGGCCGGTGCTGTGACACGAGTATTGTCAGCTATCGAGATCCGTCAAATGGCTGAACCGTACATTCGTAAACGTGCTATACGCCACCTCGAGAAGGGGAGAATCGTTATCTTCGCCTGCGGCACAGGTAATCCGTTCTTCTCAACCGATACAGGTGCTGCTTTGCGTGCCGCTGAGATTGAGGCGGATGTTTTCATGAAGGCTACCATGGTTGACGGTGTATATGATAAAGATCCAAATGTCCATAAGGATGCCATTCGCTTCGATACTGTATCGCATGATGAAGTTCTCCGCATGAATCTGAAGGTCATGGATGCCACGGCTGCAGCGCTATGCAGAGATAATAAGACACAGATACTTGTTTTCTCCATGGCAGATCCGAAGAATATTGTTCGGATTATACACGGAGAGAAAATAGGAACATTGGTGAAATAACAAAGGGAAAGGAAGTACGAAGATGATGCAGACGATTACCAGAGAGACTTATGCCCACTACGAAGAAAAAATGGAGAAAACGATTGAGAATCTCGGAGAAAATTTGAATTCGATTCGTGCCGGACGTGCAAATCCACATGTTTTGGATCGCATATTCATTGATTATTATGGAGCAAAGACGCAATTAAACGCAGTTTGCAACATTCAAGTCCCGGAACCCAGAATGATAACGCTGACTCCTTGGGATCCTAAGACGCTTCGCGAAATTGAGAAAGCGATTATGGCCTCGGATCTGGGAATCAATCCATCGAATGACGGCAAAATGATTCGTCTCGCATTTCCGATCCTCTCCCAGGAACGCCGCAAGGATCTCGTTAAGAGTGTGAAGACATATGAGGAAGAGGCTAAAATCGCTGTTCGGAATATTCGCAGAGATGCCATTGAGAAATATCGCGGCTTCCATAAGAAGAAGGAGCTGACAGATGATGATATGGCAGAGTTTGAAATCCAGATACAGAAGATCACGGACTCTTTCATATCACTGACAGAGAAGCACGCGGCCGATAAAGAAAAGGAATTGATGGAGATCTGATTTCTCTTAAGGACGGATTGTTCGAATCCAACAAGCAATCATTGTGATTGCTTGAGAGTGCTATTCGCTCAGAACTGGAGACAGTAAACATGTCCTCTCACAATAAAAAACGGAATCTGCTTAAGGATGTATTTGGCATCGGAAGAAAAACCGTGATCGGTCATCATGATCAGCAGGAAGAGAATCTTAAGATCCCACTCCATTTAGCGGTTATCATGGATGGTAACGGCAGGTGGGCTAAGAAGAGGAATCTTCCGCGATCTGCCGGACATCGAGCAGGTGCCGAGAATTTAAAGGAATTGTGCCGTAACTGCGGTTACTATGGTATTCGGTATGTTACGGTTTACGCCTTTTCTACGGAGAACTGGTCCAGGCCCGATGATGAGGTTCATGCTTTGATGGATCTGTTTGTCGAGTTTTTCGAGAGATATGATCCTGAACTGGAAAAGGAAGGAATCCGCGTTCGGTTCTCCGGCGATATTCCGGCACTTCCAGATCGAATCCAGGAGGTCGTCCGGCGTGCGGAGAAGAATTCTGAAAACAGAAAGAGAATGGATCTGATCATTGCGATGAATTACGGTGGCCGTCGCGAGATTGTTGAAGCGTGTCGACGCATTGCAGCACGGGTTCAGGATGGCTCGACTTTGATTTCAGATATTCGTGAAGAGACGATATCCGGAAATATGTATCTGCCGGATGTTCCGGATCCGGACCTCTTAATCCGCCCGAGCGGAGAGCAGAGACTATCGAATTTTCTGCTTTGGGAGACGGCCTATTCCGAGTTCTGGTTTTCGGATACGCTGTGGCCTGATTTCGGATTCGAGGAACTGACAGAAGCGATTCGTGTATATACCTCTCGTGATCGCCGGTTTGGGGGCGTAAAGGTAGAGAATGACGAGAAGATAAACGGTTGAAGCGGGCATCGAGCGTTTACACAAAGGAAAGGAGTGAAGGATGAAGCCCCTTTAGGGCTATCCTTCTGACAGTATGAAGCAGAGAATAATCACCGGGGTGTTGTTTTTCCTCGTCATTCTCGCATTCTTTATTCCAGGGTATTATTCGCCCTATTTTCTTTGTGCGCTGTGGACGATCGTTGCCGTTCTGTCGACGCGCGAGATGCTTCAATGTGTTCGTACGAAAAAGATGAATCCGGGAAATGTATTGTGTTATTTAGGAGCCGGTTTATCATTGCTTCCATTACTATTGAAGCTTTTCACCGAATCAGCATTGCTGGCGTTCGGAATCTATTCTTTGACCATTATCATGATGGCACTTCATGCGGTTATCTTCCTTCCCCTAGTCCAGCCCGGAGAGAACGCTCTGGCGGATGGAGTCGCTACGGCAGGCATTATTTTATATGTATCCTTTCCTCTGGCATGTGCGAACATTATAGCCTTGTTCATCCAGAACGGATGGTACTTCCTGGCTATAGGCGTATTGACTCCCTGGGTTTCGGACGTTTTCGCGTATTTTACCGGCTCATTTATCGGAAAACATAAGATTGTGCCCCATATAAGCCCCAAGAAAACCTGGGAAGGCTGCATCGGCGGAGCGATCGGAAGCGCCGCGGTAATGGCTCTTTTCTTCTGGCTTTTCATGGGCCGATTTATGGACACAAAATTCAATATGACACAGTTAATCCTGTTTGGTGCAGCATATGGTTTTGCACTGTCCGTGGTCTCGCAGTTCGGAGATTGGCTCGCGTCCGCGATCAAGCGTTGGGCGGGAATCAAAGATTTCGGAAAACTCTTGCCTGGGCATGGCGGGATACTAGACCGGTTTGACAGTGCGTTTTTCTCTCTGCCTGCAGCATTTGCCCTCGCTATGCTCTTTCGTTGAGGTATGATGACATGAAGAAATTATCTATATTGGGTTCAACCGGGTCTATCGGATGCCAGACACTGGAGGTCGTCCGCAGGAGCAGGGAGGATTTTCAAATCGATGCGCTTTCTTGCGGAACGAATATTGAGCTTATGATTCAGCAAGCTCGTGAGTTCAGACCGAAGCTTATCAGTGTTGCTTTAGAGAAGGATGTCTTTCGCGTAAAAGAAGCGTTATCGGACCTATCCGTTGAGGTTCTTTACGGTTCAGAGGGAAATCTGGCCTGCGCGTCCTTTTCCAGTACAGACATGGTGGTGGCGGCAATGGTCGGTGTCAGCGGGCTGGAACCGGTTCTGGCAGCAATCGATGCCGGTAAGGACATTGCACTTGCCAACAAGGAGACGCTGGTAGCCGGCGGATCTATCGTTATGCCAAAGCTGATCAAAAGAAACGTAAGACTGCTGCCTGTAGACAGTGAACATTCCGCTATCTGGCAATGCTTGTGGGGACAGCCGGACAACAGCCTTGAGAAAATATTGCTGACGGCCTCTGGCGGACCTTTTCGAGGATTCACAGCTGAGCAGCTTCGTCGGGTTACCGTCGGGGAAGCCCTTTCACATCCGACGTGGAAAATGGGTGGAAAGATCACAATCGACTCAGCTTCCATGATGAACAAAGGCTTGGAAGTCATTGAGGCTGCCTGGCTGTTCGGTGTCTCTGTTGATCAGGTCACAGTGGTTGTTCATCCGCAAAGCATTATTCATTCTATGGTACGGATGAAAGACGGATCTGTCCTGGCACAAATCGGGCGACCGAATATGATGCTGCCGATCCAGATCGCTCTTATGTACCCTGAACGAGGACCCTTACTCTGTGAGCCTTTCGATCCCTTTGCCGCGGGAAGCTGTGATCTTCATTTTGAAGCCTGCGATGAGACCGTTTTTCCATGCCTATCCTACGCATACCATGCGGGCCGATCTGGCGGTTCCCTGCCTGTTGTTTTGAACGCAGCAAATGAGGAGGCGGTAGCTGCCTTTCTGAGCGGAAGAATTTCTTTCTCCGGAATCCCGGCTTGTGTGTATGATAGTATAAATGAACATGAGAAATCAGGAGTTGTGAAGATTGACTCCTTCTCTGACGTTCAGTCTGTTGATCAGCTTGCCCGTCAGACGGCACGTGCGTTTTTATCTAAAATAGATTTTTGACATGAATATTTACATTCGATCTGTTTGGTATTTGGTATACTCGTATTTAGATCTTTGGTATCAATTTCAGGTAAATTGGAGTAACAGATGAATATAATAAGTGTAATCATCGGCTTGTTAGGACTTGGAATCCTTGCGGCTGTTCATGAGATCGGTCATTTTCTGGTGGCAAAATGGCTCGGGATTAAGGTTGAGGAGCTGTCGATATTTGTCGGACCGTCTCTGTTCCATTGGAAGAGGAAGGGGGTCGAGTATAATATCCGTCTGATCCCTTTTGGTGCTTATGTTCGCTTCCCCGGCTTTGAAGAAGATGACAACGGTGTATCCAATCCGGATTCCTACGTTAATCAGCCTCGATGGAAACGGCTGCTCGTATCTTTGGCAGGGCCTACGACAAATGTTATTTTTGGAGTAATCATTTTTGCAGTTACCTTTTCTATCTTTGGGTTTTATACACCTAAGCTTGACAAATTCAACGAAGGCACTCAAATAACAAAGACAAGTGCCGTTCCCGGTGACCGTATCGAGTATTTAAACGGGAACCGTATCTATTCGGATCTCGATCTGAATTTCTTCTTGTCAAAGGTCATGAACGACAAGGATCTGGAATTGACGCTGACATCCTCTGATACAGGAAAACTATATACGGTGACACTCGTTCCCGAGATTTACGACAGGACTTTTATCGGAATCACTGTCATGACCAAGCCGGATGGGCAAGATGGCTGGGAAATCATTAATATTGATCCGACACAGAATAACAACGAGCCTCTTCTCAAGGTCGGTGATTATATAGTAAGCGTCAATGATGCACCTTTTTTTGACGAGACATATAATAAAATTATGAAGGAAAACGGCGACAAGACACTTAAAATCACATTCATCCGTGACGGAGTCAAGCAGGACATTCAACTGAAGCCATCCGTTAAGCAGGTCTCAAACTATCGCGGAATATATACGGCACGCGGATCCGGAATCGGTGACCTTCTTAAGGAGTCGTTTCTATATCCGGTATCGATTATTCGAGTTTCCGTTCTTGCTCTCCAGGAACTGTTTACAGGACAGGTAGAGGTGCAGAATGTATTGTCGGGACCAGTCGGAATGGTAATGCTTGTCAACCAGGTTGTGGAGACTCCGGATGTTGATAATTCGTTGAAGGTAGAGCAGCTTCTGCAAATGGCAGGATTGATATCCGTAGGACTGGCGTTTTCAAATATGCTTCCACTTCCGGGACTGGATGGGAACGCACTGGTGTTAGTAACGGTAGAGATGATCAGAGGTAAGAAGATATCCATCAAGACGGAGAAGGTAATCAACGCAATCGGGTTTGTTGTCTTAATCGCCTTGGTTATTCTTGCTTTTGCATCAGACATTTTGCGAATAAAGGACGGATTTTAATGAGAAGATTCTCAACTCCAGTATTTGTCGGTAATGTTCAAATCGGCGGAGCAGCACCAGTATCAGTGCAATCTATGAACAACACGGATACGAGAGACGTCAGAGCAACTCTCGAGCAGATTCGTGCGCTGGCTGCCTGCGGATGCGAGATTACAAGAGTCGCCATCCCTGACAGAGAGGCTGGGCTGGCACTCTGTCAAATCACAAAGGAATCACCGATACCTGTTGTCGCGGATATCCATTTTGATTACCGTCTGGCGATCCTTGCATTGGAGAACGGGGCTGCGAAGATACGTATCAATCCGGGAAATCTAGGAGGAGCGGAGAGAATAGAGGCTGTCGCCAGGGTCGCCGCTGAGAGAAAGATACCAATTCGGGTCGGAGTGAATTCCGGGTCGATCTCGAAAGATATTCTGACGCGTTTTGGCGGGGTGAATCGGGAATCAATGGCTGAAAGCGCTATTCAGGCTGTTGAGACGTTGGAAAAGGTCGGATTTTTCGATACGGTAATCAGCATCAAATCTTCCGATCCTCTCCTGACGATTGAGAGTTATAAGCTTTTGGCAGAGAAGACAAGATATCCTCTTCATGTCGGAGTGACGGAATCCGGGACGGTTTCAGAGGGGGCAATCCGTTCAGCTGTTGGTATCGGTACTCTTCTATATCAGGGCATCGGAGATACCATACGCGTGTCATTAACCAGTGATCCGACGGACGAAGTGAGAGCGGGAATCTCGATATTAAAGGCTTTAAATCTTCGCAACAGAGGCATCCGTCTGATATCTTGTCCGACTTGCGGCCGTACCCAGGTCCCGTTAATCGAACTGGCTGAGCGTGTGGAGAAAGAGATACGGGATCTTCCTTATGATTTGAAGATAGCAATTATGGGATGTGCTGTAAATGGACCGGGAGAGGCACGTGAAGCGGATATCGGCATTGCCGGGGGAGTGAATGAATTCCTTTTGTTTAAGAAAGGCGTGCCAGTTCGTAAGATTTCTCCCGAGAATGCCTTGGAAGAACTGATGAAAGAGATCTATGCGGCTGGTGACAGAAGAGAGTAAACGGGAGAACACATAAGTAATGGCTAATTTATCAAATTTCATCAAATCCTTTACGGAGGACATTGATTTAGCATCCCTCGCGGAGTCAGTATCGGCGGAAGTGACAGGTGCCCGTGTTTCAATTAATGGTCGGGGACTCGAGATCCACATGAGGCTGGGCGGTGAAATTCCGAACGGCGAGACGCTAGTAGCGATTGAAACTTCGCTGAAGAAGAAATTCTCTATACCTCATGTTCGCTTTTATTTTGACGGTCTTCAGCAGGCTCAGGGCCCTTGTGCGTCACTCGTTATGCCGATGCTTCCCTGGATACTATCAGCCTTAAAACGCGAGAATCCAATGTACGTAGCATTGATTGCGTACACATCCTTCGGCCACAATGATCGTTCAATCATCGGTAAGATAGCCGAATCTTATGACAGCACACTGGAGGAAGAATTCTCAGAGAGCCTGCAGAATTTTCTGCGCAGGTACCTTTTTATTCATTGCGATTTTTCCTTCGTTCATGACGAAGATGAGTCGCTTCCTCGTCATGCAGATTTTGCCCGCGAGTATGAAGAACGTATGCGTAGGGAAGCAACAGAAGAGATCTTGCGATTTGAACTTGAAGACGGACATGATAAGGGGTCCGATCTTCCTATACAGCCGGTCAAGGGGAAGTCGTCTGCCGTCCGTGAGAAAAAGTTAATGGATGCAGCGGTAAATCTTCCTTCGGAACCGCCGGCACCGGTTAATACGGATTCATGGGCTTTTCGTGCCAAAGAGGTCGCCAAAGAGAATAAGACAGTGTTCACAAGGAAACCCAGGGCAGAAGGTGTCTTATTCGGAAAAGGTAATCCTACATTGCCGGTGGTAAAAATCGGAGATATGAATGCCGGGACCGGTCTTGTGTGCTTTGACGGTTTCATAGAAATTGACGAATTCAACCTTACTAAATCCGGTAACAAGGTCCGTGTCAATTTCTATGTTACAGATGACACCGGTTGCGTTGCCTGCGTCTATTTTTTAGCTCCCGAAGAAGCTGATCGATTTGAGGACACATATAGGAACGGCGGCTATGCACGCTTTCAGGCGAATGTATATTTTGATGATAAGTACTCTCGTGATTTGCAGGCCTCCGTCGAGGGCGTGATGGAGCAGAAGGCACCTGACAAGCGAATTGATCACGCATCAATGAAACGTGTTGAATTGCATTGTCACACAAAAATGAGTGAGAAAGATGCCGTCATAGAGGTATCTCAGCTATTAAATGAAGCCTGTCGATTTGGACATCCGGCTTGCGCTATCACGGACCACGGTGTCGTACAAAGCTTTCCTGAGGCTGCCGAGACCTGCAAAAAATTGAACAAGAAGCGAGAGGGAGATCCTTTTAAAGTTATTTTCGGCATGGAAGGATACTTGGTAGATGACGGTAATTGTATTGCTTACCACGCGCAAGATACGGATACCTTTAATCAGGGTTATATTGCCGTTGACGTGGAGACGACAGGACTTGATCCGAGTTCAGCTGAACTGATCGAGATCGGAGCTGTTCACTTTTCCAGAAATACTGAAGGCCGCTATGTTGCCGGTGACACCTTTCATACCTTCATTTCTCCTGAGGGCGTCATACCGGAACATATAAAGGCACTTACAGGAATAACCGAAGAGTCAGTCAAGGGAGCACCCACCGCAGTGGACGCTGTTCGACAGTTAGCTGCATTTATCGGTGAACGGCCGATATGTGGTCATAATGTCTTGTTTGATCTTGGCTTTCTCAGGATGACTGGGTTTTCCGTTGATATCGAAAAGCATGAAGCATATCGCGTGAAGTTCAATCAAGTCGCTATCGATACGATGAATTTAGCTCGCTACCTTTACCCGGAGATTCCGGACGGGAAGCTTGCAACCGTTGCTCAACATTTTGGCATCGAGAACAAGAATGCACACAGAGGACAGTCAGATGCACTAACTTGCGGAGAAATCCTCTCCCGGGTGATTTCGGAGCACCAGATTGAACGACCGGTCGACTTGAACGAAAAAGCCGGAAAACTTGATAAAACAGTTGTCACAGCAAGAAAGCATACAGTGTATCATGTCATTCTTCTGGCGCAGAACGCCTTGGGACTGTACCATTTGTACCGCATGGTCTCATCCTCTCACACAGAGTACTTCAGCATGCGTCCACGTATCCCAAGATCAGAGCTCCTCTATTATTCTGCCGGAATCATCATCGGAAGCGCCTGCGAGCGCGGCGAAGTATTTGATCATGTTAAAAGTGTGTACCTCGATGCCGGAAAAGATCTAGATAAGGCCAAAGAGGTTCTGCTTTCCGATCGGTTGCACATCCGTTTATTTCGTATGTATGACTATCTTGAAATCCAGCCAATATGCAATAATTCGTTTTACCTGCGCGATCCTGATAGCGGTTTAAAAACTCAGAACGATCTGGAGAATCTGAACCGTCTGATTCTTGCCTTAGGCGAGCGCATGAAGATCCCGGTCTGTGCCACGACAGATGCTCACTTTCTTGAGAAATCTGAAGGAGAGTATCGCAAATATATGCTGATGGACATGGGCTACAAGGATGCCCAGCTTCAGAGCGATCTATATTTTCGTACAACAGACGAAATGCTGGATGAGTTTGCTTATTTGGGTGATGCTAAAGCCCGTGAGGTCGTAATTGAGAATACAAATTTGATTGCATCAAGAATTATGCCCGGATTAAAGCCCTTTCCAGAAGGCACTTATCCTCCGATTATTGCCACAGCGGCGGACGATATTCGTGCGTTGACATGGGACGCCGCTCGAAAAGAATATGCTTTCGAGGGTGAGGTCCATAGTCTCGTAAAAGCTCGCGTAGAAAAGGAACTGGATTCCATTATCGGAAATGGATTTGCCATCATGTACTATATTGCCTACCGGCTGGTCAAGAAATCCAATGAGGACGGATACATAGTAGGGTCGAGAGGTTCCGTCGGTTCCTCTCTGGTAGCAACTTTCTGTGGTATCTCAGAGGTCAATCCTCTGCCGCCACACTATGTCTGTCCTGAGTGTCATTATTCGATTTTCGATGATAGTGGTGTGTATCATTCCGGTTATGATCTGCCGCCAAGGGATTGCCCGCATTGCGGACATCTGATGAGAAGCGATGGTCAGGATATCCCGTTTGAGACCTTTCTTGGATTCTATGGAGACAAACAGCCGGACATCGACCTGAATTTCTCGAATGAGTACCAATCGAAAGCTCACAAGTATGTCGCGGAGCTTTTCGGTGAAAGCCATACTTTCCGCGCAGGTACAATCGGGTGCTTCGCTGACAAAAATGCAATAGCTGTCGTGAGCAAGATACAGGAGAGCTCGGGTACTTCCTGCAGCCGTGCCGAAATCAGGCGGAGGTCTCTCGGACTGATCGGGGTCAAGAGGACGACGGGACAGCACCCCGGCGGGATCGTCGTTGTTCCGAAGGAAATGGATGTATACGAGTTTACTCCCGTTCAGCACCCGGCGAACAAATTGACCTGTGGTACAACCACGACACATTTTGATTTTAACGCTATGCATGATACTATATTGAAGCTGGACATCCTCGGACATTATGATCCGACGATGCTTCGAATGCTTAGTGACCTGACCGGTATTGATGTACGCACCATACCGATTCCGGACCCGAAAGTCATGTCGCTTTTTGTCACGACAGAGGCCCTTGGCTTCCAGCCGGACGTAACGGATGCAAAGAGCGGAACTCTCGGACTATCAGAAATGGGCACCTTCATGGCGCGAGATATGATTGCCGAGACGAAGCCTTCATCGTTCTACGACCTTGTCCAGCTCATGGGACTTTCTCACGGAACAGATGTATGGAAGGGCAACGCACAGGATCTCATACGTAACAAAACCTGTACTTTGAATACCGTTATTGGTTGCCGCGATGGTATCATGACTCAGCTCATCTTTTGGGGACTACCGAATAAAGAGTCCTTCGACATCATGGAGAAGGTCCGTAAGGGCAAGGGACTGTCTCCCGAGCAGGAAGCTCTAATGCGAGAAAAGAATGTGCCGGATTGGTATATCGACTCATGTAAGAAAATCAAGTACATGTTCCCTAAGGCGCACGCGGCAGCATACTCCATTTCCTCGCTACGTATCGCGTGGTTCAAGGTGTACTATCCCGAAGAGTATTACTGTTCCTTTTTTACCGTGCGTGCTGCGGAGGAATTTAACGGAGAAGTCCTCTGTGCCGGACATGAACGTGTAAAGGCAAGGCGCAGGGAACTTTACGACGGTTTCGTTACCAGAAAGCCGAATGAAAAATCAGAGTATTATTTGTGCGAGCTCGTAGAGGAAATGCACGCGAGAGGAATTGAATTTCTCCCTTACAGCATTGAGAAATCAGATGCCACACATTTTCAGAAGGTTGCGAAGGGGAAGATCCTTCCGCCTTTGAGCGCGATTCCGACCATCAGCCAGGCAATGGCTGAATCAATCTGCAAGGCAAGAGAAGAAGGACATTTCAAGACAAAAGACGAGTTACAGCGACGCAGCGGTATCGGACCATCCGCGCTCGCCAAGCTGATCGAATCCGGTTGTTTGAATCATCTTCCGGATTCTGCTCAGATGGACCTTTTTTCGCTGATGTAAGTATTTTGGTGGACTTTTTATCGCACAAGGAGGCCGCATGCTTGCCAGGGTAGTACTTCGAGATTCGGTACGAGCCACAGATCGACTTTTTGATTATTCGGTTCCTCAGGATATGTCACTACAAATCTGTGTGGGACAGTTTGTTAAAGTACCCTTCGGAGTCGGAAATCGGACGGAAATCGCTTTGGTACTTGAGACTGCGGAGGACAACGATACAAGCTTTGCTGTAAAACCAATCCTATCGATCATCGATCAGGAGCCGGTGCTTTTACCGGACCAAATTCCGATTCTGTCGTATATGCGCAATCGATATACTTGCACCTTCGGCGACGCTGTTCGTCTGATGGTCCCATCTGCAGTGACCTCCCAAGGAGACAAATTATGTTCAACAGCACAGCTTGCCGACCATGAGCTTGCCGTGGCACTGCTGGATAGTGATGAGATAGACAGCCTGCAGCAGATTCGTGTTCTCGAGTACTTGATTGATTACGGTCCGACACCCATATCCGAGCTGATGAGTGCTCTGGCAATATCGAGATCACCCGTCACGACGCTGCAAAAGAAAGGCCTGCTCACGGTTTCTCGCATGCCTTCGAAGAATAGTGATATAGAAGACACCTGCGATACAGTTGAAAAGACAGAGCCTTATCCTCCGTCCCCGTTCCAGAAACAGGCGATTGATGCAATCCTTCAACCCGGCGATAAAAGAGAATTCCTTTTGTTTGGAGTTACTGGAAGCGGTAAGACCGAAGTCTATTTGCAGTGCGCAGCAGAAATCATCGCCAGAGGCGGCAGTGTACTGTTTCTGGTGCCTGAGATTTCCCTGACGCCACAGATGGTTTGTTGGATCCGCGGACGGTTTCCCGGCATGACGGCGGTCCTGCACAGCCGATTAACACCGAAGGAGCGTTTCGAGCAATGGGATGCAATCCGGAGAGGGAAAGCTCGCATCGTTGTCGGAGCGCGCTCCGCTGTTTTTGCTCCGATCCATAATTTGCAACTGATTCTGGTGGATGAGGAGCAGGATTCATCCTATAAATCAGAGACACATCCCAGATATCATGCCCGTGATATCGCACGATTCCGTGCTGCTATTTTGAATGCCGCATGTGTCCTTGGCTCTGCCACGCCTTCCATCGAGACGTATTATTCTGCCCAAAACGGTTATTCTGTATTATTAAATCTTCCGGATCGAATCGCCGACAACGGGCTTCCTCAAACCAAGATCATTGATATGCGAGAGGAGCTCCGGCATAGAAATCGATCCGTATTCAGCCGTGAACTTCGTGCTGCCATGACGGATGCTTTTTCAAAGAAAGAGCAGGTAATGCTGTTTCTGAACAAACGAGGCTTTGCCAGTCTTTTACTATGCAGAGCCTGCGGAGAGGCGGTTATGTGTCCGCATTGCTCTGTCGCCATGACGCTGCATACTCCGAGACGATCAGGAAACCCGCAGCTTATCTGTCATTATTGCGGTCTGGTACAGAAGGTGTCTCCTACATGTCCTTCTTGCGGCAGTAAGGTCCATGGGAAGTTCGGCTTAGGCACTGAACAGCTTGAAGAACTTGTCAGAAAAGAGTTCCCCGATCAGACAGTTATTCGAATGGATCAAGATACAACAGTTGGCAGAGACTCACATTCCAAAATCCTGTCCGAGTTTCGTGAGGGACGAGCCTCGATTCTGGTCGGTACCCAAATGATAGCAAAGGGACATGATTTTCCTCAAGTAACGGTCGTTGGGATCATTGCTGCAGATCTCCTGCTGCGAGCATCGGATTTTCGGGCTGCCGAGAGATCCTTTCAGCTGATTACACAGGCTGCCGGTAGAGCCGGCAGAGGAGAGAAGGCAGGCAAGGTATTCATTCAGACCTATCAACCGGATGATGATACACTGCGCTTCGCCGCCAGGCAGAACTATGAACGTTTCTATGAACACGAGATCACTTACCGCAAACGCTTGCGTTATCCGCCTTTTTGTGCCATTGGCAGTATCTTGATCTCCCATCCCGAAGAGCAATATGCGAGCCGATATGCACAAGAAATGAAAAGACAGATGGAAGGGATTATTCGCGCGGAGGATCGGTTTTCTGATGTCTCCCTGTTTGGACCTTCGCCTTCATCTCTTTTTAAAGTGAAAGATCGATATCGTTTTGTTTTGAATATGAAAGCAAGGAACAAATCGGATCTGGCCGCTGTTTTTCGAAAAATTGCTGAAAAGCTTACCGATTGCGAGGTTAGAATTAGTATGGATATTGATCCAATATGGTAGAATGAAAACATAAATTACATGACACGGATACAATATGGAGGCTTTTATTTCATGGCACTTAGAGAAATCGTTACCGTCGGGGATCCCATTCTAAGGAAGATTTCCAGACCGGTCACTCAGATCGATGACAGGATCAAGATGCTTTTAGATGATATGGCCGAGACAATGCGCTTCGAGAATCGAGGTGTTGGACTGGCGGCTGTACAGGTTGGAATTTTAAAACGGATATTCATCTGTGATATAGGCGACGATTCCGGACTTATTGAGTTTATCAATCCCGAGATGCTTTTGCGCGAGGGATCGGTCTTGTCCACGGAGGGATGTCTTTCTGTTCCGGAACGTTCCGGCACGGTGGAGAGACCGGAGAAGATCAGGATACGAGCTCTCGACCGTAACGGCAAGTCCTTCGAGCTTGAGGCTGAAGGATTTCTGGCTGTTTGCATTTGCCACGAGTACGATCATCTCGAGGGTGTTCTGTTTATTGACAAGCTGACGGAGGGACCGAAGGCACTTTGAGTATAAGAATTGTATATATGGGTACACCCGGTTTTGCGGCCGCCGTACTCAGGAAACTGGTTGAAGACTCTTATGAGATTCTTGCTTGTGTATCACAGCCCGACAAACCGGTTGGGCGTCACATGAAGCTGATGTCTTCTCCGGTCAAGGTTTTGGCCGAGTCTCTTGGAATTCCTGTGTTTCAACCTGTTTCTGTGCGGACGCCTGAATTCCTTGATTGGATCAGATCTTTACAGCCGGATCTGATTGTTACTGCTGCATACGGTAAGATTCTACCGCAGGATGTACTGGATGTACCGGTCTATGGCTGCATAAACGTACATGCCTCCCTTTTGCCGAAGCACAGGGGGGCGGCTCCCATTCAATGGTCAATCTTGTCCGGTGATACGGAGACGGGAATTACAGTGATGAAGATGGACGCCGGTATGGACACAGGCGACATCCTTTCTACGGCCAAAATTTCGATTGAACCGGATGTCACTACAGTTGAGCTTACTGAGAAACTGGCTCTCCTTGGTGCACAGCTTTTATCGCAGACCATTCCGGGGTATTTGAGCGGGGAGATTATCCCGAAGCGTCAGGATGATGCGATGGCTTCTTTTTCTCCTCCGATTCGGAAAGAACAAGGCTTAATTGATTGGGCTGAATCAGCCATTAAGATCCATAATAAGATCCGTGCCCTGTCATCATGGCCCGGTGCTTACACCTATTTGAGCAAGAGCCGAATCAAGATATATGCTTCCGCTATCGATGGTGATGGCTGCCGAAAACGCGAGGAGTACATTAAATTGTATGACAGTGTTACTCCGGGAATGATCATATATGCTTCGAAAACAGAGCTATCTGTGGCATGCGGTGACGGATGCATCTCGCTTCTTTGTGTTCAGCCGGAATCCTCAAAACGTATCAACGTATGTGACTGTGCGCATAACTACAAGATCGGTCTTGTATTTGACGGAGGAGAGGCATGAGTCTTCGCGCGGAACCATCAAGACATATCTGCTTTCGTATGCTTACAGACGTTATTCTGAACGGAGAGTTTTCGAATAAGGTCACACAGACCGCACTGTCATCAGCAACCCTGTCTGTTGCGGAAAAGAGCTTTGCAACAGCATTGTTCTATGGGACGATTACGCATAAATATACCTTGGATCACTATTTGAAGAAGAATCTTCGAAAGAAGTTTGACTCACTGGAAAGTAATGTTTATATCCTTTTGCTGATGGGCGCATGGCAACTCATATATTCCACATCCGTACCCTCCTTTGCGGCTGTCAATGAGACGGTCAGACTGGCAAAGTTATACACGAATGAGGGCGGTGTCAGACTGGTAAATGCAGTGCTTCGAACCATATCCCAAGACAAGGATTCCGGTACGATCGATCCGCAGAAGGAGAAATTTGATGTTTGTTTCTCCTTGAATCGTGAGTTGAGCGGCAGCCTGATCCATTGGTTTGGGAAAGAACGGGCGGCTTCGCTGGCAGCATCCTTTCTCGGAACTCCGCATATCACAGCCCGGGTCAACCGCCTGAAGACGGACCCGGAGCGCTTAATTTCTTCTTTAGCGAAGGAAGGCGTGGATGCAACCGGCTACAGACTTTGCCCGGATGCTCTGCGTCTTGAGTTGAACGGCAAGTCTATTCATGACCTGAATGCGTATCAGCAAGGTCTCTTCATGATACAGGACGAAGCTGCCATGCTGGCCTCTTGGCTTTTTCAGGCAAAGTCGGGCGATTCCGTTCTGGATGTCTGTTCGGCACCCGGTGGCAAGACCTGTCACATCGCTGAGCAGATGCATGATAACGGGCATATTCTGGCACTTGATTTAAATGAATCACGGATCGAACTGGTCGAACAGAATCAGATGCGCTTAGGAATTCATTGTATAGATACTTCCGTTCTGGATGCGGAATATTTGATCGAGACAATCGGCGATCAGAAGAATTCATATGACGGAGTTCTGTGTGACGTACCTTGCAGCGGACTCGGTTTATTGCTGCGCAAACCGGATATTCGCCACACCATGACCTACGAAAAGATGCAGTCACTCATAGAGACGCAGCACCGTATTCTATCTCAATCTTCTGCTTTTGTTCGTGCCGGCGGTACACTGATATACGCGACATGCACAATCAATCCGAACGAGAATCAGGTTCAAGTCGATCGTTTTCTGCAAGAGAATGATGATTTTGAACCCTATCCGTTTGATGATATTTTACCTGCTTCTGTTGAAAAGTCATTTGCAGGACATCAAGATCAGGCGAAGATCGGACAACTGATTCTTCTGCCGGATCAAGACGACTGTGATGGATTCTTCATAGCGCGATTCAGGAGAAAAGCCTGATGGAGAGGTTGACGATTTTCGATTATGATATTCAAGCATGGGAAGTCTGGGTAAAGCAAAATGGCTTTCCTCTTTATCGTGCCAAACAAATATTCCAATGGTGCTCTAAGGGCGTTCAGGACATGGACAGGATGAAGAATTTGCCGCAGGACTTGAGAGCAAAGATCACAGAACAATTTGTTGCTCCCGTTTTTGTGATTGAGAATGAACTGGTATCATCCGTTGACGGAACGAGAAAGTTTGTCTTTCGACTCCACGACGGACATGTGGTTGAGACGGTACTCATGAAATACAAGACCGGTCTTTCCGTATGCATATCTTCACAATCCGGCTGCCGAATGGGATGCGCTTTTTGTGCTTCCGCTCACGCCGGTTTCGGCAGAAATCTCACAGCCGGTGAAATGCTTGGGCAGATTTCTGTGTTGTCTGATCTGACAGGTGAACGAATCCATAATGTTGTTGTGATGGGTATCGGAGAACCGTTTGACAACTATGATCATTTGATTGCATTTCTGCGTCTAGCGAATCATCCTGAAGGTATGCATCTCGGAGCAAGACATATCACCGTCTCAACTTGCGGACTGGTGCCACAGATGTTAGAATTTACAGGTATTGATATGCAGGTAAATCTTTCAGTTTCTCTGCATGCTCCAAATGATGTGATTCGCAGAGAGATGATGCCCTCTGCCAGGCTATATGATATGGATGCTTTGTTGAAGGCCTGCAGAACATATGTACAGTCAACGGGAAGACGAATCACCTTTGAATATTCTCTGTTTGATGGCATTAACGATGATGTTCATCATGCCAGGGAACTGGCAGCCAGATTGCGCGGAATTCATTGCCATATCAATCTGATTGCAGCGAACGAATTTCCGGGAGGCTCTTTTCACCGAAGTTCGCCGGATCATGTCCGGGCTTTTATGCAGACATTGGAGCAGGAGAAAATGACAGTTACTCTTAGGCGGGAAATGGGCTCCGATATTATGGCGGCGTGTGGTCAACTTCGCCGCGGAATGCGGGAGAGTGAGATGAAATGAGATATGCAACAGCAACGAGCAAAGGCCTTGTTCGAGGTAATAACGAAGATTTTCATGCTGCGTTAGCCGTAGGCAACGACGCTGTTTTCGTTATTGCTGACGGTATGGGCGGTCATGCTGTCGGTGAACTGGCAAGCAGAACAGCGGTGGAGTATGTTCTCTCATCTCTTCCTCGAGAGCTGGAGGCGGCCAAGTCCAAGAAGGAAATCGAAGATATTTTACATCTTCTGGTTGAGAAGGCAAATGTGAAGGTCTATCTGGAATCCCTGGATAAGAATGAGAATAGGGGAATGGGTACGACATTAACAATAGCCGTTATTCGTGACTGGAGATTATATCTTTCTCATATCGGAGATTGCAGAGCTTATTTATTGCACGGATCATCCCTTGATCGTCTGACTGTTGACCATACATTGGTTCAGGAATTAATCGAGACAGGAACAATCACGGAAGAAGAGGGGCTGACGCATCCGAAGAGACACATTCTTGTGAAGTCTCTTGGTGTCAACGAGTACATGTCGCCGGACACGTATTCTTTCGATATATCCGAAGGTGATTTGATCATGCTGTGTTCTGACGGCCTATATGGATATGTTTCAGAAACCGACATTCGTTCCATTCTTCGACGACACAAGGATTTGGATGCTTGTGCAGCGCAACTGATCACAGCAGCCAATAAAGCCGGTGGCAAGGATAACATCACTGTCATTCTTATTCATTGCGACTTGGATAAGGATAAGGAGACCACATGAGTATGACAAACCAGGGCCCTGAGGGCATGATTCTTGGAGGACGCTATCGTATTGCACGTCTCATTGGAAGCGGAGGCATGGCGAATGTTTATCTTGCTTCCGATATGACATCCGGCATACAAGTGGCGATCAAGATTCTGAAGCCTGAATTTTCTGCCGACACGGAGTTCATCAAGCGATTTGACGCTGAGGCAAGATCTGCGTCCAAGCTGACACATCCGAATATCGTTCGGGTTCTCGGTGTCGGTCAGGAAGGCGAATTCCGGTATATGGTGCAGGAATATGTCGACGGCATTACAGTTAAGGAATTAATCTCTCAGAATGGTCACCTTGATTGGAGGGTCGCGGTCCCGATTGCAATTCAAGTCGGTATGGCTTTGGAGAACGCACATCTGAACGGGATTGTCCATCGGGATATCAAGCCTCACAATATACTGATTACCCGTGACCGTATTGCCAAGGTTGCGGATTTTGGCATAGCCCGCGCTGCCTCAAGCAATACCATCACGCTGACATCGGGGGGAGCTTTAGGTTCCGTTCACTATTTTTCTCCCGAACAGGCTCGAGGGTCCATCGTCGGACCAAGCACGGATATCTATTCCTTTGGAATTCTGTTATTCGAAATGATTACCGGGCGTCTGCCGTTTGATGGAGACACTTCCGTAGCTATAGCGATTAAGCACCTTCAGGAACCACCTCCGCTTGCATCCTCATTTATACCCTCTTTGCCGGCAGGTCTTGATGCCATTGTTCAGAAATGCATGCAAAAATCCGTCGATTATCGTTATATGTCGATTCATGATGTTGTGGCGGAGCTGGATGCTTTAATGGTAGACCCCAACGGAGCATATGGTATCATCACGCGTTCGGAGACTGTGGACGCGTCAACGAGTCAGATCCAATCCATGCGTCATGATCCCAATTATAATAAACTGCGTGATATTGAGCATTCCATTGAGAAGAGAAGAAGATCGAGAACAAAGGACAATGTTCTTGTTATCCTTCTTGTCACACTGATTATCGGAATCCTTCTGGGGGCAGTTTATCTTGTTGTGAGCGTAGTCACAAAGAATATTTCCGGAAATGTCAAAGACTCGTATACGGTGGTGAATTATATCGGACAACCGATCGTTGATGTCGAAAAGGTTTTGAAAGCAGCCGGAGTACAATATGAGATCACGACAAGGATTTCCGAAGAATATAAGCCCGGTATCGTTATTGAACAAAGCCTCAAGCCGGGGGTCGTCATTAAGCCGCAAAATGGTCTGCACACGTTGGAACTAGTGATCAGCGCATCGCAGCAGTCTATAACATTAACTGATTTTTCGGGAATGGACCAACAGGCAGCTATTGATGAACTCACCGCCAGGGGATTGTTGTTTTCCGTTCGTATGGAAGACAGTAATTCTGTAGACAAGAATATGGTTATTCGTACAGAGCCCTCGGCCGGCTCCTTGGTAATGCCCGGAGATACGATCACAATATTTGTCAGTCAGGGAGTCTCGACAGTGACGGTGCCAAATCTCAAGGGACAGACGCTCGTCACGGCAAAGGAGACGATTTTAAAGAGTCTTCTTAATCTGGGAACGGTAACGGTATATGAGAGCGCGAAGGACAAGCCGGAGGTTGAGCAAATTGTTCTTTCTTCAGATCCGGCAGAGGGTCAGCTTGTAAGTCCCAAATCAGGCATCAATCTTGTTGTTGGAACAATTGATGATTTTATTAACAGTAGCTACGGGATAACACCTACTCCCACGCCTGCATCCTATCTGCTTTACATCAATCAGGCGGAGGGAGGGCTGGCTACCGGAGCCGGGAGCTTTGTTGAAAAGAAGAAGGTCACCGTTATTGCGACTCCGAGTGAAGGGTATCGTCTTCTCAGATGGATTGATGATACAGGGGCAGAAATCGGAAACACAGAGTCTTTAAGCTTTGTGATGCCGTCAAGAAATTATACGATACAACCGATCTTTGAGAAGACTGTATTCAAGGTTACCCTTTTGGAGCCGAATATCAAGGACGCGATGCAGAGTTCTTCCGGATCAGGAGAGTACAAGTCCGGCGATTCTGTTACTATATCTGCCGTTGCGAAGAACGGCTTCGAATTCGTTCGCTGGGAGGACGAAAGCGGTGATGTGATTAAGGATGCCGGCTCCTCCTATACTTTCACTATGCCGGCAAGGGACATCAAATACAGACCTGTGTTTAAGGCTTCCCCCACCCCGACGCCATCCTCGTTTCAGCTTACCGTCAAATCAACAGAGGGCGGAAGAGTGGAAGGCTCCGAGTCAAAAGCGTATCCGCAAGGGACAAATATTGCTTTAACAGCGAAACCGGATAATGGATATCATTTTTCTCATTGGGTTGATGGATCCGGAGACAAAATCGGGGACAATGCATCTCTCGAGTTCAAAATGCCCGGTAAAGACTATACGGTAAGCGCTGTTTTCAAGCAATCATCATTTGAAGTGAAAATTGCTTCTCCTGATGATCAGGCTGCCCAGAAGTCCGTTTCAGGAGCCGGGTCATACGCTTTCGGATCCTCTGTAACGGTAAAAGTTGTACCGAATGACGGTTATGTTTTCAAAATGTGGACGGATGCGAATGGTAAAAAGATCGAGAATGCCGCAGCGGAATATACGTTTACCATGCCTGCGAACGAAGTGACTCTAAAGCCTGTTTTCGAAAAGAAGCCGAAGAATACGAACACAGATTCGAGTGCCGATATTTCCGCCTTGACGGCCATGAATACCGTGTATGCGTTCCCGATAAGTATTTCAGATCAAATCACAATGATTTCATATACGAATCGAAGCTGATGATAGCAAACGAGAAAACAGGGCAGACCGGGACAATCATTAAGGGCGTAGGAGGCTCCTACGAAATATTTTGTGCGGATCATCGGGTTGTCCTTGCTTCTCCGCGAGGAATTCTGAGACGAGAAAAACTGGTTCCGACTGTGGGCGATCATGTCCGGATAACAGATTCGGGAGATCCGGATATACCTTATGTAATTGAACAGATTCTCCCTCGTAAAAATCTTATGCTCCGTCCGGCTATTGCCAATATTGATCTTTTGCTGATTACGATGTCATCGGCTCAGCCATCGCCCGATTTCAAGCTCCTCGACAAGCTTCTGATTCTTTGTGCGATCGAGGATATCGAGCCGCTTATTATGGCTACCAAAAAGGATCTGGATGAAAAAACGGCAGAAATGATCGATGAAGTTTACAGCAAGGCCGGATTTCGCGTCTTCTCATCGACGATAAACGGAATTTATGAAGACAGCCGGATTCGTGAACTTTTCTTCGGTAAGACAGTTGCTCTGGCAGGACAATCGGGAGTAGGTAAATCGACCTTGTGTAATCTTTTTGCCGGTTATTCCGGTATGGCTGTGGGAGAAATCAGCGACCGGCTAAAGCGCGGCAAGCATACGACTCGTCACGTCGAATTAATTCCTCTGCAGAACATGTTCTTAATGGACACTCCGGGATTTTCTTCTCTTGAAGTCACGAGAATGCAAATTGAGCCTAAAGATGTAGAGAAGGGGTACCCAGAGATCATCCGTAATCGTGATTTGTGTCGATTCCAGGATTGTTTCCATCTGGGGGAGCTTGGATGTGCTGTTGAACGCTTTGGTATTGACGCGGGCCGATTAGAAAGATATCGTGGATTTGTGGAGGAGCTGAAGCGATTCAATCCATACGACAATAGACGAGGAGAAAAGAAGATATGACAGAACGAAGTGTACGGATAGCGCCGTCCATTTTATCGGCAAATTTCGGTTGTTTGTCTGATGAGATCAAGAAAATTGAGAAAGATGCGGATTTTCTTCATTTTGATGTGATGGATGGACATTACGTTCCGAACATCTCGTTTGGTATTCCTGTTCTTCGCTCAATACGATCAAGCTGCAAGCTCCCGTTTGATGTTCATTTAATGATCGAAAACCCGCTAAACTTTATTAGCGCTTTTGTTGATGCAGGCGCGGATCTGATTACTTTTCACCTTGAAACAGTTGATGATCCTTCGCGTGCTATACGTGAAATCAAGAAGCTCGGAGTTAAGGCCGGTGTGTCTATCCATCCGGATACCCCGGTTGACAAGCTCTTTCCGATACTTCCCGAGGTTGACCTTGTTCTTATTATGAGTGTTGCTCCCGGGTTTGGAGGGCAGAAATATATGGCGGCTGCGACAGACAGGATCCGAAGGGTAAGAGTGATGCTAGATCAAATGCAATCGGATGCCATATTGTCGGTGGACGGCGGAATAAATATATCGAATTGCCGAACAATCTCGGAAGCCGGCGCCACGTTGCTCGTTGCCGGTAACACGATCTTCGCCGCGGATGATCCGGCTTTTGCGGTCAAGGAGTTGAAAAGATGCGCTATGTTGTAATAACAGGCGGGCCAAATATACACTACGACAGCCTTGTGGATCAGATCCATCCTGAGGATTATATATTGTGTGCTGACAGCGGTGCTTATCATGCCCGTAAAATGGGGCTTGTTCCCGCCCGGTTATCAGGCGACCTTGATTCGATTGATGCGGAGACCTTGCAGTGGGTCAGGGATCTTCATGTTCCTATGGATGTCTATCCGGTGGAAAAAGATATGACGGACACTGAGATTTGTCTTCGCTCTGTTCCAAGACAATCTGAAATCATTCTGATCTGCTCGTTCTCAGGGAGAACAGATCATGTGCTTTCCAATTATCTGCTGGCCGGACGCCTTGCCGGCGAAGGCTATAAGTTGATTATGACGGATGGGATCACGACTGTTTTTCCGATCTCCGGGCCGAGCGAACTCTGCCTTTCAGCGCGTCGATACGCCTATTGGGATAAGTACATATCAGAGCAAGAGGGCAATGTCTGTGTTTCCTTATTTCCGCTTTTTTCGGATGCTCGAGGCGTCACAACAGATGGTTTGGCATACCCTCTTCGCAATGCCACACTGCATTCTGGAAGTACTTTTCCTGTCAGTAATTCTCCAAAGAAAAACGCCTCCGACATCACAGTGCGTGTTGACGAAGGTGTTTTACTTGTGTTTTTAACTCGGGAATAGCATTTCGAAAGGTTTCAGATTAGCCCGAGCTCTTTCCCGACAGCCATGAATGCTTTCTCGGAACCACGGATAGTACTCTCCGACACACAGAATGCAAGCCGGAAATATCCTGGTCCGAAAAATGCAGAACCCGGGACAACAAGAAGATTTTGCTTCGCAGCCATCTTGGCAAACTCGAGATCATCGATTGGGGATTTGGGGAAGAGGTATAGTGCGCCATCGGGCTTCCGGCATGTAAAGCCGGCTCTTGTGACGATGTCATACAACAAATTTCGACGATACTCATAATTTGCGATATCCGCTTTTGCATACAAAGTTCTCTCAATGATCTTTTGAAAAAAGGCAGGTGCATTGACAGAGCCCAAAATCCGATTGCACATGACAATGGCAGGGCAAAGCTCGGAGAAATCCTGGTGTCGGGGACTGACGGCGGCATATCCGATACGTTCGCCCGGAAGAGATAGCGACTTGCTCCAGGAAAAACACACGATCACATTGTCCAGATATTTCATGGAACACGGCACTTGCTTTCCATCATAAGCCAAATCAATATAGGGCTCATCGGAAATGATGTGAATGAGTTGACTCTTCGACTTTAGACACGCATTGAGCTGTTCCAGAATATCGCTGGGATAAATGACACCGGTCGGATTATTCGGGGAATTCAAAATAATAGCCTTTGTCTTGTCCGTAACGGCGGCGTCGATCCGGGAAATGTCCGGCATAAAAGTGTCCGGATCTGTGGCAACGATCACAGGTACACCGTTATGATTGTCAATATAAGACATATACTCCATAAAGAAAGGAGCCAGAACGATGACCTCATCACCGGGGTCTAGGATTGAATGTAAAACAGCATTCATCGCACCGGCAGCACCGACCGTCATGCAAACGGCGGAATCGGGTACAGACAGACCGCTTTTATGAGATAGCATTTCCGCAACGGATTTCCGGGTAGAGGCATATCCGTTGTTACTCATATAAGAATGCTTCCCTGGACAGATTTCGGAGGCATAATCTCGAATGGCTTGTATTACCTCTTCCGGCGGCTCTAAGTCGGGATTTCCAATCGAAAAATCAAATACGTTATCCGCACCGTATAATGCCTTCAAGCGGTTTCCCTCTTCAAACATTTTGCGGATCATCGAACCGGAAGACATTTTTTCTGAAATGCGCTTTGAAATCATGAGTGTGCCTCTTTTCGCTAGTATCTTTTCGCGTTATTATATCATGAAAAAGGAATGATTTTCACCATTCACAAGACGTCAATACCGCAGGGAAGGATGCAAATCGAGAAGCTAACTTCATTAGCTATCGGTTCGTTTGCGTCTCTAACGCCGCCTGACTGCCTGGATAATACAACTTTTCAAGAAAACTATTGACATATTTTTCTAATACAGATAATATACATACGTCAAAGAAAGAAGAAACATCCGTTTCTCACCTCAAGCATGAGTGAAGAGGTACACACGAGTTTAATCCCGAAGGAATTCGGATTTTCATGTGGAGCGGATGGTATTCGCTCCATTTTTTATTTTTTAGAGGAGGTGCATTCCTATCGCAAGACCAAACAGCGGGCAACAAATCAATGACGCAATCCGTTTTCGTGAAGTCAGATTGATTGAATCGGGCGGAGAAATGATCGGCGTTGTTCCGATCGCGGAAGCCAGGAGAAGAGCAGAGGATCAAGATCTGGATCTTGTTCTCATCGCGAATAACCCGGATAACCCGGTTTGCAAGATCATGGACTATGGTAAGTTCATGTTTGAGCAATCCAAGAGGGAGAAAGAAGCCCGAAAGACGCAGAAGGTGACGGAAGTCAAGGAAGTCGGCATGAAGCTGACGACGGAAGATCACGATCTGAATGTCAAGACGAAGAATGCGAACCGATTTTTACAGGATGGAGACCGCGTCAAGGTATTGATCAAGTTCCGTGGACGCGAGATGGCATACCAAAGCCAAGGCTACGTGTTGATGGACAAGTTCGTACAGCTTTGTGCCGAGAACGGACAAGTCGACCGACCGCCAAAGGTTGAGGGAAGGAACATGGTCATGTACCTTGCACCCAAGAAGAACTGACAATCATAACTAAGGAGGAATACATTATGCCTAAGCAGAAGACACACAGCTCGTCGAAGAAGAGATTTAAGGTTACAGGAACCGGCAAGGTTCTGCGTCCCCAGTCTTTTCGCCGTCACATTTTGAGTAAGCGCCCGACAAAGAGAATGAGACACCTTCGTGGATCTCTTGTCGCTTCCGCGCCGGATACGAAGATCATTAAGGCAATGATTCCGTACAAATAATTCATTGAACGGCTTACACGACCTCAAAGACAGGTCGATGACGAAGAGATTTAGGAGGACAGTTACACATGGCCAGAGTAAAGAGAGGAATGCGCACAAGAGCGCGTCATCATAAGATTTTAAAGCAAGCGAAGGGCTATTTCGGCCACAAGAGCAAGCTTTTCAAGGTAGCTAACCAGGCGGTCATGAAGTCGGGTGCATATGCATACCGTGACCGCAAGACCAAGAAGAGAGAATTCAGAAAGCTTTGGATACAGCGCATCAATGCTGCTGCACGTATTAACGGTCTGTCTTACAGCCGTTTTATGGATGGTCTGAAGAAGGCTAATGTTGACTTAGATCGTAAGGTTCTATCTGACATCGCCATCACAGATCCGAACGGTTTTACGGCACTTTGCGAACAGGCAAAGGCGGCTCGCTGATTTCATGACTATCATACGCGAGATCACGAGCAGGGAGAACCCTATTTATCGCTATGTGAAATCGCTTCATGACAGGAAGACTGCTTCCAGAGAGGGTGTTGTCTTTCTAGAAGGTCAGAGGCTTTGTGAAGATGCGTTGATATCCGGCAATCAGCCTGTGTACATTCTATTTAATGAAGAGAAAGAGACGCTCGCAGTTTCATGGTGCGAGCGTTTTTCCATTTCGGGTGCGTCGATGATCCGATTGACGGCCTCTCTTTTCGAGAAAATCAGCAGTACCAATCAGCCGCAGGGCATTGCCATTGTGATTCCTTCTCCGTTGTGGATTAAGGAGATTCCGGTACGCGGTAAGGATATCTATCTCGTGTGTGAGAATACGCAAGATCCCGGTAATCTTGGCACGATGATCCGTACGGCGGACGCTTTTGATTTCTCAGCAGTTTTATTGACCGGGTGCGTCGATCCATATAATGAGAAGGTTATTCGCGCCTCGATGGGTTCATGCTTTCATATACCGATTTTACAGTTCGAAACGATTCGCGCAGTCCACTTGAATTTGTCTGCAAATGGAGTAGAATTGATTGCATCTCATCTGGACGGACTGTCGCTTACAGAAGCGGCTTTCCGATATCCGCTCGCGATTTGTATAGGAAACGAAGCGAGGGGACTATCCGAGGAGTGCTCGTCACTATGTGACAGAAGGTTAAAGATTCCGATGCCAGGTAAGGCAGAATCCTTAAACGCATCGGTCGCGGCGGCAATATTCGCATATGTCGCTATGAACCAGAAGTAAGATTATTTCATCGCTGCTCACGCAGTGATCGGAGGGTAATATGCAAATCATAGTTCTTGGTGCCAGCCGTGCGGGGACGATGCTGGTCAATCGACTCGTTTCTTCAGGCCATGACGTAGTATTGATTGATCCGAACGCTGATGCCATTGCGGCTAGCAGGAAGATCAATGTTGTCACTGTATCCGGTGTCATTATCGATATTGATGTCTTGCGAGAGGCTGGCATAGAGACTGCTGATGCGGTCTGCGCCTTAAGCGAGAGTGAGAATCAGAACCTTATGGCGTCGGAGATCGCAAGCGAGATCTTCCATGTCAAGCATGTTATTACAAGAATATTTGACACTTCCGGAAGTCACGTGTATAATTTCGGAAACTTTACTACAATCTCTTCGCCAGAGCTGACGGTAGATTCCTTTATGCGCGAGCTCGAGGATAAAGAGATTGAGGGTCGAATCGATTATCGAACACATCATATCATGAATGAAATCGTAGAATTCACTGTGCTGACAGCCAACCCGGAACTGTTTGGGTATCGTATTCGCGATATTGAGGATACAGATAAGCGACATGTTTTCGGGATTATTAGAAATGAACATATGATCCTGGCTCTTCCCGGTATGAAAATCGAAAAAGGAGACAAGCTGATTTTGGCTTCTCTATAAGTCAAGCAGAAGGTGCCATGTTATGAAACTTGTAATTGTTGGTGCAGGAAAAGTTGCGTATTATCTGATTCGCGAGCTCACGCATGAGCACGAAATTATCATCGTTGAGATGAATGAGGAAGCGGCCAGTAAGATATCCAATCAGCTGACAGCAGAAGTCGTACAGGGCGACGGGACGACTCTGCCTGTTTTAGAGCCGGTATGCCAAGGTGCGGACATGCTCATCGCGCTCACCGGCAAGGATGAGAACAATTTGATTGCTTGTCAAATCGCAAAGAAACTCTTGCATATCCCGACCACCATAGCGAGAGTGAACAACCCGAAGAATCTTGAAGTCATGGAAAAATTCGGTGTTGATAAATCATTTTCGGGAACGAAGGTTATCGCTCAGATGATTGAGCAGGAGATCGATTATCAGGGACTGCAGATTATTCGGCAAGTTAAGAATTCCAATCACGTATTGATCGAATTTGACCTTTCACCTGAGTCAAAGGCTGTTGGCAAGTCGCTTGCACAGTATTCCTTTGTGAAGGGGTCCCGCGTAGTTGTCATAACGTACATCGATGGACGAGTGATCGCTCCGGAGGGCTCTACTGTTATGCACGCCGGAGACAGGCTGATGATGGTTTGTTCGAAGAGTAGCATGGAAGAAATCTGGAAAGCGATGGTACAGGTCTGATATGTTAGTCAAGAAGAGTAAATTTCACAGCTTCATTAAGTGGTTTTTTGCGATACCTGCACGTGCGATTGTCTTAAGCTTTCTTTTTATAGATATAGTCGGAACCATTCTTCTGATGCTTCCGGCTGCCACTCAGGATGGACGCAGCTTGGGTTTACTTAATGCCTTGTTCACGACCGTATCCTGCACTTGTGTTACGGGACTGATTGTTGTCGATACGGCTACACATTTCACTACGTTTGGTAAGATTGTTATTATTTCCCTGATTCAGATTGGTGGATTGGGACTTGTTACGATAACCACATTCCTGATCAGCCTGGCGAGAAAACGCGTCGGTCTGAAGGCTAGAGTATTGGCACAGGAATCCTCCGGCAGCTTCTCGATGATCGACCTTCCCAAAGTCTTGATGACGATTATTCTGATAACAGTTTCCTTCGAATTTCTTGGATTTATTCTACTAGCAACTCAATATGTACCGCTGTTTGGCTGGTCAGATGGACTGGGGAAGGCCGGGTTTCAAGCTGTATCCGCATTTTGCAATGCCGGTTTTGATTTGATCGGAGATACTTCATCCGGAAAATTTTCAAGCCTTACAGCATTCAATGGAAATCCGATCATTATTTTTACGACAGCATTCCTTATTATCTTCGGAGGTCTGGGTTTCAATGTCTGGAGAGATATATTTTCTCATAAGAAGGGCACGAAGCTCATGCTTAACAGTAAAATTGCAATTTCTTTTACGGTTGCTCTAGTAATGCTAGGAACGTTATTCTTTATGGGCGTTGAGTGGACGAATACCGGTGATCAAGCGATGGGAACACTTCCTGAATGGCAACGTCCGATTGCAGCTTTCTTTCAGTCCGTTACCTTGCGAACGGCCGGATTTAATTCAATCAATCAAGCAAACTTACATGATGAATCAAAGTTCATTTCAGCTGTCATGATGTTTATCGGAGCTGGATCCGGTTCTACCGGCGGTGGTATCAAGATTTCAACATTTGCTGTTCTCATATATGCAGTTATTTCGGATATCAGAAGAAGTGATGATCTTGTAATTCATAAACATCGTATTCCCTTTCAAACGATTAAAAGATCAATAACGATTTTATTTCTCGGTTTGGGAATCATGTTAACATTGTCTGTTTTGCTCTGCTTTAGTGAGTCAGCGGCGCTGGCGGCGGGAAAGTTTGAATACCTGGATCTTCTGTTTGAGGCAGCGTCTGCATTTGGTACGGTTGGCGTAACATCAGCTCAGACACCGGAGATGACCTCACTTAGTCATGCGCTCATCATCCCTGCCATGTTCCTGGGGCGTGTAGGACCGGCTACCTTTGCGATTAGCCTTGCTTTACGTGAAGCCAAGACACAAACCAATATTTTTCCTGAAGCCAAGATTCAGATCGGATAAGGAAGATTGTACAAACAAATATAAATTGCAAGTTATGTGTTCATCACTTGCACAATTAGCTTCTTGTCAGGACTCAAACCTTGACAAGAAGCTCTTCTTTACCTGATAATAGACTTTCTAGAAAACACGGGAGGACAGTTCCATGGGTTTTACCATTTCACAAAAAATCATTCGTGATCATCTTCTTTCAGGAGAAATGAAGCCGGGTTCAGAGATTTCGATTCGCATCGATCAGACTCTGACACAAGACTCAACAGGAACCATGGCTTATCTTCAATTTGAGGCAATCGGAGTGCCCAGAGTAAAGACGAAGCTGTCCGTTGCATATATCGACCATAACACGATACAATCAGGATTTGAAAATGCAGATGACCACAAATACATTCAGACGGTTACCAAGAAACACGGAATTCGTTTCTCTAGACCCGGCAATGGCGTGTGTCACCAGGTTCATATTGAGCGATTCGGAGTTCCCGGTGGGACTCTGTTAGGATCTGACAGCCATACTCCGACATGCGGTGGAATCGGGATGCTCGCAATCGGCGCCGGCGGACTCGATGTCGCAGTTGCCATGGGCGGAGGACCCTATTTTCTTAGCATGCCTAAGATGGTCAATGTTGAACTTCAGGGTAAGCTTGCTCCCTGGGCAACCGCAAAGGATATCATCCTTGAAGTTCTCCGTATCATGACAGTAAAGGGCGGTGTCGGCAAGATTGTTGAATACTCAGGTGACGGACTCTCATCTTTGTCTGTTCCGGAGAGAGCAACAATCACAAATATGGGAGCAGAATTGGGTGCCACAACTTCGATTTTTCCTTCGGATGAAGTTACTCGTTCCTTTCTGCTTGCTCAGGGCAGAGAATCTGACTTCCGTGAGCTTCTTCCTGATGTAGATGCGACTTACGATGAGAAGATCGTTATTGATCTTTCCCGGCTTGAGCCGCTGATAGCCAAACCGCATATGCCCGATAATGTTGTCAAGGTATCCGAAGTGGCCGGACTGAAGGTGGATCAGGTTTGCATCGGCAGCTGCACAAATTCTTCGCTACTGGATATGCTGAAGGTTGCAGCGATCTTGAAAGGAAAGACAGTTCATCCGGATGTCTCTCTTGTCATTGCGCCCGGTTCTAAACAGGTTTTCTCGATGCTTTCCGGTTGTGGGGCGTTAACTGACATGATTGCAGCTGGTGCCCGTATTCTGGAATGCGCATGCGGACCCTGTATTGGAATGGGACAATCACCGCGTACTGACGCGGTCTCGCTCCGTACGAATAACAGAAACTTCTACGCCAGATCAGGAACCGCTTCCGCGAACGTATTTCTGGTAAGCCCTGAGGTTGCTGCTGTTGCTTCTATTACCGGTGTTGTTACCGTTCCGTCGGCCTATGGTGAACCCCCGGTAGTTGAACTGCCTTCGTCTTTTTTTATCAACGATAATCTTGTAGTTATGCCGGCTGAAGATCCGGATGAAGTCGAGGTTGTTAGAGGCCCCAATATCAAGCCGTTTCCTATCAATGTTCCATTAACGGATTCTCTTTCAGGGAAAACTCTTGTTAAGCTTGGCGATAATATTACAACGGACCACATCATGCCCTCGAATGCGAAGCTGTTACCATATCGCTCGAACGTTCCATACCTTGCAGATTTCTGCCTGACACCTTCTGATCCTGATTTTCCGGCTCGGGCAAAGGCGAATCAAGGCGGAATCATCGTAGGTGGCTCGAATTATGGACAGGGAAGCAGTCGCGAACATGCGGCGCTTGCACCACTACAACTCGGGGTAAAGGCCGTTCTTACGATATCCTTTGCTAGGATCCATATGGCCAACTTAATTAATAACGGAATTTTACCGCTGACATTCTCAGAACCGTCTGATTATGATAAGATTGATTTACTCGATGAACTGATCATTGAGAATGCAAGAGAACAGGTCAAGGCTGCCTCAGCCGGACAACCGATTCGCATTTTGAATAAAACGAAGGGGATTGTCTTTGATGCAATCCTGAGCATATCAGATAGGCAAGCAGCAATTATACTGGCCGGAGGACTTCTGAATTTCACTCGTCAGGAGTCCTGATGACATCATATAGGAGGAGATTCTATGCTTCTTAGTTCATCTGAAAAGAAAAAAGTTCTAAACGAACTTGCGGATAAATCTACTGCTAAGTCAAGGATAGACCAGGTTCTTTACGAACGCTATAATGTTAAGAGAGGCCTTCGTAACGAGGACGGAACGGGTGTTTTGGTCGGCCTGACAGAGGTTGGCGAGGTCATGTCTTACATCGTAGACGATGCTGATCGGATTCCGGTAGAAGGCAGACTTTTCTACCAGGGAATCGAGATTTCTGATATTGTAAATGGATTTTATGAGGAGAAGCGTTTCGGATTTGAAGAGACTGCTTATCTATTATTATTCGGAGAACTTCCGACGCAGTTGCAGTTAACTCAGTTCAATGACTTACTTGTATCCTGCCGTGAATTACCTCATAGCTTTACAGAGGACATGATTCTGAAGGCACCGAGCCCGGATATTATGAACAAGCTTGCGCGGTCTGTTCTTGCTTTATATTCCTATGATTCGGACCCGGATTCGCTCGATATCGAGAATGTTCTTCGGCAGTGCATCGAGTTGATTGCACGCTTTCCTGTCATGATCTCTCATGCTTTCATGGCGAAGAGACATTACGTTGATAAGCAGAGTCTTTTTATTCATTCACCCGTACCGGAATATAACACAGCGCAGAATATTCTGCACATGATCCGTCCGGACGGCCAGTTCTCTGATTTGGAGGCTAGAATACTTGACTTGGCTCTGGTTCTTCACGCAGAACACGGCGGTGGTAATAACTCTTCCTTTGTGACACACGCTGTATCTTCGTCGGGTTCGGATACCTATTCAGTCATCGCCGCCGCCATCGGGTCGCTCAAGGGACCGCAACACGGCGGAGCTAGCAACAAGGCATATGCCATGATGCAGGAGCTCAAGGAGAATGTCCGAAGCTGGCGCAATGAGATGGAAATTTGTGATTATCTGACGAAGATCATGAAGAAGGAAGCCTATGATAAGTCCGGATTGATTTACGGTATCGGACACGCTGTTTATACCGTTTCAGATCCAAGAACAAAGCTTCTTCGCGATTATGCACGTGGACTGGCATATGAATCCGGGAAAGAAGAGGAATACGAACTTTACACGCTGACCGAGCGTCTTGCGCCGGAAGTATTTCGCAACGTAAAGAAGTCAGACAAGATCGTATGCGCGAACGTCGATTTCTACGCTGGCTTCATCTATTCCATGCTTGGAATCCCTCCGGAGCTTTTTACTCCCATATTTGCCACAGCCCGCATTGCCGGATGGAGTGCGCACCGGATCGAGGAATTGGTTTCTGGTGGACGGATCATGCGTCCCGCATACAAATGCGTACAGAAAAGAAGACGATACAAGGGCATGGATGATCGGGAAATCTAATAGTTGATAGATGTTCTGGATACCGCGTTTTTGATTTTTGTTGAAGACGCGGTATTAATTTGTAAAATTGCAATCACCCGTCAAACGAATGGTTTGCTCAACGAATATATGCCCTTGTTACTTGCCAGCGTCTAAAGGCGCTGGCTTTATAAATTTGTTCAACGCTCTGCAGAAATTACTGCTTTGACATTTTATGGTGGTCAATCCTTCTTGTGTGATGCAATAGTAATTACGGCTTGGGCGCGTGCTAATATCTCTTCTTGCGGGATGCAATAGCAATTACGGCTTGGGCGCGTCCATTAAATGGTGTCTTGTATTACTTGCTAACATGAAATGTGTCCTCGTACTCTATTCGAGGGCGTTGATAAGTGATTTATTCCAATGAAAAGAATCTTAGGGATATCACATAGTTATACATACTAAAAAGTGGATAATAGACTTCTTGTATGGTATTTATTGATAAGAAACGTTGCGTTATCAAATATCTCACACTCTAATACATACCAAATGACGAATTCAGAAGGATTTTGATGGTATTCATTGAGAAGATATTTCGTCCTCACTCGCCCCTGTGCCTACTAATTCGCTATAAATCGTAAATTAGTAGGTAATCATTGACGAATAACTTCATTATTGTTCAATGATGCACATACGAAAAGTTGCATTTTGCCAATTTGGTAGGTAACATTGATAAATAACGCTCTTATTGCTCATTGATGCACATACGAAATCGGCCTTTTTCGCGATTTAGTCGGTAATCATTGACAAAAATGCGTTATAACTTTTTTGCTTTATATAGAGGTTTCAAGATCTCTACTCTATTTCGGAGGGTGATTTTCAAATTTAGGATCCATTTCCTATACTTAGAGGCTTGAACATCTCTACTCGATTGCAAAAGATGTTTTTCCGGTATAGCCGCTTGCCCATCATCCGCAAAGAAGGTAGTTTTCTTGCTTCGCGCTTGTTGCAACTCAGGTAATAAAAGTTAAAAAAAGAAGCACCGGAAGGTGCTTCTGTGGTGACCCTAAGGAGAATCGAACTCCTGATTCCGCCTTGAGAGGGCAGCGTCTTAACCGCTTGACCATAGGGCCGAGTTCGTTCTTTTGGAACGCAAGAGGAATGATAACATAAACATGGGGTTTACCGCAAGTCCAAAACGAACAAAATGTTAAATTTTCTTCCAAACCTAGCAATTATAGCCGTAGAGAAATCAGATATGATAGACTTGAATCCGGTTCTATATGGGATCAATCTTTCTAAGGCGGCATTACAACATGGATCAGTTCATACGTATTCGCGGTGCTCGCGAACATAATTTAAAGAATATTGATTTAGATATTCCAAGAGACAAACTCGTCGTATTGACAGGGATCTCCGGATCGGGAAAGTCCTCCTTGGCTTTTGACACAATCTATGCCGAAGGGCAAAGAAGATATGTTGAATCCCTGTCTTCATATGCCCGACAATTCTTAGGACAGATGGAGAAGCCGGATATCGATCAGATCGACGGCCTGTCTCCGGCTATTGCCATCGATCAGAAGACAACAAGCAAGAATCCTAGATCTACCGTTGGCACGGTAACAGAAATCTATGATTTCATGAGACTACTGTATGCCAGAGTCGGAATTCCGCATTGCCCCTCCTGCGGGAAGGTCATTTCATCCCAGTCAATCGACCAAATACTCGACACGTTGATCGCGTTCGGCGAAGGGACCCGAATCATTCTGATGGCACCGGTCGTGCGTGGACGCAAGGGCGAGTACACTAAGGTTTTCGAAGATTTCAGAAAAGCGGGATATGCCCGTGTACGGGTAGATGGAGAGACGTACGAGATAGAGGATGAAATCATTCTCGAAAAGAATAAGAAGCATACAATTGAGGTCGTTATCGATCGCCTTGTCGTTCGGCATGATATTCGATCCCGTATGAATGATTCCGCCGAGACTGCATTAAAGCTTTCTGATGGATTGCTTACGACGCTTGTACAAATCCCTGAGAGTGAGAATGAATACGGAGAGATTTCATATCGGGAAGAAGAACACCTGTTTTCACAGCTATTTTCCTGCCCGGATTGCGGTATCAGTTACGAAGAGATCACACCGAGAATGTTTTCGTTCAATAATCCCTTCGGAGCGTGTCCATCCTGTTCCGGTATCGGGTATCACACGATTATCGATCCGGAACTCTGTATATCCGATCCGAAGCTCTCTCTGAATGATGGTGCGATTCGAGTCGGCGGATGGAATTTTGACGATCCGGGAAGCTGGGGCCGATCATTTATTATCGCATTATCAGAGCGCTATTATTTTTCTCTGGATACTCCATGGAATCAACTTGATGAGAAAACGCAGAAGATTATACTTTGGGGAAATGACGGGGAGAAGCTTCTTGTTGATACGTCTAACAGCAAGTATTCAAGAGGATCGACATATCGTTCTGCCTGGGAAGGGGTTATACCGAGCCTCGAGAGACGATTTAAGGAGACAGGATCTGACGATATGAAGGATTACTATCAGCAGTATATGTCAATCCATCCTTGTCCGGAGTGTCAGGGTGCCCGATTGAAGCGCGAGAGTCTGTCCGTTAAGGTCGGAGAACTGAACATATACGAGTTGACTTGTCTGCCGATCCGGTCCTGCAAATCATACTTACAGAAGATGACTTTTTCGAGACAATCACGAGAAATATCGGAGACGATCATCAAGGAAATACTCGCAAGATTGACATTCCTTATTGATGTCGGTCTTGACTATGTAACGTTGAACCGGGCATCCGCGACGCTGTCAGGCGGTGAAGCACAACGAATCCGCCTAGCAACACAGATTGGATCCGGATTGATGGGAGTACTGTACATTCTGGATGAACCATCCATCGGTCTTCATCAACGGGACAACGACCGTCTCCTGGCGACGTTGAAGCATCTAAGGTCACTCGGAAACACAGTCCTTGTCGTCGAGCATGATGAGGATACGATGCGTGCCGCCGACTTCATCGTTGATATAGGACCGGGTGCCGGAGAGCACGGAGGGTATATTGTTGGGCTCGGAACAGCGCAAGAACTTGAGAAGACGGAGACATCCATTACTGGCCAGTATCTGAGCGGCAGGAAGTATATCCCGATCCCTGTGACGCGCCGAAAACCCGGAACGCAATTTCTTTGCATCAATGGAGCTCGTGAGAACAATTTGAAGAACATTGACGTATCGATTCCTTTGGGCCTGTTTACGTGCGTGACTGGTGTGTCAGGCTCGGGGAAGAGTTCTTTGGTCAACGGGATCATTTTAAAGAAGCTGGCGTCTGACCTGAATGGAGCAAGACGGCAGTTCGGTTCCTACGATTCCATGCAAGGCATTGAGTATCTTGATAAGGTAATTGCCATCGATCAATCTCCTATCGGCAGGACTCCCAGATCGAATCCGGCGACCTATACAGGATGCTTTGACCTAATCCGTGAGTTGTTTGCGAATACAAAGGACGCCAGAGCCAGAGGCTACAAGAATGGAAGATTTAGTTTTAACGTCAAGGGAGGCCGGTGCGAAGCCTGTTCGGGAGACGGAGTGAATAAGATTGAGATGCACTTTTTACCTGATATTTATGTTACCTGCGACGTTTGCAAAGGTCATCGGTACAACAGGGAAACGCTCGAAGTCAAGTACAAAGGAAAGAGTATTGCGGATGTTCTTGAAATGACGGTGGAAGAGGCGCTTGAATATTTTGACGGGATTCCTCGCATCAAGAGAAAGCTCGAGACGATAGTCGACGTAGGCATGGGTTATATCCGTCTCGGACAGCCCTCTACCCAGCTTTCGGGAGGGGAAGCACAAAGAGTGAAGCTTGCGACAGAACTTTCTCGCAGAAGCACCGGGCACACATTTTATATTTTGGATGAGCCCACTACAGGGTTGCATATTGCAGACGTTCATAAGTTGGTTGACATTTTGCATCGCCTGACAGAAAATGGTAATACTGTCTTGGTTATCGAACATAATTTGGACGTGATCAAGACAGCCGATCATATTATAGACCTTGGACCGGATGGCGGTGACGGCGGCGGTTATGTGATTGCCTGCGGTACACCGGAAGACGTCAGTCTTAACCCGGCATCTTATACCGGTCAATACCTGAAACCGCTTCTGGAACGTGACAGGAGAAGAGGCTGTGAGACTGACCCGAATCAAGTCATGAACTCGGAGAAACTCCTGAAGGAAGCGATGGAGATCTCCATAGGAAGCAAACCAAGAAGAAGGAAGCCCCAGGCAGGGCAATAAGGATATTTACATGACAAAATGTGCAATTTGCAAGAGAAATGTAGCGGTCGTATTTACAACTCGATTTGATAATGGCAAGCGAGTCAGTGAAGGTTTGTGTTTGAAGTGTGCATACCAGACAGGAATCGGCGGAATCGACGAGATGTTTTCGAAGGCCGGTATCAATGATTCCAATATTGACAAGGTTTCTGAGAGACTCAATAGTCTGATGTCTGGCATGGATGGCAATCAACCGGAAGATGTGTTCAAGCTACTCCTCGGGTCCGAAGAGTTTAGCGGAGATTTATCGAATTTTGGTGACAATCAGGATGAGGATCAGGATCCGGAATCCTTGCAACCATTATCGAATCTTGGTTTCCTGCAAATTGGAGGAGGCGACGATCTAAAGGATAATTCAGATGAAGAAGACTTGCCTTTCGGCGAGGCTGACGGAAATGCTCCTATGAGTTATATCTCAGATGTTAACGAGGATGGTGATCGAATCTCAGAGACTCGCAAAGAGCAGAAGAAAGCCGGGAAGCGTGAGCCAAAGCACAAATTTCTTGATCAGTTCGGTACGAATCTGACAGATAAGGCGAGACTTGGAAAGATTGACCGCATTATCGGCCGTTCGAAAGAGCTGGAGCGAGTTGTACAAATTCTTAACAGACGTTCTAAGAATAATCCCGTCCTGCTGGGTGCTCCGGGTGTTGGAAAGACTGCAATCGCAGAAGGCTTGGCTGTTCGCATCGCTTCAGGGGATGTACCGGCGAAGCTCTTGGATATGTCAGTTTACCTCCTTGATATGACAGCCATGGTGGCCGGCACACAATTTCGCGGACAGTTTGAGAGCCGCATGAAGGGCGTTGTTGATGATGCCAGAAAGAGCGAGAATATTATTCTTGTAATCGATGAGCTTCACAACATTATGGGGGCGGGCGATGCTGAGGGCGCGATGAACGCTGCGAATATTCTGAAACCTGCTTTGGCGAAGGGCGAAATACGCGTTATCGGATCAACGACTCTTGAAGAATATCGTCGTTTTATCGAAAAAGATTCGGCTCTGGAGAGACGTTTCCAGAAGGTCATGGTTGAAGAACCGAATATTGAAGACAGCATAGAAATATTGAAGGGTATTAAGGACTATTACGAGACACATCACCATGTCTCATATTCAGATCAAGTGATTGAGTATGCCGTCAGAGCGTCCTCGCGTTATATCATGGACCGCTTTCTTCCGGATAAAGCAATTGATCTTTTGGATGAAGCAGGATCCCGTGCAAACCTGAAGGAAGTTCGGCTTGTCAAGTATAAGCGGCTCAAACAGGATAAGGATCAGCTTGAAGCTCTCTCCTCTGAGATTGAGACAAAGATCGAGGCTTCGGCTCCTCAGGTGATCGAGTCAGAATCTCTATATGAGAAGCAGGCGGAGACAAAGGCTACACTGCTTCGGACACAGGAGGAAATCACTTCGCTGGAAAGTGAATTGATTCCTACAATTATTTCTACGGAAGATATCGCCCGGGTCATCGAGATGTGGACAGGCATTCCTGTTCAGCGTATTTCAGAATCAGATTCACAGAAATTGTTGAAGCTTGAAGAACGTTTGCATCAGAGAGTTATCGGCCAGGAGAAGGCCGTATCGGCACTTGCCAGAGCGATTCGTCGTAATCGCTCCGGCTTTGGTAAGAAGCATAAGCCTGCATCCTTTATATTTGTCGGGCCGACAGGTGTTGGCAAGACGGAGTTGGTAAAGGCGGTAGCGGAAGCTATGTTTGCTTCGGAGGATGCCTTGATCCGTATGGATATGTCAGAATTCATGGAGGCACATACTGTAAGCAAACTTATCGGTTCACCTCCTGGGTATGTCGGTTACGATGACGGAGGACAATTGACGGAGCGAGTGAGAAGGAAACCGTATTCGGTCATTCTCTTCGATGAGATTGAGAAGGCACACCCGGATGTTTTCAACCTTTTGCTTCAGATCCTGGATGACGGAAGATTGACTGACAGCCACGGCCGCCTTGTCAATTTCGAGAATACGATCCTGATAATGACATCGAATGCGGGCACGACATTAAAATCCAACGGATTTGGTTTCGGAGCAGAAGGCTATGTCGCACTGGAGAGCCGTGTTCAGAGCGTTTTGAAGGAGATGTTCCGTCCAGAATTTTTGAATCGTATCGATGAGATCATTGTGTTTCAGGAGTTGACCAGAGAAGAGATTCGCAAGATCGTTGATCTGATGCTTGGGGAATTGGCAGGTCAGCTATCGGAGAAAGGAATTCAGATCGAGGTCTCACACAGGGCGAAGGATCAGCTTGCGACCGAGGGCTATGATGCAAAATACGGCGCTCGTCCGCTTCGAAAGACAATACAACGTCGCCTGGAGGACCCACTATCTGATATGTATCTTATGGGTAAACTCGAGAACGTATCAAAAATCGTGATTGATTATATGGAGAACGCTTTCTCTTTTGAGAACATAGAGAAGGAAATATCTGACTGACAAAAAAGCCGCTTCTGCCCGTAGATTAAGTCTCAGGCAGGAACGGCTTTGTATTAACCTCTTTTAGATTATTGCTTCCGAACGGGTCAGGAACGATAGCTTCCGTTAATCTTTACATAATCATAAGAAAAATCGCATGTCCACATATGGTCGGAGAATTCTCCGTCATGAAGATGCAGAGAGATAAGAATCTCCGGCTTCTTTAGTATTTTCTTCGCCTCTGATTCGTCAAAAGGCAATGCATTTCCTTTCTCAAAAACAGGGAGCTCTCCTATGAAAAAATCAACCTTACTCGGATCAAAATTTGCGCCGGAATAGCCGGCCGCAGTCATAACGCGCCCGACGTTCGCATCTTCGCCGAAAAAAGCGGTTTTACACAAGGGGGATCGGCAAATGGCCAAAACGATGAGATACGCATCGCGTGCAGAAGCGGCGCCGGTGACTTCAACCTCGACAAGCTTAGTGGCTCCTTCTCCATCCTTGGCAATCATTCTCGACAAATCTATACATACCTGTGTCAACGCATCCTTGAATAATGCATATTCCGGTGTGCCGGGTACGATTTCTGGTGCTCCGGATTTGCCATTAGCGAAGATAAGAAGCGTATCGCAAACTGATGTGTCTCCGTCGACAGAAACACGATTGAAAGTGTGTGTAACAACCTCTGATAAAAGATCTTGTAATACTTCGGTCTGAATCTCGGCATCTGTAGTAATGATACTGATCATCGTTGCCATATCCGGATGGATCATCCCGGATCCCTTTGCCATCCCGGACAAAGTGATACAAGAACTTCCGACCTCGATTCTGGCTGTGGATTCCTTCGGAATCGTGTCCGTTGTCATAATGGCTCTCATAGCTACATGACCGGCATCAATCTTCGAAGAAAGAGAAGACACAAGCTGTGGAATTCCTGCAAGAATACAATCCATATTCATCCGTTGACCAATAACGCCGGTTGAACACGTCAAGATCTCGTCGGGAGAACATGCAATCGACGAAGCAACAGACGAAGCCATGCTCTCGGCATCCCGTATGCCATTCTCTCCGACACACGCGTTTGCATTTCCGCTATTGATGATTACTCCTCGTGCCTTTCCGCCGCGCTTAACAATTTGCATTGTTCGAACAAGAGAATGGCCCTTTACCAGATTTCTTGTGTATACACCGGCAACATGAGCGGGAACGTCCGAAATAACCAGAGCAAGGTCCGGAGTCTGTGTTTTCTTCAATCCACAATGAATTCCGGAAGCCAGAAAGCCCTTCGGAGAAGTAATCGAATGATTCATATATATGCCCCACAATCTTAAGAATAAGTAAAGTCATTATACACGATGAAGTTTGGATGGAAAAGATTTCTGACAGAAAAGAAAGTACGTTATTATGTACACAAGTGCCTCGAAACGATATAATCAAAGAGATAAAAGGGGGGGACAAGATGTGGAATATTGACGAACTGAAGCAACGGGCATGGAATATATTGTCAAAGAATTATTGGTGGGCATTATTGGCGACTTTCTTAACAGTGCTCATTCAAACGGCAGCTTCTTCAATCGTAACCATTATATCCTCGATCGCCATGCCGGCAGCCACATCAGGAATATCGGTTCTGACGGCTTTGGCCGATAATCCACGTAGTTCTGCCTCACTGCTGTCAACATATATTGCAGTCATTTCTGCGACTGCCTTCATGCAGCTTCTGGTCTCAGCCATTTCAATTGCCATCATTATGTTCATATCAGCTCCCCTGAACTACGGATTGACGAATTTTATCATGCAACAGAGGAATCATGATAAGTTTACGAGTGTTGACATCATTTTTTCTGCTTTTCGAAAAGACTCATACAAGAGGGTTACCGCTGGTATGGCTTGGGGATACTTGTGGCAGTATATTTGGTCGTTTGTGCCAACCGCTATTTTCATCGTTCCTACTGTGAGCCTCATCTTCGGATCAGCAGCAATTTCCTATGTTACAAAGGATTCTCCCGATTCGGGGGGGGGCGCCGCATTCGTTTTACTGATTGTGTATCTTTTGCTGCTTTTCATTGCTCTGGCAGTCTACATGTTGGTTGTCATGAACCGTATGTATGCATATCTATATATTCCGTTTTTACTCGTTGATCAGCCTCAGTTGTCCTATCGGGAAGTCATGAATATGAGTAAGAAGATGACTGACGGGCAGAAAGGCAGCATGTTTTTGCTAGACCTTTCCTTTATCGGATGGTGGCTGCTTGTCCTATTATCGTGCGGTATCCTATCCTCCGCTTTAGTACCGTATATTTTGACGACCAGAGCTGAGATGTATTTTGCACGCAAAGCGGAAATGGATGATCAGACTGCTATTTCTGAATGACGATTTTCATTTTACGGATGATAAGGGGTAACTATGCATACAGGTAAGCAATACGATGTTGTCATCATAGGCGCCGGACTTGCAGGCATTTTTGCCGGTTACGAACTGACTGACAAGAATCCTGAGCTTAAGGTAGCCATCCTGGAGCAAGGGGAGCCGATCGAACAGCGTTCCTGTCCAATCATCGACCATCAGACGACGTCCTGTGTAAACTGCCGGACTTGTGCGATTATGAGGGGATTTGGCGGAGCCGGAGCATTTTCAGACGGGAAATTCAATTTCACTACGCAATTTGGTGGATGGCTGAATGAGTATATCAGTGACACGGAAGTCATGCGATTGATTGATTACGTTGATTCTGTCAATATGCGATTCGGTGCCACGGACGAGGTGTTTTCGACATCGACGCCTAAGGGCGACTTGATCCGAAAGCGAGCGATCAGCTACGATCTTCATCTCATGGATGCAAGGTGCAAGCATCTGGGTACAGAACGTAATCGCGAGATTCTGATCAAGCAATGCCAGTATCTGACCGGCCGACTGGATCTTTTATGCAGGACCCGTGTTGATGATATCGAGCAGTCACCGGACGGAACCTATTCGCTGAGTACCTCAAGCGGCACCGTTCACTGTAAGTACTTGGTCGCTGCTCCCGGGCGCAGCGGAGCGGAATGGTTCTCATCTACCTGCCGGAAACTCAATCTTCCGATGATCAACAACCAGGTTGATATCGGAGTGAGAGTCGAATTGCCGGCTATTGTATTTAAGGACATAACAGACGCCATGTATGAAGCGAAGCTTCTATACCGAACAAGTCAATATAAGGACGTCGTTCGTACTTTTTGCATGAACCCATATGGACATGTTGTCACAGAAAATACGGACGGCATTATGACGGTGAACGGTCATAGCTATACGGATCCCGCATTACGCAGTGAGAATACCAATTTCGCTTTACTGGTAAGCAATCGATTTACAACTCCGTTCAATGAACCCTATCAATACGGAAAGAGGATCGCATCGCTGTCCAATATGCTTGGGGGCGGAATCATGGTCCAACGGTTCGGGGATCTGCTGGACGGTAGGAGAACAAACTCACATCGACTCCCGCAAGGATTTGTTAAGCCGACACTTGAGGCAGTCCCCGGTGATCTGTCACTTGTTCTGCCGAAGCGCCATCTGGATAATATCATCGAAATGATTCAGGTATTAGATAAATTGGCGCCCGGTACGGCAAATCAGGACACGCTTTTGTATGGAGTTGAAGTCAAGTTCTATAGCGCGCGACTGCAACTGTCAAACGAGCTGGAGACCAAGCTTTCGAATTTCTTCGCCGCCGGGGATGGTGCAGGTATAACAAGAGGACTCTCTCAGGCAGGTGCCAGTGGTGTTATGGCGGCCAGGGCCATACTAAAACGTGTGTCCGTCGAGACAGGCCCGTCTTGCTGAAGATATAATGGATTCTTCGTTTGCATCTTCGTCCTTTACAAGAAACAAATGGTATGTTAATATTTCATACGTATTTTGCCGCAGTCACAGATGCAGGAACGTCCGACCTGGTTCTTTGCTGCCGGACTTTGAAGGAGGAACATGATGGACACGATTAACAAGTCAGAAATTATCAAAGAGTATGGTCTCAAGGAAGGCGACACAGGTTCACCGGAAGTGCAGATTGCTATTCTCACTGCCAGAATCAATCACCTCACGGAGCACTTGAAGACTCACAAGAACGACCACCACTCCAGAAGAGGTCTTCTGACAATGGTTGGTAAGAGAAGAGGTCTTCTTGATTATCTGATCAGCCTTGACATCGAGCGGTACAGAACAATCATCGCTAAGCTTGGCATCAGAAAGTAATTTGGATGATTTTCGAAAGGCGGACTTAACGGTCCGCCTTTTTTGAGATTTATACTGTTTCGATTCTTATTTCGAAAAAATGAGGTATAATGGTTCTATCTTTCGTTACCATCCGGGTTGTAGAGGGTAGATTGATCAATCGATGCAAAGATACGATCGATGAATCTACAAACTACCGCCTTGGATGCAATATTACACCCTGGGAGGAATATTTTTCATGGAGAAAACATTTTCAACGACCCTCGCCGGCCGTCCGCTTATTGTGGAAACCGGCAAGCTGGCTCAATTCGCGAACGGATCTTGCCTGATCCGTTACGGTGAGACAGTAATTCTATCCACTGTTACCGCATCCTCGACACCTCGGGACGGTATCGACTTTTTTCCGCTTTCTGTAGATTATGAAGAGAAACAGTATGCTGTCGGTAAGATTCCGGGAGGCTACATCAAGCGTGAAGGAAGACCTTCTGAGAAGGCTATCCTGACTTCCCGTGTGATTGACCGTCCGATCCGCCCGCTATTCCCGAAGGATCTTCGGAACGATGTCGTTGTTTCGAATCTTGTCATGTCTGTTGATCAAGACTGTTCTCCGGAGATCGCAGCAATGATCGGAACGTCTATTGCCATTTCAACGTCTGACATTCCGTGGAACGGGCCAATCGGCGGAGTTATTATCGGATTAATCGACGATGAGGCAATCATCAACCCTACTGAAGAGCAGAGAACGAAGAGCCGTATGTATGTGACTCTTGCCGGAACGAAGAAGAAGATCTGCATGGTGGAGGCCGGAGCGAATGAGGTTGATGATGAGATCATGTTGGCGGCTATCGCTGCCGGACATGAGACGATCAAGGAAGTTGTCGCATTTATTGACAGCATCGTAGCCGAGATAGGCAAGCCGAAGTTTACGTATCAGTCCTCGGACATCCCGGAAGATGCATTTGCCTATATCAAGGAATATGCATGGAATGATATGAGACAGGCGGTCCTTTCGGACGACAAGAGTGTTCGCGACGCCAATGTCTCAGCTTTGACCGATAAGGTAAAGGCTTATCTGACCGAGACGAAGGAGGAATACCTTCCGTATGTCGGTGATTCCATCTATAAGCTTGAGAAGAAGGTCGTTCGTGACTATCTGTTCCGTGAACATGTTCGTGTGGACGGCCGTCCGTTAGATCAGATTCGTCCTTTGTCCTGCGATGTAGGTTTACTACCTCGCGTTCATGGTACAGGTCTATTCCAACGCGGACAGACACAGGTTCTGACGTCTTGTACTCTTGCCCCTCTTTCTAAGTCGCAGACGATTGACGGCCTCGATTCAGAGGATTCCAAGCGTTATATGCATCATTACAATTTCCCCGGCTATTCGGTCGGCGAAGCGAAATCGACCCGTTCTCCGGGCAGAAGAGAGATTGGCCATGGTGCTCTTGCTGAGCGCTCTCTGGTGCCTGTTTTGCCTTCTGAGGAGGAGTTTCCCTATGCTATTCGCACGGTGTCTGAAATCTTGATGTCAAACGGCTCCACTTCGCAAGGCTCCGTATGCGCCAGCACGCTGGCTCTGATGGATGCGGGTGTTCCGATCAAGCGTCCCGTTGCAGGCATTTCCACCGGTCTCATCGTAAATGAGGAGAACGAAGAAGATTTCCTTGTTTTCATGGACATTCAGGGCATCGAAGACTTCTTTGGCGATATGGACTTCAAGGTTGCCGGCACGGAGCTTGGTATCACATCGATTCAAGTCGACATCAAGGTTGACGGTTTATCTCTGGAGATCATTCGTCAGGCTCTTGAGATGACGCGCAAGGGTCGCATGCAGATCATCAATGATGTTCTGCTTCCTCGGATCAGCGCTCCTCGAGCGGATCTTTCGAAGTATGCTCCACGCATCATCACAACACAGGTCCCTATCGATAAGATCCGTGAAATTATCGGTTCCGGCGGCAAGGTCATCAATAAGATCATTGCCGATACCGGCGCTGAGATCGATATCAATGATGACGGACGTATTTTTATTGCAACCCCGGATGCCGAGAAGGCAGCACGCGCACTTGCAATTATTCATGGAATCGTAAATGATCCGGAACCGGGTGAAGTTTTTGACGGAACAGTTACCAGACTGATGGCTTTTGGAGCTTTTGTCGAATTCCTTCCCGGTAAGGAGGGACTTGTTCACATTTCAAAGATGGCATGGAACCGAGTTGATAAGGTTGAAGATGTTGTCAAGGAAGGCGATAAGATCAAGGTCAAGGTCATGGAGATCGATGCTCAGGGAAGAATCAATCTTTCCATGAGAGACTGCACCGAGAAACCTGAAGGCTTTACAGAGTCTCCTGAGGCACCTCGCCGCCCGATGGGTGACAGACCGCAGCGTGAGAGAAGAGGCGGCTTCGGTGAAGCCAGAGGAGATCACGGGGATAGAGGTGACAGAAACCGTGGCCCGCGACCGGAGAGAAGAGATTCTTTCCAGGGACCGAAGGACGGCGGTAATGACACTGGACCGTCTCATCCGAGTGCTCGTTCTCGTGATTTCTGATTCTCGGAAGATAAAAAGTTAACTATCATATCGATGTGAAAGCATCATACATAAACAGGGGAGCTCGTAGAGACGGGCTGAGAGGAAGTAATCGAACTTCGACCCTTGACCTGACGCGGATAATGCCGCCGTAGGAAGTCATACTTTGAGCGACTTTTTTCGGAGACACCCGCTAGGGTGTCTCTTTTTGCATGCAAAAATTATGGGAGGTATATATGAAAACGAGAAAATTAGCGATAGCGGCTCTTCTTGCCGCACTGGCGGTTGTCGGCAGTCTATTCTCCTTTCCCTTGTTTGGAAGTAAATGTGCTCCGGTCCAACACTTAGTCAGCATTGTTTCCGCTGTCCTACTTGGTCCATGGTATGGTGTATGGATTGCATTTGTATCGAGCCTACTTCGAAATATGATGGGAATTGGCACTCCAATGGCTTTCCCCGGCAGCATGTTTGGCGCCTGTTTAAGTGGGATTATTTATTACAAATCAAAAAAACTATCTCTGACACTGGTTGGTGAGATGCTTGGTACATCAATCCTTGGCGGTTTAGCTGCGTATCCCGTTGCGATTCTTTTGATGGGAAAAGCAGCCGGGGACATCGCATTTTATTTCTACATCCTACCATTTCTTATTTCCTCTGCAGCTGGAGCAGTCCTTGCCGGATTATTTCTCTTGGCATTGCGTCGTACTGGTACGTTAAAACGAGTTCAGAATATATAAGTGGAGGACTCTCTATGAATCAAAATAAAACAACGAATTTCTCGAACGCGTTGATATGGTTCGGTGCAGCTGTTTCGATTGCAGAAATCATGACAGGTACTCTGATAGCACCATTAGGCTTGCAGAAAGGAATCCTTGCAATCATAATCGGACACTTGATTGGTTGTTCTTTGCTGGCTCTTGCAGGGGTAATCGGTGGAAGGACCGGTAAAAGCTCCATGGAGACCGTTAAGATGTCTTTTGGGGGAAAAGGGGCAATCGTTTTTTCCGTTCTCAATATATTACAACTGGCTGGTTGGACGGCCATCATGATTTTAAACGGGGCAGAAGCCATCGAGGGAATCTTTCCCGTGGGTATGAGAAATGTTTGGATTCTTTTGATCGGCGCTTTAATCGTTGTCTGGATTCTTATTGGCGTCAAAAATCTCGGAAAGCTGAATTCAATTGCAATGCTGACTCTGTTTGTATTATCGATATTCATGTGCGTTGCTGTTTTTCAGGCATCCGGATCCACTAGTCCATATGAATCCATTGGATTTGGAACAGCCGTTGAACTGAGTGCTGTTATGCCTCTGTCATGGTTGCCTCTGATTTCTGACTATACCCGCCATTCCAAGAGTCCTGTCAGCGCTTCTGTTGTAAGTGCTGTTGTATATTTTCTGATCAGCTCCTTGATGTATGTCATTGGCCTCCAGGCCGCCTTGTTCACAGGGGAGACTAGCATACCTTTACTCATGTTCAAGGCCGGAATGGGTGCTGCGGCATTTCTTGTCATCATTTTCTCGACGGTGACGACAACATTTATGGATGCTTATTCTGCCGGTGTGAGCTTTGGAAGTATCTCAGAAAAAATCAAAGAAAAACCGGCGGCTATTCTTGTTTGTGTGGCAGGAATTATTCTGGCGATGTTCGTGCAGGCAAACGCGTACGAAGAATTCCTGTATCTGATTGGTTCTGTTTTTGCCCCCATGATTGCTATCCAACTTGTTGACTTTTTCATTTTAAAGAAAGATGCATCTTCGAGGGGCTTCAACCTCTGTAACGGGATCATCTGGATACTCGGGTTCGCATCGTATCGACTCTTGTTGTCCGTGGAAACTCCTTTGGGAAGCTCTTTTCCAGCCATGTTGATTACTGCGGCTCTTAGTCTGGGAGCAAATTATCTTCTGAGAACCTTCTCTTCTTCAAAACCAAAACACGCAGAGGAGGATCATCATGCAGTATAAGTATCTTGGTTCTGTCAAGCATATGAAGCCGGTCGTTCATATGATCACAAATTATGTAACCGCCAATGATTGTGCGAATCTTCTGCTTGCGTGCGGTGCGCGCCCGGTGATGGCAGACTCTGTTGAGGAGGCTCCTGAGATAACACAGAATAGTAACGCATTGGTGATTAATATGGGGACTTTAAGTACAAATGTGATACCCGCGATGCTGGCTTCCGGTAGAAAAGCTAATGAAATAGGAATACCGGTTATTCTCGATCCTGTTGGTGTTGGATCCTCGTCATTTCGCATGCACACGGCTCTTCATCTTCTCAGTGAGATTCAATTTTCTGTTATTCGTTGCAATGCCAGTGAGCTCATGGCGTTGCTTTTCGAGAAAAAATGCACGAACGGGGTCGATGCGCATGGAGAAGACGCGATAACCGAAACAAATCTAAAGGACTTCCTGACTTTCGGAAAGCAATTGTCCCGAAAAACAAAGTCAATCCTTGCGATGAGTGGTTCGGTTGATATTGTAACAAAGGATAACCGAAGTTGTCTGATTCGAAATGGGGTAGAGATGATGAGTCGTGTCACAGGAACAGGATGTCAGCTATCTGCTCTGATTGGTGCTTTTTCTGCCGTAAATCCGGAATCGTTATTTGAAGCGGTCTCTGCTGCTATGATCGTCATGGGTGTTTCCGGAGAAATTGCTTATGAACGACTCTCAGAAATAGACGGTAACATGAGATTTAGAAATGGCATAATCGATGCTATTTATCGAATGACACCTATGGACTTAGTTAGGAGAGCAAATTATGAAATTGAGTAGAGAAATATTCATGCTTTACGCAATTACAGATGATAGATGGAGAGACGCTACAGTCTTCTATGATCAAGTGGAAGCAGCCCTGCGGGGGGGAGTTACTTGTCTGCAATTTCGTGACAAGCTTCACGGGAGAAATGAGGTAAAGGCACATGCCAGAATCGTTCGTGCCTTATGTGACAGATATGCTATCCCATTTATCATGAATGATGATGTGGAGTTGGCCCTAGAAATCGGTGCCGATGGTGTTCACGTAGGGCAGCGAGATATGAGTATAGAGAGGGCTCGAACGATTATAGGCGACAACCGCATGATCGGTGCTTCGGCTCAATCAGCAGAGCAGGCTTTATGCTCGCAAAATCAGGGAGCAGACTACTTAGGAGCTGGATCTGTTTTCCCGACAATGACAAAGTTGGACGCTAAAAATATTTCAAAAGAATGCTTAAAGCAGATAACAAGTTCTGTCTCCATTCCTGTCGTGGCAATTGGAGGGATCAAGGCACAGAATATTACTTTGCTCGCCGGAACAGGAATAGCCGGAATTGCCACGGTATCCGCTATTTTTCATGAGACTGATATCTATAGAGCATGCCAAAAATTACGAGTATTATCATCCGCGGTTGTAGACAAGGGATCGTCTTTCCAATGCTCTGGCAAAAAAAGATATACAGAAATTGATGATTTGGAGGAATGATATGAGAAAGATATTATCAATAGCCGGATCGGATTCAATCGGAGGTGCAGGAATTCAAGCAGATATTAAAACCATAACCGCACATCAAATGTATGCAATGACTGTTGTTACCGCAGTAACTGCTCAGAATACTTTAGGTGTGAGGGATGTTGTCAAGCTGTCACCTGAATTTGTTGGAAAGCAGATCGACTGCGTATTCGAGGATATCGTCCCGGACAGTATTAAGATCGGTATGGTTGCTGACGGCGAAATTATTTCTGTTATAGCAGGTCGGCTCAGAAAATATCATGCTACAAATATTGTTTTAGATCCTGTGATGGTTTCTACCAGCGGAAGTAAGTTGATGGAAGATGAAGCAAAAGAGGTATTTATGAAAGAGCTGCTTCCTATGGCGCGTATCATAACACCGAATCTGCCGGAAGCCCAAGTCTTATGTGGATCCGAGGTGAAAACCAAGGCGGATATGTTAAAAGCTGCCAAGGAGATATCCATACATTACAGGGGGGCGATACTAATCAAAGGCGGTCATCTCGAATCAGAAGAAGCTGTGGACCTTCTCTATCAAGGAGGGAAATTTCAGTGGTTTGAAGCAACAAGAATCAAGAATCCCAATACACATGGAACCGGGTGCACGCTCTCCTCTGCTTTGGCATGCAACATAGCTGCCGGTCATTCTCTTGAGAAAAGCGTCTCTCTTTCAAAGCAGTACATAAGTGGAGCATTATTGGCAATGCTGGACATTGGAAAAGGACCGGGACCAATCGATCATACTTATGCATTTAATATGACTATTTATTGAATGATAAACGGAAAGGGAGCGATATATGATACCGCTCCCTTTACAAATGACTATTGGTCGGAGTGACCGGACTTGAACTGGCGACCTCTTGCACCCCAAGCAAGCACTCTAGCCAACTGAGCTACACCCCGACGCCCTTACAATTTTATCATATGTTTTTCGTCTGTCAATTCAAAAATGTCAAATGTCGAAAACGTTTGGGAGGGAATAGCATCCAGCCAAATCATGATTAAATAAGTTTATTTTTACATCGTGCTAAATCTTTGCGGTTTTATTCGTTTGCGTGTAATATAGACCTTATATCATATAAAAACAACAAGGAGGCAAATTATGAAGTGTTTGAAATGTGCAGCAGAAATTCCTGATGTCAGCTCGTTTTGCCCGATATGTGGAGAAGTGGTTGCTAAGCTGGAAGCATCTACTATTCCGACTATCGTGGAAGAGACCACTGCAGAGGTTTCACCCATTCCGGTCGCTGCAGCGGCTGCGGGTACTGTTGTCGGAGATGTTCCGTCATCTCAAATTCCGGAAGGCTCTTCTTCGAGTGCTTCAGGGAGCACAACACAATCATCCGAGAAGAAAGCTTCTGCTTTTGAAGGCTTGGGCGCTTTTTTCAAATCATATTTTAAAGACCCGATCCAGACAGTTGTTGATCACTCTACAAGCAAGTATTGGCTATGGGGACTGCTAGTCCCAATTATATATGTGGTGTTGAGTTATATCGTGTCTTTTACCAATATCTCTTTCGTTACCTTCGGCGGTTTTATGTCGCAGATGTTCACAAGAACAGGGTATTCTGTTTCGACCGTCATCCGTTTCGCAACATTTATTTTCGCCTATTTTCTGTTGCAGAATCTTTTCAAGATTGAGAAGAAGAAGAGCATCAAAGATGTTATCAGTGTAACCGGTTTGGCATTCTGGCCGATCATTCCGGGATATCTTATCCAGATTGTTTTCTCCCGTGTTGATTTTCTGCGTGGCTTCAGCTACGGGATTGAGCTTGCCGTTTATGCGGTCGCTGCGGTAATCCTCTTTGAAGAGATGAAGAGATACACAGAAGATAAGAATCTCGTTAAGACTTTTCTTTGTGTTGTGATTCCCTTCGCGGCAATGCCGGTCATCGAACACTTTAACGATATGTTTATCGGTACAATTGCAAAGATATTTAGCTGGATTTAATTCCTCTTGAACTGAGACTTCAATAATTAAAAAGGGCTGTTGCAAAAGCGATTGAATAATCACTGGAGCTATGGCTCTTTTTCATGTGTTTTGAGATAAACTACCTCCGGTGACCTTTCAAAAGTGTCGCTATTGCGATTCTTATTCACTTATTG
>CAZOFY010000011.1:0-53733 GCA_964579245.1 uncultured Mageeibacillus sp.
AAAACAAACAAACTCCATGAAAAATTTAGGGAAACCGATGTGACCAGCTGCTTCGTGGGAAGGAAATCGCCTGATTCCTGGTTGAAACACCATATCGCTGAATTTCCTGCGCCAAGGCAAAAAGAATCCACATTAAGTGAATAGGAACCGCCTCTACCGACCCTTTTGAAAGATCACTGGAGGTGATTTCTCTTAAAAACATGAAAAGGGCCCTTGCTCCAGTGATTTTTCAATCACTGGAGCAAGGGCCCTTTTTGATGTGCTGGAGGGAATCGAACCCTGTGAAGGCAGATGGCGATAAGACAGGCGTCCGTTGGACGGCTGGCCGACAGGTGCTTCAGAAGCGACAGCGACGACCGGACAGCAGACCATCGAAAGGAATTCAGATTAAACATTATTTAAAATTGACTAATTTCCTTCAATGATATTGAATGTATAATTAGTATAAATCGTAATGAAGAGGTGAGATGTGCAAAGTCATCCGAATATCAAGAAATATCTTCTCATGATGCCGGTCATTCTATACCCATACATGTATATTGTTTTTATTGTGCTTTACTTCACTGCTTATAGAATAAACTCCGAACCTAATAGTCAAGTCGTCTATTTTATAGCGCTGATTGTCAGCACAATCCTTTATAATCTGTACTCTATAATCGCTGTCATTGTGTTTACCGTTAAGACAGCCAGGGGTAAGCAACCGGTTGCCCACGTTAGCTTGATAATCCTGATTATGAAAATTATCCATCTTCCGTCCTATCTATTTCATATCATGATGATATTTTTCAGTGCTCTTTTAAGCGTATGGGGTGTCGGATTTATGTTATTTGCTTTGATTATCCTTCTATGTACAATGTTTCTCTCAGGTTTATGCTCGATTGGTTGTAGCATAAGAATATTCAGAGAGAAAACCCTTTCATTGCCCCTGACAATACTGACAGCCTTATGTTTATCTGTGCCTATCCTTGACGTAACCACATCGTTAGCGTATGCAATCATTACGGACTGTATTTTCAGTAATAAGAAATCTGTGAACCAGCAAAATAGTATCATGGAGAAGTCTCTGCCTCGATAAGATGCTTCATTTTTTCTCGAAGCTTCCAGGCTAAATTTGATATATAATTAATTCCATCAAGAACAAGCATTTGTCAGCTTATAAACGGGTTTTGTCTGACCGAAAAGTGAACGGATTATTTCCTGCATTTTCGACGTACGTGAGAAAGACAAAAAGAGATTGGCGGTAAACAGATATGAAAATATGTGTCCTGAATGGATCCCCGAAGGGTGAGTACAGTATTTCTCTTCAAACCGCTCTTTATCTAAAGAAGAAGTATCCTGTCTGCTAATTCTCCGTGCTTCACGTCGGGAAAAAAATAAAAGCGTATGAGAAAGATATGAGTGAAGCACTGAAGGCGATTAATGATGCCGAGATGCTTCTTTTTTGTTACCCTGTCTATACTTTTATCGCACCCTATCAGTTGCACCGATTTATTGAGCTTCTGAAAGAGAGCGGAACAGACCTCTCCGGAAAGTTTGCTGCCCAGATAAGTACTTCAAAGCATTTTTTCGATGTCACGGCTCATAACTATATCCGGGAGAATTGCCGGGATCTGGGGCTTAAGTATATAGCCGGGCTCTCTGCGGATATGGATGATCTGCTTGTGGACAAAGGCAGAAAAGACGCTGTGGCATTCTGGGACTATGTCCTTTTCAGTGCCGGTCATGATCTGTTTGACAGTAATGATACCGTGGAAAAGACTACCGTTACGGCTTACCGGCCGGGATTACCGGAATCCCCCAAGAGTGAATCGTTTGATACGGTGATCCTCACAAACTGTGAAGCTAATGATGATTCGCTTCAGGCGATGATGGCTGATTTTCAAGCGGTATATCCGTACAAGACTCGCGTAATTAATGTTGCGGAGTATCCCTTTTCGGGCGGGTGTCTGGGCTGTTTTCACTGCGCAGGCGACGGAATATGCATATATAAAGACGGGTTTGACAGCTTCCTGCGCGAGAATATTCAGACGGCAAGCGCCATCGTCTTTGCATTCACAATCAAGGATCATTCAATGGGCGCGACCTTCAAGCGTTATGACGACAGACAATTCTGCAATGGTCATCGTACCGTGACGATGGGAATGCCCATGGGTTACATCATGAACGGTGACTACGACAGGGAAGCAAATCTTAAAATGATCATTGAAGGCCGTTGTGAGGTTGGCCATAACTTTCTCGCCGGCTGCGCGACGGATCGAGCCGGGATCGTGATGCTTTCTTCAAGGCTCGCATACGCGCTCGAGAATCGCCTAATCCTTCCCCAGAATTTTTTCGGAATAGGCGGCATGAAGATTTTCCGGGATCTTATCTATCTCGTACAGGGACTTATGAAAGCTGATCATCGATTTTACAAGAAACACGGATTCTACGATTTCCCTCAGAAGAAGGTCGGCACCCTATTAAAAATGAAGCTACTTGGAGGAATTGCTACAAATCCGAAGATCAAGGCAAAAATGGGAAACAAAATGAACGAGGGAATGATCGCCCCGTACAAGAAAGCTATCGAAAAATGAATGATCAGGACATAAGCAGACCATTCTTGATGTATTTAGTCGTCTCTCCATAGGGTGCGCAAAAATAGCACCATTCTCCGCTGTCGCCGTAGTTTCCGGCCTCCATGACATATATGGTGTCTGAGATTGTGACCTCGCCCCAGAAATGCTGCGCCGTTGACGTAGCGACCTTGCCACGATAACCCTGAATCAGATCCGCGTCGAAGCCCAGGAAGCAAAGCATTTCCACCAACGCGCCGTTGTATTGTGCGCACTGTCCTAACCGGTACGTGAATATCGCGTCCGCAAATCCCTTGTCGTCGATGACGTCCCATTGTTCCGGCGATGCGGCATATGTCACATTCCGGTTGATCCAGTATAGAGTATAAGCTGCTTTTTGCGAGGCCGTCCAATCGCTACCAAAGTGTGTTGCGGCAAAACTCTCGATAACACTTTTATCCGTATCGGAAATGATCATCTGAGAACTCGTCGTCGACGGTCCTTGAACATCATAGAGAGTGTATTCATTCTGCACGACTAAATCGGAAGTTTCCATGATTTCTATTCCGGCTTTGAAATGGCTTTCAGCAAAGCTGATGTACTCCTCCTCGGGTGATGTCTGCGGGACCGGGATTGTCTCACCGCATACGATCCCGTAGGATGTGCATATCAGCTTGAACTCCTCGGAATCCGAAAATCCGGCAAACAGATCCGGACACCCTGCCCCCCATTCGAGCAACCGCACCCAATGAGCGAGTCCGTCCGCATCAGGATTCCTGTCCAGAAAGACTTTATAGTAAACAGAAACCAGCTCTACTGAGCTCATTTTCGATGCCCGGCCCAAAAACTCCGGACTGAAGAAAAATCCATATGCCGCACGTTTTCCCGTGATTCGCATAGCAGCCAGCTCAGAGCTCCATTGCTTAAATCCGGCAGCGTCAGCCGGCCGTCCCAGGCAATCCGCATATAAGCTGTTCACAAAGGTCCGGATTCCTTCGGAAATAGGCGGAACAATCGTAGGAGAAGCCGTCCCTCCGGACTTGATTCCAAAACGGACACAAACGTTTGCCCACTCCACCGAGTTTATAAATCCAGCCAGAATGTCCTCGCGCGAGGCACCTTCCGACAATTTATCAAGCCATGACCGGAATCCATTGACATCAGGCTCCCGGTCGAAGAAAATTCGATATAAACAAGTCACATAGGTTGAGTCATCCGTCTGTTTGTCGAGAAATTCCTGACTCCCCAGAAAGCCCTTCGCAATCGAAGCACCGTCAGTATCTCCGCCGGTCAATTTCCTGCACCAGTCGTCAAAACCCTTCGAATCAGGCTCGCGTCCCAGGGCGATTTCGTATAAGCGCGTGACAAAGCTCTGTATTCCCTCATTGTACGCAGAATCCATCTGGATAATTTCACTATTTATCTCTGCAGAAGAAACAGATTCGTTCTTAAGGATTCCCTCAGATAAAGATAATCCAGGAAGTAACAGAACAGCCGAAAGCATCAACGATTGTGACCGCAAGAAGAGCTTGTCGAACATACACTCCACCTCATCATGAACCCGATCCGTGATTCCTTTATTCTTTGATTATATCAGAATCCGGCTCAAGGAGGAGAAAATTCAAGTTTCCCATACGATCTCTTTCCGCATCGAAAAGTAGCATGAATTCAACCGCTGATTGCTGTTGCGTTAATCCCTCTCATGGTATCGTTATACACAGAAAGAAGGTGAGAAAATGATTTTTTCAGAAAAGCTGCAGGTACTGCGAAAAAGCAAAGGACTGACACAGGAGGATCTGGCCGCTGAGCTCTCTGTATCCCGCCAGGCAATAGCGAAGTGGGAATCGGGACTTGCATACCCGGATATATCCAATCTGATCAGCCTAAGTGAGTATCTGCTCGTTACCGTTGATTACCTTGTTAAGGATGATGCCTGTCAGAAGCAAGCGGCGTTATTACCAGAACCGACTAAGAAATTCGTCGCGTTTCTTCTTCGCGCAAAGCAAAAAACTTACGCCGGAAAAGGCGCAGAGACACAAAGCTCACGACCGGCCTCACATGATCTTCAATATCGGGAAGGATCCTATCTCTACTACGACACGTATCTTGGGGGCGAACGATTCTCGGGAGAAGAAGCGGTCTGGGAAGATGATCGCCCTCTTTTTTCGATGAACTATGTCGGACGCGTCCTGGATAAAGCTTTCAGCGGAGATTTTCTGAAGGCCGCCTTAAGCAACGTACCGGAAGAAATGCCTTATCGGGGCCCTGAATGCTTCCATGACGGAGAATATGTCTACCGTTGTTCCGTCTCCGGCAATCTGGATTGGTTTCAGGGTTATGAGGAGATTTTTTTCGGAAGCATAAGAGTATATGAATGCTTCTTTCATGGTGGAGCTGTTCTGTGATGAGATTTCAAACGTACTGAATAATGCCTGAAAGTTTACTTGTTTACATCATGATATCGAAAAGACTATAATCTCGTTATGTATTCAATCTTATTTAAAATGTCGTTGATGTGATAATAGCAGTAGTGTATGTAATCATGTCTAAGAAATGCTCGCAAACCAAGTGAAAAATAGTATGAAGGATTTGTTTAGGACCGGGCTGGAGAACAGAGTATTTGCTCTTATCTTTCGTTGCCTTGCGCTGTTGATCGCAGGCTATGGACTTGTTGTCATGCTCATAATCACCTCCTCTCCTCTGCAATTTTTCTATTTCACGATACAAACAAATGTCTTCGCGATAATCCTGTTCGTAGCTTTGATTCTGGGTACCGCCATGCAAATCAGAAAAGGCGGCGCAAGAGGTGCTGTATACACGGCGAACCCGGTACTTCAGGTAGGAGTTGCTTTTTTTATCACGATAACGATGGTTATTTATTGGACACTTCTTTCCGGACACAGCTTCGATATGTCCAAGCTGCCATTTCCACCGATTCTTTTTCAGTCGTCAAATTTCATTCTGCATACGGTAACTCCGATCTTTGTTATTCTGGATTGGATCCTATTTCTCCCGCACGGAAAACTCACGAAGAAAGCAGGACTTCTCTATCTCCTGTATCCGCTTTTGTATTCCGTGCTCATCTTTATACGCGCGGAGATTGGTCCTCCTTTTTATGCTGATATGCGATACCCTTACCCTTTTCTCAACGTCGATAGTCTGGGGTGGCCCGCCGTTGTTTCGATCGTGTTTGTGATGTGTATCGGTTTTCTCCTTTTGGGCCAACTCTACGTGTTTATTGATAAGAAAATTGCACAAAAGGCTTAGGGCTTCGCTATTTTGTCATGCTTGTGCCCCCATAATCTATCACTTTTAGAATTCTTTACTCCCGGTTTTTTAGGACGGCTGATGCGGGAATGTGCTTCAGTCTGTTTATGAGAAGAGCATAGATGATGCCGAAATTTGCCATGATCCAGCAAAGGATACCAAGATATACGATTGGATGCATGGACAGGTCAAATCCGCTGGCAACATTAAAAACAAGGTAGGGAAACAATTGATTCACGCAGATCTTAGAAAGTGGAATGGATACAACCGAAGATATGAGAACGATCCAGAAACCGGTTCCCAGATAGAGTTTCTGAACCTCCTGATCCGAATAGCCGAACGTTTTTGTCAGCGCAATGGAATAGGATGCGCGATCGACCATGTTCTTCAGCATCAGATACAGAACCAGGAAAAGAATGAGATTCGAAGCTAGCGAGAGCATGACGATCATTCCGATCATCATTTTTTGAAAAAGATCCGCAAAGCCCAGTATGTCTTCTCTTTCGATTGTGTTCGCGATCTGTTCACCCGGAAGATCCAACTCGCGACTTGATAACAGGAGGTTGTAAAAATCATCCTTCTGATTAAATAGCTCCCGCATAGAGTCGATATTCAGAAATACATATGCCCCGGCAGAGTATTGTTCTACGGATGAGACTTTGAATTTGTATTCCTTTTCTTCAATCCGGTCATACAGCGAGAAGGAGTCTCCTTTCTGGATACCGAATTTCAGGGCAACGGAAGAGGACAGGACCACCTCATCGTCTTTCGGAGAAGTATCGAACGGAAAGTACGGATTTTCTGACTCTATGCCAAGGAGGGTAACGGAAACATCATATCCTTTGTCTTCTCGATTCAAAGACTCCGCATAGGCGATTGACGAATTCTCCGGAACCTTTTCAGGCATATATTTGAGTAAGTAGAGGTACGAGAAACGCACATCTTCCTTGTTTTGTACTGCCAGATTGTCTATTACAAAATAACAATTTGCGGCGAGCATGACCAGTAGCAATGCCAGGAAAAGTGCTCCTGTAAGAGCTGCCGCGGATTTCTTTTCGCGAAGAAAATGACGGATCTGAAATCGCGCAGAAAAGGATAACCGTTGAAAAGATGCCCGGACATTGACTCTCTGTGTTTTCTGCGCGCGAAGAAGAGACAAAGGTGTGGCATTTAGCCTTTTTCTGATAAACAAGTAGTTTACGACAACACAAATCAACGGAGGAATCAGAATCGACAAAGCGATGAGTTGATAGGGAACGCTGACAAAGGGCTCCGGATAAGAATAGTAGGTTCTCGATTCCGCAAACTGTGTCGGAATAATAAGCCATCCGATCCCCGTTCCCACAACGGAACCTAATAAGCCCAACCATGCCGGAAGTTGTAAATAATGAAGCAAAAACTCGCGCCTTGAGATGCCGAGGGCATAAAGCGCTCCGATGACTGTGCTCTCCCGATCCAAAGTCTGTGAAAGGAAAACAGAAATGACATACCCGAATAGGATAAGAAAGATAACAGCACCAACCAAACCGCCTATACCCGCGATCATGATGTCTTGTCCGGCTGCATCGATTCGGGAATTGTCGGTTGCCGGCGTAAAAGAGATCAGCCGGTTATTATCTCCGATATGATCTTTTAGATACGTATTCAGTTCTTTCATTGTCCCGTTAGCGGGAAGCCGAAAAGAGTATAAAAACACCTCTGCTGACTCTGCTTCGTTTTTTTCATTCAGTTTCTCATATCCTGAGGGACTGACAAGGCTAACACTGAACTTTTCCGGATCAGAACCGATATCTCCGAACGACTTGAGGAGCGCCTCATAGTCAGGTAAGGTGCCGATACCGACAACAGTCCATTCTTCTCCGCCGGTCCGGATCTTCGATCCTAATCTAAAATTGAAAGCATTCGCAAAGTGCTTTTCGAGAAAAATCTCGTCAGATGTAACGGGAAGCTCACCGGATGCAACAGCCGGCAAATTGATCTCTTTCCGATTAGAAAAAACGCGGAGCGTAGCATCATTAACTGTTGCGTAGTCACGGTAAAAGCTCTTCTCCACCTCATATCCTTCATCAGTCAGATCATCCAGCATTTCCGGCGACAGTTCCGTCAATACTGAGAATTGTCCGTGTTCAAGCCGGCTTATGATTGCTTGGTCTGCAGTCGTCTTGATCACAGAGGTCGCGGCCCCGCAAAGAGATACAGCCAGCATCATTCCAACGGCTATAAGAAGAAACAGGGCTCCCCAACGAACAAAATGTTCTCGAAATTCACGCAGTATTCTTCGATTCAATATCATAATGTTCACCTTTACCAAGATAGTTCGGCTGCCTGCCGAGGCGTCTGATTGATTCGATTTGAAATGATCTTCCCGTCCTTCAGGCGGATCACACGATGTGCCATTTCCTCAACGACAGGATTATGCGAAACGATGAGAAGTGTTGTATGATACTCTTTGTTGATCCGTTCCAAAAGACACATAATATCGCGGGCATTATTTGAATCCAAAGCCCCCGTAGGTTCATCACACAGAAGCAGTCGCGGATTCTTTACCAGAGCTCTGGCGATCGCACAACGTTGCTGCTGACCTCCGGACAATTGCGAAGGAAACTTGTTGCGGTGCTCCCAAAGACTCATCTCACGAAGCAGTTCCTCGACGTTCAGTGGGCGAAGGCTTAAATACTCACAAAGCTCCACATTTTCACGCACAGTCAGGTTCGGCACCAAGTTGTAGAACTGAAAAATAAAACCGAGATATTTTCTTCTATATTGCGCAAGTTTTGGTGGAGATAAGCGAGTAATCGCACAATCATCGATTGTGACTAGGCCCTCATCCGCCGTCTCTAATCCTCCGACAAGGTTCAGAAGCGTAGATTTTCCGCTTCCTGACGGTCCCAACAGAGCTCCAATCTCGCCCTCTTCCAGATCGACAGAAACATTGGAAAGAACCTGTGTTCGCGCTTCCTCGATGCCATAACTCTTCTGAACATTCTTTATTGATAAAAACATAATAACCTCCGCAATAGATGAATGTGAAGTTTGTTTCATGTTTTAATCATAAGGCCGAAAAATATGATGTCAACACATAACATGAATTTTGTTTCATGTTGTTTCTTGACATTTATTCGGTTTCACTTATGATGGAACTATCGATCCATCCATTTGAGGTGTCTATGGCGGCAGAGCAATTTCCGGCCGAACCGGTTCAGAAGCGATCCATTGATAAGAAGAACCGCATTATTCAAGCCGGTTTTGATTTGTTCTGTACAAAGGGTTACAATCACACGAACACGGCCGAAATTGCGAAACATGCATCCGTCTCAACCGGGATCGTATACCGGTATTTTAAGGACAAGCGCGAAATCTTCGTTGCTTCACTTCCTCTGTACTTCGAGCGGGTCGACAGCATGCTTTTTTCATACATATCGACGATAACGCCTCCGGTCGACCTGCCTGTGGTGCTCGACCGCGTACTGGATATCGTTGTTGAATCACATATCGGATCGGCCTTTGCTTTTAGTGAGATGATGGCCTTAAGCTACACGGATCCTCAAATCATGGAATTTCTCGATAACAGCTACGAGAAAATGAACCAATCTCTGGTGACGGTGTTTCTCCGGTACGGAATTGCTGCGGATTATATGAATGAACGCGTTCATTTGATCATGGACATCATCGAAAACTATTCCCACGAGGTTGCTTACAAAAAAGTGGAACGACTGGATTATCACGCACTGAAAAAACTGGTCATCCAGATGATCCTCTCACTCGTTGCACCGGACGGTCTCAAGATGCAAAACACATAGTCGCAAGGACGCACCACCTTCCTTGCTCCTTCCGGATATTCCTGTTATCATCAAGGCAGAAATATGCTAAAAGGGGGAAATAGTATGGATTCATTCATACCGTATGAGAAATTATCGAAAAGCAAGAAGAAAGAGTTGGACAAACGACAACGAGGGTCTTGGGGAGCAATAAGCCCGGTTACTCGAAAGTCAGAAAATCCAAAAGCTTACAATCGAAGAAAAGCACGGAAAGGCAAGGAAGACGCCGACACCGTGCTTTATTCATTTCATCTGCTAAGTTCGTCCCTTGTTCTCGCTTAACCACAGCATTGAATCTCTCGCAAAGCGCTATGATTTAAAAGGCAGTGTAATGATTTCCCTTGGTCCGCCCGTCAGGCACTCGGCTCCTTTTGCTGTCACAAGGAAGGTCTCCTCCACCCCGACCACCCCGATGCCGGGCAAGGAGCATTTCGGCTCAAGAGCTATGACCATATTTTCCACAAGCGGTCCGGCCTTGTTGTCTGCGATCACCGGCAGCTCGTCGATTTCCAGACCGACACCGTGTCCTAAGAATTTTACGCGGTCCTTGCCCTGACCCATGAAGTTCTCACTCAGGCTTTGTGGCATCAGCTGCGTTGCCGTCCGGTAGATCTCTGCCGGTGTTTTACCGGGGATGAGTAACTCAGCTGCCTTATTCATGACCTTAATACAAGACTGATGGGCATAAGAAGCCTCCTCACACGGCTCGGCGCCGAAAGAGAAAACCTGGGTCTTATCCGTATGATAACCTAAGTTGCCAAAGCCGACATCTACAAAAACAATATCGCCCTTTTTCAGAAATACATCTCTTCTGCCAAGCAGGGGAACCGCTGCACAGAGTCCCTGCATTCCTCCGGGACCGTCAAAATACGTCGGATATGTGCTTGTAGCACCAAATCCCAGCTGCCCGACAACCATTTCAACCTGGAACATCGAAAAGCGCGACACACCGTGATGGCCTGCTTTCACCATGGTAGCGTAGAGATCCGCGGTAAAATCCGTCTCGCAAATGCCTTCTTTAAGCAAATGAGGCACGGTCTCCATCAGAATCTGGTCGTGAAGACGGCCGCTCTCTCTGAGTAGCTCCAACTCAAGCTCGCTCTTGATTGATCGCTCTTCCAAAACGAGTCGGTCAACACTCAGAATTCGATCCATCTGGAAGTACTTGCGTATACGGTCTAGCATTGCAATAGGAACCTTCTCGGTCTCCATATAAACAACACCGAGATTCTGTGGCAAATATTCGATCATATCGCGATACGAACGGATCGGTATGATATTTAGTAGCGGCGATTCCAGACAAGCACGATCGTAACTTTTTCGAACAAAGTAAAAAACGTCTCCATTCTTACGAATCACGAGAAGTCCATCCTGCATGGTACCTGTGTAGTAATACTGATTTACTTTTACCGATAAAATGACAGTATCATACTCATGACCGGCAAGAAAAAGCCGGTTCAAAAGGCTATGAAGCCGATCCTCGAGCATTTCCTTATTTAATAATTCTCTCATCTTCATGCCTGCCTTCCTACGTGTGCAGTCGAGTCATTCATTCATTATATACAACAGAAAAAAGCTTGTAAAACAAACACCGGTGGCACGAATGCACCACCGGCGTCTGTTTACCATCGTGTTCAGATTTCACAAAATGCTTTATTAGACTTCTCTTCTCTTTCGCTGCCTGCCGAGCACAAGCGCAACAGTAAGGAAAGCGGTAGCAAAGGCAATTTGGATTAGCATCGAGAAGTAGACTGTTTTCGTGTCATTCCAACTATAGGAAGTGAGTGTGATGATGTTTTCGATTCCATTGACATACCAGTAAACCGGAGTAAAGCTTGCGATCTGCTTGACCGTTTCCCCAAGCATGGAAAGAGGAACAAAGACACCGCTAATGAAGCTGGTTCCCAGAGCAAATACATTCGCGACAGAGTGTTGTGCCGCTGGCCCCTTAATGAATTGAGCGGTAAGAAAAGCCAGTGACAGCGAGGTAAACGTAAAGACGAAAGAGTTGATTGACATGAGTATGGTGCGAGTATCTGTTAAGGATGCACCACTTTGTATAAAACATACAACCATTAGAAGAATCCATACGGCAAAGGCAAAGCACATGTTCCCAAGCAGCAGGAAAAGATTGACGCTGGTTGCTGATACTGGAGCACATTGCATGCGTCTTTTCACATCGGCTTGATTAAAAACTTGTATTGCGACCGAAACACCCAAAATCATAATAGACATTAACGAATATGGGATTGACCTAAAAAAGCCGCTTGCTTTAATAACAGATTCTACTTGCTCTGCACCGATCCAAACGACACTCGTCTGCTTGGATAAATCGTCGGCTACTTTTTCTTTGATCTCGGATAAGGCTAACGTATCATCGGACGATATTTGCATGCTTTTCCGGTAAAGATCGAACGTTTTCAGATATTTCTCGACCATCAAATCTGTCTTGATATCCGCAGCGATTCCGTCAATCGTCAGCTTTTCAAGCATTGCTTCCGTATCACCAGCGAGAAGCCCCTCAGTGAATCCGGCGGGAATGGTCAAGATGTACTCCGACTCTTCATAGAATAGCGAATCTGCTTTCCCTTCCTGGTCCTTAGCCGCAGGAATGATCTCGCACTTCTCCGATAGGTATGCAATCAGACCTTCTGTTATTGGTGTTTCTTTGTCCTCGTTTATGATCATCACACGGTTTTTGACCTCGAAGAATTCCTCGTGTGCTACTCCGGTATTCGCCGACATTGAAATGGCAAAGATAACAAAAACAACGAAATATACAAGAAATGTGGGGAAATTTCTATATAAAATTTTTCCATATACTTTAAATACTCTCATATTGCTGCCTCCTCATAACCAGATAGACCAGAAGAAATAGAACGATTGAAAAGGCGAACAGGATCGAAACGTTCAGAAAATAGCGATTGAGCGAATCGAAGTAGTAGAGGGAGTAAAAAGAATCGGAGATCAGGGCAGCCGGGTTAATATAGGCCATAATGGGTGCGGCCTTGACGACCTGGTACTTGATTGGGGCTTGCATAAGCCCCGCAAGGAAACACATGACCATCGATAGAGTTATGACGATAGCCGTTTTAAAGCCCTCACTTTTTTTCGATACTGCACCCACCAACGCACCAAAGCTGACACCGACAAGACATCCGGCGAAGGAAGCAATAAGAATATATCCCAAATGATGTCCAAACTCTACTCGCTGAACAAAGTGCATGTACGCAATTAAAAGAAGAATGGATATATACTGGATGAGAGTAACTGAGAACAGTGAGATGAAGAACACTTTCATTTTATGAACCGGAGACAGATTGATACGTGCAGCAGTAGCCGATTGATTCGCCTGTGTCATGCTCACTTGCTTCATGCCAAGAAATGCTCCATACAAGGAAGTCATGGCGATGAGCGCATAGTAGTAAATGAAGATATTATTCGGTGTACTTGTACTCGACTCTTCGTCTTTTAAATATTCTATGTTCTCCGAAAGAATCGTCTGAATCTTAAGACCGTTCTCCGGGTCTTTTGCGATAATATTCTCTGCTGCTGATGTCATCTGTAAATAATGATCCAAAAACTCCTTGAGAATCGATTGCTGGATTTTTGAATCAGAAACGTGAAGGTTAATTTTTGAATCAACAACCAGATATCCGGCAATTGATTTCTCCTGTAGCGCTAGCTCGGCTTTCTCCTGTGTGTCAAAGTATGTTACCGCAAGCAACGCATCTTCTTCCTTTTGGGATACTTCGTCTATGCTTTCTTTCAGAATTTCATTGGACGAGTATTCTTCTGTTTTTACGATCCCTAGCGGTACCGTATCGAGCTTTGCTCCCTGATTCAAATTCGAAAAGGCAAACCCGAAGAACGTAGCTAGCATGATCGGAAAGGCGAGTGTCCAGAAAAGGACCTCGAAATCACGAACCGTCGTCTTGATATTATATTTGAATACGTGCCAAAACATGGTTCTTCCTCCTCACTGGTCTCTTAGCTCTTTGCCGGTAATTTCCAGAAATACGTCATTTAATGTAGGAAGTTCACAAAATACGCGTCCAACATGAATGCCCTTCTCGTTAACGGCGTTCAAGATGGAAGAAAGGCCGTTATGTCCCCTTTTTGTTGTGACAAGAAGATTATTTCCCTGTGTGTCGACACCGGATACATTCGGCAGATCTGCGACCCAGGACATATGATTTTTCGGGTTGTCAGATAAAAATTCAATCGTGATTTTTTCGCCGATGCGGATCATCCCCTTAAGGTCTTCCTTTGTACCGGTAGCAATGATCCGGCCCTTGTCCATGATGCCGATTCGCGTGCAAATCTGCTCAACCTCTTCCATGTAGTGAGATGTATAGATGACTGTTGCTCCCTGCTGATTTAACTTGACGATTTTTTCCAGAATATTGTTCCTGCTCTGGGGGTCAACCGCGACAGTAGGCTCATCCATGATGATCAGCTTTGGTTTGTGTGCGATGCCACAGGCAATATTCAGACGACGCAGTAGGCCGCCTGACAACTTCTTGGGGTAGAATTTCCGGAAATCATTCAATCCGACAAATTCAATGGCCTCTTCAACCAGCTTTTTTCTCTCATCCTTATTGTTGATGTACATACCACAGAAATAGTCGATGTTCTCATAAACCGTGAGTTCGTTGATGACGGCCACGTTCTGCATAACGATGCCGATATTCCTTTTCAGATCATAGGAAGATGGTTTCATCGTTTGCCCGAAAACCTCGATGTCCCCCTTGTCAAATTTCAACAGGGACAAAATGCAATTGATCGCTGTCGTTTTACCGGAACCGTTCGGGCCAAGCAGACCGAATATCTCACCCTCCCGGACCTCAAACTCCAGATGATCCAGTGCGATCAGGTCGCCGTATCGCTTAACTAACTTAGAAACCTTGACTACCATAATATGCCTCCTAAACCTACTATCAGGTCTTGTCTATCTTGTTGTGACTTCATTGTATGCTTTGTGATCAGACACCGTAAGTGACAAAGCTCCTGTCCTTTGTATGACAAATGTCACTGTTCTTGACGCTGACATGATAGAATAACTCATAAGAATAAAGCATACTACTGGGGGCAGTACATGACGGCTCAGTTTGATAAGGTCATCTTATTTGTATTCTGCACTTCGATATACCTTGCCAATGCCGACAGTGCTTACGCGGTTGTATTTGTCATCCTATCCGTGATACTAGGTGCCCTCTCTATGATTTGGGACGATGCCCGCTTTTATCTGGCCATTTTCTGTTCTGCCATTGTGCTGTCTTTCTTTTTCCCGGCCATGCTTTATTTCCTTCCCATTCTTACCTACGATGTTTTCCGGGGTCGCTATCGCTTATTGGTGTCCCTGACGCTGATACCTCTCACTGTTCATTTTTCAAGCGGAATAACGTTTGCCTTCATCATCATTGCATTGCTAGTGGTCCTTTCCTACGTACTCATGATCCGGACGGATACCGCTTTAAGAATACACAGGGATTACAATCGTCTTCGAGACGAGGTGACAGAGAAACAATTTCTGTTGGAAAAATCGAACCGAGAGCTGTTGGAAAAACAGGATTACGACATCCACCTGGCAACACTGAAGGAAAGAAACCGGATCGCGGCTGAGCTACATGACAATATTGGTCATGTTCTGACAAGCTCACTGTTGCAGACAGGGGCGTTACTGGCCACCAGCACGGATGAAAAAACAAAGGCGGGCTTGTTGACCTTACGAGATTCTCTGTCAAAGGGTATGGATGAGGTGAGATTCAGTATTCATGATCTTCATGATGATTCCATCAGCCTTTATGACGAGGCGAAGGCACAGATCGATCATTTCGTTTTCTGTGAAATTAAGTTTCGGTATAATATAGAAAGCACTCCATCGATCAAGATCCGCAATGCATTTCTGTCGGTCTTGAAGGAAGGTCTGGCAAATATTGCCCGGCATTCCGATGCGACGTTTGTTACTGTTTTAATGATCGAGCATCCCGCTCTGTATCAGCTCGTGATCCGGGACAATGGTACCACCGCCAAAGACTTTATCGAACCGAAGGAAGGCGGCATGGGGCTTCCCAGCATCCGGAGACGGATTGAAAGCCTCGGCGGCTATGTTTTATTTAAATCGAGTGATGGCTTTGAGGTTTTCGTATCCGTCCCGAAGGAGGAAGAATGAAGGTTATAATCATTGATGACGACCCGCTTGTCTCACAAGCCCTGCGGACGATTCTTGAATCTGATGCGGATATCGAGGTCCCTTGTATTGGTAGTGACGGTTCGGAAGCGCTGTCACTTTTCGAGGCGTATCGGCCGGACATTCTTCTCATGGATATACGCATGAAGAACGTATCCGGGCTCGCCGCCGGCGAAGCGGTCCTTACCGCACATCCGGACGCGCGCATTTTCTTCCTAACGACCTTCTCCGACGACGATTATATCGTGAAGGCCTTGCGAATGGGCGCAAGAGGCTATTTGCTGAAGCAAAGCTTTGACAGCATCATCCCTTCACTTCGAGCTGTGCTGGCGGGGCAAAGCGTTTTTGGCGGAGACATCGCGGCACGGATATCCTTTTTACAGCACGCAACAGCAAGAAAACCATCCCTCCTTGCTGATTACTCTCTTTCTCAGAAAGAAATTTCTATACTGGAATTGATAGCGGAGGGCAAGAGTAACCGCGAGATCGCCGAGCAGCTCTATGTCAGTGAAGGGACGCTGCGCAACTCGATCAGTATACTTTTGGAGAAGCTCGAGTTGAAGTCGAGAACACAGCTGGCCATATTTTACCTTAAGAAAGAAGCCGGAATTGAAGATTAAAAATAACATTTTCGTCATGTTCACTTCAGGTTCAGGTATTATACTAAGAAAAGATCAATATAAAACAGGAGATAACAATGAATATAGCGATTTTCACAGACACCTATTTCCCGGATATCAATGGAGTCGCGGCTTCTGTACATACTCTATCGCAGGCGTTGCGCAACCGGGGACATAAGGTCTATGTTTTTACTGTATCCGAGCCAAAGGAGGCACTCGCGAAACTGGCTGAGGATTCGTCTGTATTTCGTTTCCCGAGCATCCCGATTGTGTTTTTGAAGCCCCATCGGGCTGCGTCTCCCTTTTCCATTCGACTGATTCGCCTAATCAAAAAATATAAGATTGACATCATTCATAATCAGACAGAATTCTTCATGGGATTTATGGCTATGGGAGCGGCGACATCACTTCGTATTCCTATCGTTCATACATATCACACGATGCTGTCTGATTATTTGCATTACATTGCCAAGGGCAAACTGGCTACACCTACAATGGCACGAAGCTTCAGCAAATCTTTCTGCAATTTGGCGGCGGCTGTTATCGCACCAACAGAGAAAACGCAGCAATTTCTCTTGGACTGCGGCGTCACAAAACCGATCTTTGTCATACCGACAGGAATCAACTTGGATCCCTTCCGTAAGTCGAAATATTCGATTGACAAGGTAAATGCACTGAAAGTGAGATACCATATTGATCCTTCCTGGCCGACGGTTCTCTGCCTCGGTCGTATTGCGAAGGAGAAGAGTATCGATCAGGTGGTTATGCAGCTTCCCGAGATCATCAGAAGAGTTCCGGAAGCAAGACTTCTCGTTATCGGGACCGGACCGTTTCGGGACGAGTTGGAAGAGCTTGCACTTTCATTGGGTGTCCGGGACCGGATCATCTTCACCGGCGCGGTCCCCTATCAGGAGATCGGTATGTATTATCAGCTTGGCGACGCTTTTCTTTGCTGTTCGACGACCGAGACACAGGGTCTTACCTATTATGAGGCCATGGCTGCCGGGCTTCCGATCGTAGCAAGAAATGATGATTGCATTAAGAAGATCATCCGCGACAAAGAGGATGGCCGTCTGTTTGATTCGACAGAACAGATCCCGGATTTGGTTGCCGAAGTCCTGACGAACAAGATTCTGGCAAGTTCCTATGTCAAGAATGCATATGATTGCGTCACTTCTTTCTCGTCAGAGGTTTTCGGAGCGCGCGTCGAAGATGTATACCTTCACACGATCGACCGCAAACGCATTCGACACGAACAGCGTATCGAATCAGTCGTAAGAAATCCAATGCCCCGAGCTATCCGGAAGCTTCGGCTTGTGACGTCTAACCAAATAAGTAATGCCAGAAATTATAAAAAGAATTCCGGAACTAATCGTCGTTAAGATAATGATAATGAAGGATCTCTCATCTCCCACGATTTGGAAGTTCTTGTAGAAGATACCGAAATTGACCCACATAACAGCTCCGGCAAACACGTAGTCCTGATATCGAATCAGTTGAAACGAAGCCATAACGAGCCACAAAAGAATACTTACATAACAAAGCATGGAGTACGGGAATCCCAGCAGGTCTTTTCGCGATTGTGCAAAGAGAATAATTATGTTGATCGTGATAAGAAATGTTGTCCAGGCATAATAGAGGCTGAACGGAAGAAGAAAGAAAACCCTTTCTCGATTGCGTCGAATCTCCTTGCGAATTTCATAACATGCACGTTGCAGGCAAAACCAGGTAAAAAAACCGAGAAGAAGACAAACAACTGTATTCCGAAAGTGAAAAGAAAACAGCCACGCGGTTCCAGACCCGGCGGCAAAAACAAAATACAGTCCGGCTCCGTATACCAAATCCGGGTTGTCGCCTTTGGCGCTGCCGTGCAGACCGCCGAATTGATAAATAATGAAGAAAAGAAAAGAAAAATAAATCAGACTCCACAAAGAAAAGGTGAAGCTTGAGGGTGTGATTGGCGTATCGTAAAAAAAGAATACATCTATCGTTCGGGTATGATTCATTGCCAGGCTGTCGAAAGCAATTGCAGAAATCACCATAAACACATAGAAAACCAGATTAACAATCCTTAATTTCAGTGCTTCCTTTTCTGCAAACATACATGTCTTCCACTTTCTCTGTTTCTCAGCAGCATGGCTCCAGAAGCCGCGAATAATCAAGATTTTCAGATTCTTTTGCCGTTATTATAACATGTCATTTCCTAAAATGGACCCGTTCTCTCAAAGTAATAACCATTTGCGAATTCTACCGGGTCATGATTGGCCGCGGAGATGATGTTCGCAGGTCTCACAAAGAAAGAACGGGTCCGATTTGTCTAGTGGGGAATGAATCAGGACTGAAGGTCGATGTCTCCGGCCGTGGTCTTGACAGAGAGTTTATAGTCGTTCTCTGCTCCTACCTCCCCGGACGCATGGTTATCATGATCGTACTTTAGGGGGAAATCCGAACGGATATAACCGGCAACGCAGTCCCCAGTAAAGAAATATCCGGATTTTTCTGAGAGCTTCACGGTTACTTCGCCGGATGTCGTTGATATGTCCAGATCTCCCAGAGATTTTGCAATTTCGACGTGAACATCTCCAGAGATACAGTTAATCTTTCCCTGACCGGACATTTCTCCGAGAAAGATCTCGCCGGAGCCTGTATAAACATCGAATTCACTCACCATTTTGTCGACATGTATATTGCCGGAAGTGCAGTCCAATTTGCCCTTGCCCTCCAGCTCCTGAAATACGAGCTCGCCGGAATTCGACTTCACAGAATAGGAGTCCGATTTCAAAGACTTTATTTTCAAATCTCCGGAGATGAGGCGGACCTGCGTATTCTTGGTTGTAAGGTTTTCTGCCGAGATTTCTCCGCTGGATAAGTTGATCGTCATTGTGTCAAAGGAATAATCTCCTTCGATTTTAAGGTCGCCCGAACTGCAGGAGAGGTCAATCGAATCCTGATAGGATTCAGGAAGGTAGATCTCAATGCGACGTTCCGTCGTGACAATCTGGAATAATGATATGGTCAGATCCTGCGTGATTGTGATCTGATCCGTGTTTTCTTCGATTCGGACCTTCGGATTTTCTTTTTCCGATTCAGGACCGAGGTAACGAACCTTGATTTGTTCGGACTCCGACGGGATCACATAGATATTGGCACTCGATAGATTCGTTTTCACCATGTTGATGGAGTCCCCGGGAATGTTCACCTCTGACAAAAGAACCTGTTTTTCCTGAATGGCAAATCCTGATAAGTTAAAATTCCCACGAATGAAAAGAACCAGAATTGCCACGAGCGAAATGATTGCGATTGTGAACAGAACGAGCTGGATGATTCTTAGCGCTTTCATGACTTTCCTCCTCTAAGAGTGAAAATAAGACTGATCACACCTTCAATACATACCCCAATCAAAAATATAATCCAGGACACAGGCCAAGCCCCGAACAGAAAGCTTACAGTCAGGTAAATGATGACGATCAACGGCCAGAGAATTCCAGAAATTGCGCTGCGGATCCGCTTGTCTTCCGAAATCTGGCTCTTCCATTCCTTGAATTCTTCGACGATCGTCTCATCTTCCTTAATGTATTTCGGTTTTGTCATGTAGTTATAAATCAGAAGACCCACACTGATGCTGATCAGTGTAAACATCAGAACAAGTCCGATAATAGCCTGACTGAAAACTTCCGCAAACAGAATGAGTACCACAGGACACAGAACAAACAGCATGACGGCTATCGAAACGAGGAGCGCGCTTTTCTTTCTATCCTTTGTCGAATACTGACTGTTAAAAGCAGATTCATTTTGTATCTGTCTGATCAATTCTGAAATGTCACCCATTCCTGACACCACGGTCCGGTATGCATCATCAGGCGCAAAACCGTCTGTGATCAGATCATCATATTTGCTGTTCATGTTCGATAGCATTTCTTCCTTCAGATCCAGTATTTTTTTCGTTGAAGGCGCTCCCGCAAATACGCTGTCAACATGTGCTCTAATCCGTTCATTCATATAGACTCCTCCTTTAATAACTGATCAATGATTATCTTTGTCTCTTCCCAGTCCGATTTATTCTTTCGAAAAACGTGGCGGCCCAATTCCGTTATTGCGTAGTACCGCCTTCTGGCGCCAGTCGATTCATCGCCCCAGTACGAAGTAATGATCCCTGCTTCCTCTAGTCGTCGAAATGCGGAATAAAGGGTCGCTTCCTTGAGTTCGTATTGATTCTTCGTCTTCTCAATGATTGCTTTATTGATTTCATAGCCATAACTGTCCCGGCCCCAAAGATGTGCCAGAATGATTGTATCCGTATGCCCTCGTAGCATATCTGGTGTAATGGACATAATGCTTACCTCCTGTTTCCAGCATAGAGATATTCTCTCTGTCAATGTAGATTGTATTCCGATATACTATGTCTGTCAAGGTATCTCGGACAACATTTTTTGAAAAATTTCGATATTCGTGCTATATTCTCCTTGTCAACTTGCAAGGAAAGGAAAGAAAATGCAGAAAGAACATTTCTCCGGAGATTCCCATGAAATAAAAAAGCATAGTATTTCTTTTCTGGCAGCAAATGTGTTTGCTTTTCTCTATTCCCTGCCTTTTCTTCTCCTTTTCGCGATTCTGTTCATCGGAGCCTTTATGATCAAAGTCGCGACAAACCAGAACCTGATGCTTTTTCAGGAAACGGATAATACGTTTGTTTTCATGGGTTTATACATAGGGATCCTTTTTATTCTGGTCATCCTTCACGAATTTCTGCACGCACTTTATTTCCTTCCCGGCTGCGAGAATCGCTGGAAAAGCATCAAATTCGGATTTAAATCCTTAACTCCGTTCTGCCATTGTGATGAGATTCTAACCGTTTCCCAGTATCGTAAGAGTCTGTTTGCGCCGCTGTGGCTTATTTGCCTGCCGCTATCCGTCCTTGCTTCCATTACAGGCAGTGTCCTTCTCATATTATTGGCTTTGACCATGATCGTCGGTTCCGGCGGAGACCTATACATCGCATATGTTCTCAGAAAATATCCCGGAAAAACGACATACGTATACGACCTGGTGGACGAGGTAGGTTGCCAGGTATATGTGCCGCATACGAAAAAGCTCAGAGCGGAACCGGAAACAGATACGATGTAAGCATGCTCATCAGCAAGAGCGTAACGGTCATAAATACGGTGCTTTGAATCACTGCCCTGGACGCAAAATCCGGGGCACAATCATACTTCTCGGCAAAAATGACATTCATCGTTCCGCAAGGCAGTGCCGTCATCAGCACACAAACAGTCGCTGTAACCGGATCAGGCCGCACAATCAGCATGGCTCCGAGCATCAAAAGCGGAAACAGGATCAGACGAATGAAGGAAGTAAGCAAAGAATACCCGTCCTTCAACAGGTCTCGAAAAGAAACGCGGACGAGGCTTGTCCCCATGATCATCATCGAAAGAGGTACACTCATATCTCCGACCGCAGATATCGGAGAACCGAGAAGCTTCGGAAGTCGAAAAGGCGAAACAAAAATCAATATCGCCGCGAAAGACGCAATGTTGACCGGATTGAGAAGTATCCTGCGAAGATCAATCCTCTTCTGTCCGCTCAAAATACGCGTACCGACAGTGTACATAAAAACGTTGTACATCATATTGTAGATCACAGCCATCAACAAGCCGACCTGCCCGAAGAGAGCCGTCATCAACGGGAACCCGACAAAACCGGTGTTGGCAAACACCGTCATCGTTATAAAGACTCGTTGCTTATCCTCTGATATCGGTAGTCTCTTTGATACCTGCCTCGAGATCAGAAGACCGCTCGCATAGAAGCACGCTGATGCTACGGCAACGATGGCAAGAGATTTGAGTATCGATCCATCAAATTGATAAGCGGAGGAGGATAATATACTGCATGGCAAGACGACATACAAAAGGATATCGGAAAGCGTTCTCTGGCCTTCCTCCGTGATGATATTTCTGCGGCGCAGAAAAAACCCAATCGAAATCATAAACGCCATTTTAACAAGGAGTTCTATCATCATTTCTGCTTGCATGAGATCCGCCTTATGTCTTGATTCTGTATGTCAGTCTGAATATCAGTCTGAAGATGACCACTTACCGGCACGCAGCACGGCTCGCTTCCATTCTGAAAAGTATCGATCACGACGCACCTCTTCCATGGACGGAACGAAAATTGTCTCGCTTCTCCAACGGTCACGTAACGAGTCAAGAGAGGTAAACAGTCCACAGGACATTCCTGCCAGGTTCGCGATCCCGCTTGAGGTCGCTTCCGAGATCGATGACCTGTTGACCGGGATTCCCATAATGTCTGCCTGAAACTGCATCAAAAAATTGCTGACCGTCGATCCACCATCGGCCTTTAGCTCCGAAATCGTGTGTCCGGATTCGATCTTCATCAACTCTACAAGTTCGCGAACCTGGTATGTGATGCTCTCTAGTGCGGCACGTGCGATATGAGCACGACCGGTTCCTCTCGTTAATCCGATGATCAGCGCACGAGCATACATATCCCAGTGCGGGGCCCCAAGCCCTGTAAATGCAGGAACCAGATACACACCGGCATTGTCTGTAAGCGTCTCGGCCAATTCATCACATTCATGAGGTGTCGAGATTAGACCCAACTCGTCTTTGAGCCACGATACTGTCGAGCCGGAGTTGAATACACTGCCCTCCAGCGCATAGGTTGTGACCCCGTTCATAGACCAGGCCACCGATGCCAGAAGCCCATTCTCAGATCTGACACGTTGAGTACCGGTATTCATCAGTGTAAAACAGCCTGTCCCATATGTATTCTTTGTATCGCCCTCCGAAAAGCAACTCTGTCCAAAAAGAGCGGCTGCCTGATCTCCCGCCGAAGCGTAGATCGGTATTCCCTCCAATTTCTCGATACCCTTGATACCGGAACTGATCTTGCCAAAGTTTGAGCAATTCGGCTTAACGGCGGGAAGCATCTGTTGTGGAATATCCAGAAGACGGCATAGTTCTTGGTCCCAGCTCAATTTCTCAATATCAAAGAGCATCGTCCTGGAAGCGTTGGAGTAGTCGGTCATATGCGAGGATCGTCCGGTCAGATTCCAGATTAACCATGCATCCACCGTTCCAAACAAGACTTTCCCGTCTGTCGCCTTGTCCCTTAATCCGGGTACATGATCAAGAATCCATTTGATTTTAGTCGCCGAAAAATAGGCATCGACGACCAATCCGGTTCGGTCAGATATCATCTTGGAATATCCTTCTGCCTTTATGGCATCACACATGGGGGCAGTCCTGCGGCATTGCCAGACGATGGCCGGATAAACAGGCAAACCGGTTTCTTTATCCCAGATAATCGTCGTCTCTCTCTGATTCGTAATGCCAATGGCGGCAATATCTGTCACAGAAAGTCTACTCTTGGCAAAGGCCTCACTCATGGCATGTATAACAGTTCCCAGAATATCCATCGGATCCTGTTCTACCCAACCCGGCTCAGGATAATGCTGCGCAAACCCATATTGCGCCATAGCAACGGAATTGCCGTTTGCATCGAAAATCATGCATCGGGATGACGTCGTGCCTTGATCGATAGAAAGAATATACTCATTCATCCTGCAAAGCCCTCCCCGTTTTATTGTCTCGCCTGTACAAATGATTTAATGCATAAAGCCATGCGGTGTCAAAGGAAGTCATGCTTTCATAGGTCATCCTATATGTCCAGTTCCCCGTCGGGGTACCCGGTACATTCATTCTGGTATCTTTACCATAGCCCAGAAGATCCTGCACAGGCGCAACGACCAGCATCGCATGAGACTGCCATATCTGTCGGATAAATGCCCGGCAGACAGGACTCAAGGGCCCCCCCGTTCCCCAGTCGGCACCCTTGATCCCACAGTAATCGAGAGCAAACTCTCTCTCACTCTCCTGTGCGTCCCAAAGCCAGCCAAGAAGTGTATTATTGTCATGCGTACCAGTATAAGCAATGCAATTCCTCTCATAGTTATGTGGAAGATTTGTACTGTCCCCGCATGGATCAAATCCGAACTGCAGAACCCGCATCCCGGGAAACCCAGTTTCCTTCAAAAACAAGCGCACATCCTCATCAACATCGCCAAGATCCTCGGCAATGATCGGAGGATTCTCGTATATCGATGCAACCTTTCGGAAGAGATCCATTCCGGGTCCGTCCACCCAGATCCCCTTCCTTGCCGTCTTTTCCTGAGAATCGACGCTCCAATAATTGCAAAAACCTCGAAAATGGTCGATGCGGACCATATCAAAAAGCAAAAAGTTGACGCCAAGCCGTTGGATCCACCAGGTGTATCCCTCTGCGGCGTGAGCATCCCAGTCATAAAGCGGGTTACCCCACAGTTGGCCGTCCTCACAAAAGTAATCCGGAGGCACACCGGAAACACGAGAAAATGTATGATCCTCCCGAACCTGAAACAGTCGTGCCTGAGACCACACATCCGAGCTATCCGCAGAAACGTATATCGGAATATCTCCGATAATCGATATCCCCTTCTTGTTGATCTGTTCTTTCAGGCTCATCCACTGCCGAAAGAACTCATATTGCAGAAAACAAAAATAGAAATACTCCCCGGCATGTTCGGTGCGAAGGATATCCATCGTCGCCTTATCATGGAGATGGTAATCCTCCTGCGGCCATTCCCACCACGGGAGATTGTTGTTAATTGTCTTAATCGTCTCGAAAAGTGCCACGTCATCAAGCCAGGTATTGATTCTGAGAAACGACTCAACCGCCGTGCGAATCTCTGGTGTAATCCTCGAAAAGGCTTTGCGAAAAAGCGCGTCGCGATTCTTGATAAGCCACGGAAAATCCACGGCATAAGAGTTTCCGGTATAAATGGCTTCTTCCAACTCTGCATCGGTAATCAACTGTGCCTCGCGCAGCTGCCTCGGATCCAGAAAGTACGGATTGCCAGCAAACGCCGAAAAACTCTGGTAGGGAGAGTCCCCCGAGCCCGGCTTCGAAAATGGCAGGACCTGCCAATATGAGAATCCGGCATTCCTCAACATATCCGCAAAATCCAGGGCTTCCTCACCAAAGCAGCCGATTCCGAAGGGGCCCGGAAGTGATGATATATGAAGCAAAACACCGCTTCCACGCATCATGTCACTCGTCCTCCTGATCTCGTACGAAAATAAGGGAAACAAGAGGATTCTTATCGTTGATTCTTTCCTCACACTCGATACTGTCGATTGATTGAACCAGCTGCGACATCTTTGCAAACCCAAAGTTACGCGAGTCAAACGATGGGCGCTTCTTCAAGACAAGATTACCGACAGCCCCGAGAAAGGCCCAGCCCTGGTCATCGGCCAGATCTGAAATGGATGACCGGATCAGATTAATCGTCTCCTTATCAATCCTTGACACGATTCTCGAACGCTTACGCTCGGCATTCCGAGTTACCTTCGTGTCAGAGACCGGCGGCTTGCCGGAAGCCTCGGACACCTCCTTCAAGGTTTCCTCAAAGTTATTTCCGACACCCAGGATCTCCAGATATATGAATCGATCACACGCGGAAATAAACGGAGTCGGGGTTTTCTTCTCCCCGATCCCGTAAACGATCTTGCCGGCTTCTCTCAGCCGCGTTGCCAGACGGGTAAAATCGCTGTCACTGGAAACAAGACAAAATCCGTCGACCTTCTCACCGTAAAGAATGTCCATCGCATCAATAATCATCGCGGAATCGGTAGCATTCTTGCCGCTCGTGTATCCAAATTGCTGGATCGGCTGAAACGCGAAGTCAAGTAGGATGGATTTCCAGCTGCCAAGATTGGGCCTAGTCCAGTCGCCGTAGATCCGTTTGATGGTCGGATTCCCGTAACGGGCGATCTCCTCTATCATCGGTTTGATATAATTCGCTGATACATTATCAGCATCGATAAGGACAGCAAGTCGTATATCTCCAATATCTGACATAAATTCCTCTCTTGCTTGCCACGCCTGCAGAAAGCCTGATATAATAATTCGGCTATTAACTTATTTTATTATATCTTATTTGCGAATCTGTTCCTAGTCGGATTGCCGAACAGCGGACGGATCATCTTTTCGAAATGGATTTATACGGGGGATTGATCATATATGGACATGGAAACAAAGAAGAACATTTCACGTCGACGGACATTTGCCATCATCTCGCATCCCGATGCGGGCAAGACAACGATGACAGAGAAACTGCTGTTATACGGTGGCGCGATTCATATGGCCGGATCTGTCAAGGCGCGAAAGGCATCACGTCATGCCACCTCGGACTGGATGGAGATTGAAAAGCAGCGTGGCATTTCTGTCACATCCTCAGTTATGCAGTTTGAATACGGAGATTATTGCATCAACATCCTCGACACCCCCGGACACCAGGACTTTTCGGAGGATACCTATCGTACGCTTTGTGCCGCGGACGCAGCCGTGATGCTTCTTGACGGAGCTAAGGGTGTTGAGGCACAGACGATCAAGCTCTTCGCGGTATGCCGTCTTCGCGGTATTCCGATTTTTACCTTCATCAATAAGATGGACCGGGCAGCTAAGAATCCATTCGACTTAATCGACGAGTTGGAAAAGGTCCTGGGAATCCGGTCGACACCTATCAATTGGCCGATTGGAACCGATGGCGATTTTCAGGGAGTATATAACCGAGAGGACGGGCAGGTCATGTTATTTGACACTGTCACCCGCGATCACGGCGCCAGTATCGTTTCCAGCACCAGGAAGGGCACGTCTGACGCTGATCTAGCAAAGATCCTGGGCCCCCATCACTATGCTTCTCTTATGGCGGATATCGAACTTTTAGATATGGCGGGAGATCCGTTTGACGCGCAGAAAGTTTTGCACGGAGAGCTGACACCGGTTTATTTCGGTTCAGCAATTACGAATTTTGGTGTTGAGCCCTTTTTGCGATCCTTCCTTTCCCTGGCACCGGCTCCGAGTATTCACAAAACAGACTCCGGTGAAGTATTGCCGAATGATGACTTTTTTTCCGGATTCGTGTTCAAGATTCAGGCGAACATGGACCCGAATCATCGTGACCGGATGGCCTTTATGCGAATTTGTTCGGGCAAGTACGATAAGAATATGTCAGTTCGTCACGTTCGGCTTGGCAAGAAGATCACTCTCGCTCAGCCGCAGCAATTCTTGGCGCAGGAGCGGACGATCGTTGAAGACGCATATGCCGGAGATATCATTGGCGTATTCGACCCGGGCATCTTTCGGATCGGGGATACTCTGACGGCCTCTGCCGCCCCTTTTCGCTTCGAAGCAATCCCGGTATTCCCTCCGGAATTCTTCGCAAGGGTCATGCCAATGGACTCGATGAAACGCAAGCAATTCCTTAAGGGAATCGACCAACTCTCCGAAGAGGGTGCAATACAACTCTACAAACAGCCGGACATCGGAACGGAGACATATATTATGGGCGTCGTCGGCGTACTGCAGTTTGAGGTTCTGGAACATCGATTGAAGAATGAGTATGGAGTTGAAATCCTGCGCACGAATTTGAATTACCGGCATGCACGGTGGGCCGCGCCAAAGAATCCGGCGGAGCCATTCGAACCAAAGAAATTAACTATCACATCAACATCTATGCTGGTTCTGGACAAGGATGATGCGCCCGTTATTTTATTCGAATCGGAATGGGGCATTTCGTGGGCACTTGAGCGAAACTCGAACCTTCTTCTCCAGGAGATTCACGAGCAGTAATGACTGGAAAGACTTGTCTCAAAGGCTTCTGCCTTACGTTGGATGAGACAGTCTTTTTTGACTAAACGCATCGAAAATCTAATCTGGGTGACAAGGCGAAACAAAGGCGAAGAACCTGTTCAGAATTGCTTCTGAACAGGTTTTGCTATTTTAAGGGCTTGTTGGAATTCGACCCAAGCCCGATTCGGCTCGCCTGAATTCGCGTTTTAACAGAGATCAAGTTTGAAGTCGCAAGCTAAACCGGATTTTTTGATTCAGTCATATTTCATGTTGAAATCACATGATAATCCTTAGGCCGTAAAGCTCTGACAGTTATTCTAACCGAGCTGATTTTATATCATTTTTCTGCACTAATAATGTTGGATTTTTGTCCAACACAAGCTACCCCTCTATCAACTTGATATGCACCATCTGAACTAGACCGTTGGTATAATTTCGATTTAGAATGAAGGGGGAGCGTATCCTCGTTGGGGCAAACAGCGTTTTAAGGCATCTTCTGTCTGTTATTCCGACTCTTTTTCGAGAAATCTTGCTAAATTTATATACTTAGCAGTGAACATCCCAAAAAATGTATTATAAATTGTAGACGAATGTCAAATTTTTGTTAAAATGAAATTGATAGATTCGAATTTGCTTATCACTTAATAAAGTGAGGTGAGAAATGTGCAAGAAAACATGACGAGAAGCGGAACACCTGAGGGAATGAGAGAGAATTATAAGAAGGCAACTGTCGAGATGCTGATACTACACTTACTTTCCGAGAGTCCAATGTATGTGTACCAGCTGATTCAATCTTTTGAGAGTAGGAGCAAAGGACTTTATAAAGTCGCTACGCTCTATCCTGCTATCTACCGGTTGATGAAGTTCGGATACATCGAAGAATTCGAGAAGAAGATTTCTGAGGACAATCGCTTAAGAAGGTACTATGCAATCACCGATTCCGGCAAAGCCTACCTTGTCTCTCTTAAGGAAGACTTCAATGAGTTGAACAAGGGAATCCAGATGATTATCAAGGGATAATCGCAATCATCTATCTTGCGATTCGACAGAAACAGTCAAAGCCCCCTGCCTTCGAGCCAGACAGTTCGAAGATAGAGGGCTTTCATTTTATCTTTCCTTCGGGTTATATTCCCAGGATCTCCCCTACAATCTTCTGCATGTCTTCCTTATCTATTTTCATCTCGTGCAACACCGGTTTCTCAGACAAACCGGTTAAGCCGGCCGGGATCTCAAGAGAACTTTCTTCAGCGAGCTCGCGAATAATGACCTCTGAGGATCGTCCCTTGCTGTAACCGTTGCCATTGATGGCATCCATAACGGAATCCGCAAATTTGAAGGGGCTTGCTGTCGAGACAAAGATCGTTTTCGCCTCATCGCCGGAACGGCTGTAGTACCTTCCGTAGACGTTGAAGCCGACAGCAGTGTGTGTATCCACAACATGATCACATCGGTCGTATACCTCACGGATCGTCTTCATGATGCCAATTTCGTCGCTGAATCCACCTACGAACACACTTTGAAGCTGTCGCAGTGTCAAAGTGTCAACAGAGTAGCTCCCGCTTTGATTGAGCTCGTTCATCCATTCGACGATCTTAGCTCCATTATGTCCTGTAAGCTCGAATAGAAGTCTCTCGAGGTTTGAAGACACCAGAATATCCATCGACGGTGAATTCGTTTTATAGAATTCTCTGTTTCTATCATATTTTCCACTCCGCAAAAAGTCGGATAAAACCTTATTCCGGTTGGACGCACAGATCAGCTTGTTGATCGGTATGCCCATTTTCATCGCGTACCATGCGGCCATGATGTTCCCGAAATTACCCGTCGGGACGACGACATTAATAGGGTCGCCATAGCTGATTTTCTCTTTGGCAATTAAGTCTGCATATGAGGCGACGTAATACGCGATTTGCGGCACAAGTCTTCCCCAGTTGATCGAATTGGCTGAGGACAGAACCGCTCCTTTTTCATCCAGCGCGGCGGCAAAGGCCTCATCGCCAAAAATGCGCTTTACACCACTCTGGGCATCATCAAAGCATCCTTCGACAGCGATAACATGGACGTTTGAGCCTTCCGTCGTGATCATCTGCAATCTTTGCGCCTCGGAGACACCATCCACGGGATAGAACACGATGACCTCAGTGCCAGGTACATCCTTGAATCCTTCGAGCGCGGCTTTGCCGGTATCACCGGACGTAGCCGTCAAAATACATACCTTGCGGCTCTCTCCGGTTTTACGGATTGCGGCTGTCAACAAGTAAGGCAGAAGCTGCAGAGCGATGTCCTTAAAGGCCGCTGTAGGTCCGTGCCAAAGTTCCAGAATATGCTCGCGATCGTTGTATGCGTTCAGTTGCACCAGCGGAACGGGGTTCTCTCCGAACTTCTCGGGTGAATAGGCCTGCGTGCAGTATTCCCGAAGCTCATCATACGTATAATCATCGAGATAAAGCGACAGGACATCGGCAGCAGTCATGATATACGGCTGAGATGCCATGCGAAAAATATCTTCTTTGCTCAGCGTAGGTATCGTCTCCGGAACAAACAAACCGCCATCCGGAGCGAGACCTTGCTTGATCGCCTGGGCAGAAGTGTATGCGTAATCTGTTCCTCTGGTGCTGATGTATTTCATGTTATCCTCCAATAATAGGCTTTCTCCTGCTGCGTTGTGTTGATCGGGACTATAGTCTATGTCTCTGCGCTGTTTGTAGATTCTGTATCCATAGAGGTCGTATCCGATGCGGGTGTCGTTGTTTCTTCTGAACTCTGTGTGATGGCAAGGTCGGATGTCGTCTCATCGACAGTCGTTGGAATGGTTGTCTCCTGTTCGGGAGAGCTATCAGCTGCGGTAGTCGGAACGACTCCTGTCGTATCCGATCCGGAAACGGACGGAGCCGGTTGAGCAGCTGCTTTATGATCTGGATACGAAGAAGCGTAAGCGTCCAGAATTCCTTTGATTTCAGGGTCGTCTTGATACTTCTCCAGTTCAGATTTCAGATATTCGAGCTTAAGAGAATCCTCTCTCGATTCCATAAACTGGTTTACTCCGGGTATAGCCACATACCAGACAAACAGGCCCAGAAGCGCGGAAACAAGAATAATTCCCAACAGAGATAAGACGATACGAAGCTTCTCCGCAGGGGTTCTCGGGATTGAGACGTCGATTTCTTCATCGGGGGAATCCGGATTTGCGCTGTTCGCCTGCATGAGCACATCGCGTCTTTCACGGTCTGACGCCATTTTCGCTTTGCCTGCAGATCTCGGAGCCCTTGCCAGAATGGGCGACCTCATCCTGCCCTTATCTTCCGCATCCGGTTCCTCAAAGATTGATTTCTTCTTTCTCGCGGAAATCTTCCCGCCCAGAAGCTTCGATAGGGGCGTGCTCTCCTCTTGACTGATTTGTTCTGCCGGATTCTCTGTCTGAGATACCGCCAACTGATAGCACATCTGTGCAAGATACGTTGTTTGTTCCGCTACAAGTCCCACAGATAAGGCATGATCAAAGCTGGCCTTCGCACGCTTGAGCTTACCGTCCAGAGCCAGGCATATGCCATACAATAAAGCAGCTTCACCCCATGCCGGATACTCAGACAAAGCCTTTTTTAGAGCAATCATAGCTATGTCAGAGCTGTCCGACCTCGCATTCGCCAAAGATCTAGTGTAAAGGGTAATCAACTTATCTGCCTCTTCGACAGAAAGAGCTAAGTGACCAATATCCTTCGCTTCTATAGACGGTGCCGCTTCCGCAGCTTCAAGCCAATTCATGAAATGTCTCCTTCATTCCGTGTGAGAAGGATATGTCTTGCCTCACCCGCGAGGTACAGGGACCCCATACATAGGATCGGGGCATCATCCCTATCGGAGGATTTAAGCGCCGCTTTGCATCCTTCGGATACATGATCATACGCGAAAACCATTCCTTGCCTATTATACATAGACGCCTTGTTCTTGTAAAACACCGCAAAAGCAGAGAGCTTCTGTTCTATTCGCTCTCGCAGCTCATTCGACGGTATCGCGCGAGGATTATCCACTGTAACACAGAGAATTTCCCGAATAGGATAAGCCATATCTTGTAAGAGAATCGTGAGAATACCGGAAATATCCTTGTCTCTCATAAATCCAAGAATCAACCTCGGTGGGTTCTGCTGAAATAGATTGGTAAAGAGCGAATCAACCGATGAACGAAATGCCTGCGCACCCTGCGGATTATGCCCGCCGTCAAGAAGGATCAACGGATGTCTCGAAAGAACTTCGAGACGCGCCTTCCATCTCGCCAGGGCCATGCCTCGAAGAATCACCTCATCAGAAAGAGTGTGTCGCAAGACACGCACGGAAATTGCGGCATTCATCCCCTGATGGTCTCCGAGAAGGCAAATTCGCAGTTCTTCCGGAAAAAATGACAGTCGGAAGCTCTGCCCTTCGGGATCAGTTTTCTGATCAATAATGTCACCGGGCGAAACCACCACAAGCTCTGTATCAAGTTTTTTGCATTGTTCTGCGATGACGGAATAGGCGTCCCCGGCGTCCGTTTCCGAAAGACCGCAGGCAGAAGGATTATATAGGAAGACAGGACTGTTCTTCTTGATGATGCCGGCCTTTTCTCCGGCGATTTCCCGCATCGAGGATCCCAGAAGGTCCATATGATCATAGCCAAGTGCCGTAATGATCGTCGCCACCGGCTTTTCTATAATGTTTGTCGAGTCCAATCTTCCGCCGAGTCCCGTCTCAAGCACAACGAAATCGCAGTTCTTTTCCTTGAAGTAGAGAAAAGCCAGAGCCGTTACTAACTCGAATTCTGTCGGATGTTCTTCACCGTTGGAAAGCATGCCGGAGACAGCCTCTTCTACTCGATCAGACAAAGAGAAAAGCCGGTCTTGCGTTATTTCTCCCTCTGTATCATCCTCTGCGTATCTGATTGCGCCGTCCAGGCCGTCTAAAACACGAATTCGCTCCGAGAAGCGCTCAATGTAGGGCGACGTATATATGCCTGTGCGAAAACCTGCAGTAGCTAAACAAGAGGATAGAAATGCAACCGTTGATCCCTTTCCGTTTGTTCCGGCCACATGATAACATCTTAGAGACTCCTCGGGATTACCGAGTCGCTTCATCAGGCTCTTCATTCGCATCAATCCCATTTGAATGCCAAATCGTGCTGAGGAAAACAGAAACGGAGGTACACATGGATCTTCGATCATTCATATCTCCTTATCATCTGTTAACGGAATGGAGTCTTCAGCGTGCTTTTTGCTTTGCCTCGCCACGCGAAAAACGAAAAGTTTGCTCAGCACATAATTTCCCACAACAACAAAGAAGGCAATAAATATCTTGATAATATACAGATATGTAGTTGAAAATGTACCGATTGTCAGAAAAACCGTGTCTTTATTCCGCAGAAGGACGTGCTCCGTAAAAAGAATACCCAGCTCTAAGAAGCCGATCTCAAACACAACAAGCGTGAAGATTCGTGAAGATACGAAGCCAAAAAATTCGCGAAAAAAAGGCCCCTTTGAGCGAAATACCAACGCCCGGTTGGTAACGAACGCAAAAATCACGGCTATGATCCAAGCTATCGTGGTGTTGATAATATCAAGCACATCGAGCTTGTAACCAAACAGTGGCAGAATCACCTCGTTATTTCCAAAAAGCTTATCAAAGCTGATAAAAGAAATAAGATTGATAAGCGTCGTCAATACGCCAAAAACAAAGTACATTACGATTTCTCTGATCCTCTGTTCGGCAGGTGTCAAAGAAGAACCGCCAAAAATCCATTTACGCAGCTTCATATCAAACGTGTCTCACTTCCTCCGGCGGACTGTTTCTCCGTCGAATCTGATAAATGATAAAGGCCAGCATCGCAAACTCCGCAACGGCAACACCGCCCGCAATGATGAACGGAATCAGAAATGCATCAGAATCTCCTTTTGCAATATAGGGGTACAAAGATCCATCCGTCGGATCGAATACATAGAACCCGCTGTCTCCGGCTTCATTCGTCAAATAGACAATCGTCGTGTTATCTGCCGAAATATAACCCTTGGCCGAAATCCCGCTGATCGTAATATCCGTTTCCGTAAAACCGGAAGGAACAGATACACCCACAGTCACCTTCGTCAATGTCAGCAAACCGGCCGGTTGTAGCAAGGTGGCGCCGGGAAGAAATTTCCGGATTTCACCTGACTCCGGATGGTATTGATAGAATTCAGGGGCATTTTCTCCTTCCTGCAGGTACAGCAGAAGACTTCGGACACCGTTGCCGGTAAATACCGGAACGGTAATATCATTTACGATCCGTGTCTCTTGCACAAATTGAAACGGAAGCGGCAAAGACTGCGGTAATTCGGCAAAAAGGTATTCTTTTCCATTCTTATCCGTTATCTTTGCGCCATCCGGAACAAAATGCGAATCTCGAATCACCTTTATGGAATAGGATAAAGCGGTCTTTCCATCCTGTGCCGTTACATTGACCGAGACGGTATTTGTACCGACGAGCAGATTCTCCGCCCCCTTAATGGTAACGGTTGCAGCGGGGTCAAGAGGTGTCGCGATTACACTGACGGAAGTTTGACCTCTGGGAACATGGACTTCATATTCATAAACCGAGGGCGAGAAGTCCGGAGTGAGTAAGACATCCTGAATCGACAGCGAAGAAAGAGCCGCATCAGCGGAAAGAACACTCTCTACCGGTATAAGAATCTGGTCCCCGCCCGTTGCGCTCACCTGTTCTCCGGCGCTGTTGCGAAAACCGCCCAGATTACCGAGAGCAAACTTAGCTTCACCCTTCTTGACATTATCGACGACCTTAAAATACAGAACACAAACGGTAATGGAGGAGTCTAGGAACAGACTTGGATCTGACGGCACCTGAACCATGTTTTCCCCCTCGTCACCAGAAGAGGCCTGCTGGTCCGCAATCTGTTTCTCGACCGTCTGATCCAGACCGGCAATAGAGATAACACCGGTGGAAGATGTGCTGGTCACCGAAAACGTCGACGGCATTGAGGTTCCCTTATCCATGCCGGTGAATGATACATACTCCGGATCGAAGGATATCTCCATGGGACCTAATCGAGTGATGTTCGGGAATCTGCTGAAATCGACCTTGACAGAGATTGTGTCTCCTGCCTTCACCGGAGTCGTGTCAGCTTCTAACGTAACGTTGAACGCTCCCTCGGCCCGTAATGAATGGATTGGTTGTATCAGGAGAACCGACGCCGCTAGGATGGCAGCAATGATTCTTTTTATCTTCATGATTGACCTCCTCATAATAGCAAGATAGATTGTCCTTTTGTATTATACACATGAAATGCTTGTCCCAACAATTATTCAACCGGTAAAAAACCATACTGTTCCGGCATGTCGTCATAGACGGGAATTGCAAAGAGAAAGGGGTCATTGATCATGTTCTGCGACAGATATGCGCGATAGTAACGTGTGCTCTCCGAATATGCCATTTGTATATTCTGTGCGTACTGATGCTTGTATAAGCCATCCTCATTCGGGATTACATCAAACTTCTGGAAATAAAGCGTGTTCTGACCAATGTCAACATAGCTCTTTGCAATCCATAAGGCACCGCCGCGAATCGCGAGGTCAGGTGTCGTCCACGGCAACAGCAAGGCTGCCTCCTCATCTGTAATCGTTTTTCCGGACGGATCACTGCCCCATTGTGCATATTTTGCACCGTTGATCAATGCCCCGTTTCTCACGTCCGGATTCGGAGTCGATCCAATATTATAGAAATTATAGAAACCCTCATGCTCCGGCAACGTGCCGAATGCAAGCAAAGATTCTCCATTGCGCCCCATCTCTTGAATAATCCGGCTTGTCAAAAAATAGGGGGAGATGTTCGCCTCGAGACCGGCTTGTAAAAGAATGCTCGCATAATCGGGGTCACTTTCTTCCAGAAAAGATCCTTTTACCATACTTCTAACTCCGTCGATCGTATGGATATTCGGGTCGTATGAAAGCTTCTCATATTGAAACAGAAATACGGGATCGAAGAAGTTGCGGGGATCCATGAAATAGGAAATGACTTCCCGTTTTGCCGCACGCCAAGAAGATCCGTCATAAACAGGGCTGCCTTCCTCGACCCAGCCGGGGCTGTAATAATCACTGATCAGACTTCTATCCTTATGATCCTGCGCATCTAACATTTCTGTCCAGGAGATTCCCGTGTCATAGGGTTGAAATCGATACGAAGGTTGAAGATTGTGCATCAGCCAGAGACCGTTGCGATAGCTTGACGGAAACTGGTACAGGATCTCCTGATCGTATTTCTGCGTGTCTGATCCGGATAACAGATACAACGGGTATTCGTGGACAACGCCGTCAAAATCTGACACCTTGATTTTAATGACGTTCCTAGAAGGTCGGACGGGGATCAGATCAGCCGTTACAGGAAGCACTCCATCCTCCGTCTCATTCACAATCTCAACAGATGAAGCATATCCTTCGATCGTCAGAATCTCTGCTCGAATATCCTCGATTGAACTCTGCGCGACATACGCATAGGCTTGTGTCTCTGTAGCAAACTTTGGATAAGCAGGCAATGCCTCCTCTTCATTCGGAGAGAAAAAAGAGAGGGAGTGCAAACATCCGTTGATCGGTAAAAATGAAAGCTCGGATCTCTTGATTGAGACCGGCTTGAAGTTAAAATCGCGAAGATCCACCATGGCACCGGACACATCTTCAGAAACAGCTGCGGTCGGGTACGGTGTCGGAACACTTCCTATATCACTGATGACGGCATAGTATTGTCCCGAAGAATCGACCGCAACCTCCTTGCTTTGGATCATGAGATATTCGATCGCCCCGGCAGAGACTTCTTCCTGCCCCTTCCCCACACGTATATAGAACGTGTTCGTATATGGATCCAGATAAGGATCTGAAGCATCGACATTTGACAGTTCTTGCTTTTTCCCACGTAGCACCTCAACACCAACACCTGGCAAATCATTCTTTCCGACAGGTTCTCCGTACATATCATAGAGGGCCACCGCCACGTCACCTGTGGCGTCGACAAAATTGATATAAGCGTTACGCTCCTGTGCATCGAGCGCGTACCATACCTCTTTATCTCCTTCAGGGAGAGATCCCAGCTGCACACCGTCATTGATCAGCGTGTAAAACTCTGGCACAACGACCTCTCCACCCGTCAGAATCGTTCCTCTTCCGTCGGATGTCCGCAGAAGTGCCAATACAGAATGCTTTCCGCTCAATTCACGGCGCGTATCCCAAATCAGTGAAAAGGTCTTGGTATCACCTTCCTGTTCGGAAAGGGACATTTGTCCGGCCCGTAAATTCCCGTCAATATAAAAGTCCGTTCGCGCATGGTCGCCCGCGATCGTGATGGACCCGACAGATTTCCGGACGCCAAATGCATAGCCTTCACTGTCCTGAATCGGACTTCCCAACTCAACGGCAAGAACTCTGGTCCCCGTATGATCCTTATCCTCGGAAAAATCAGGAGCATAGCCGGCATAGACAGAATATAAAACGCTCTCGATAACAAAAATACGCGAGTTATCCTTGAGCATGTCCGCGATCCTGTCGGCTTGTTCTGCCGTTCCCCAAATTGCGTAGCTTAAATCCTTCGCAAAAACCATATCGTCCTTGCCTTGCAAAAGATAATCTGTTCCGGTAAAGCAGATCCTCGTAAAGTCATGAACGGAAATTCTTCCGGACTGAAGCTCCGCCAGCCAGATTTCCTGCGCCTCTGCCGTACCGGTGACCTCTGCCGTTCTAGACACGAGAAGGGATACATCAGCCGGCAGCTCACGAGGGTTGTTATTACCCTTCCAAGCAGTTTGCAGAAGCAAGAAAAAGACAACGGCAGCAATAAGCAACACAATAGAGGCGAGGAAATGTGGGAGACGTATCTTCTTCACAGTTCTCCCCCTCGTCACTGACTGATCTGATCCAGCGTCTTGCCATAAGCAGGCAAGAAGTGCTTCATAAAATAATCAACTTCAGGAAGGTCATTTCTTGCTATCGATTGATATATCGTCTCCTTCGCGGACATGAATTCATGATTTCCCGCATTCTCTTCCGAGAGGCACTTGATATAGGCGCTGATTTTATCCGCTGCCTTCACGAGACGATTGATCTCAAGATTCTGCGGATCATTCTTATCCGGACAAAACAAATCCCGATAATCCCCCCGTAACTCGTCGGGAAGCAGAGACAGAAGCGTATCAGTAGCACGTCCCTCGACCTTTTTGTATGCCTGCGTGATTTCGGGACTGTAATATTTAATCGGTGTCGGCAGATCGCCTGTAATGATCTCCGAGGCATCATGCAAAAGCGCGACCGCCATGACCTGCAAAGCATCGATCGGCTCGCGTCCCACCGGACAGATCCGGTTGCGGATAACCGCCAGTGCATGCGCCGTCAATGCGACGTCCATACTGTGTTCCTTAAGATTCTCGGTTTTACTGTTGCGCATCAGTCCCCAGCGGCTGATGTATTGCATCCGGTCAAGCATGGCATAGAAGGAGTACTGTGTCGTATTCTCATCCTGATTTGGATGAATGTTATCTTGCTCACTCATGGTTCTTCCTCACACCCAATAGATTGCTTCATAGCATTTGTCTGCAAAGGAGTCTGTCATACCTGAGATGTAGTCCACCACGATACGTATCTTCGATGTGGTCTCGTCCGGATAGGTCTTGGAGAAATCGATCAAGCCGGCATATACCGGATTGCCCGAAGCAAGAGCCTTCTCCGGATCGATAATTGCATTAGCCGCCGCCTCGAAAAGTCCCTCTATGGTATTCTTCACACGCAGCTCATATCTTCGGATTTTTTCTGACCGATAGATCTGATGTACATTCTCCTTTAATAATTCCTCCATGGCCTTCCCCGTCTCATCAGACATCACAATCATATCTTTGTTGAGACTGTTGTGAATGATGTCGGTCACCAAGGTATGAATGATCTGCGAATTGGTAGATCCGAGCGTCGATGTGATTGCCGGAGGGATATCCTCAAATTCCATGATGCCTGCCCGCACCGCATCTTCGATATCACGTCCGATATATGCAATCTTATCCGCGATCCGAACCACACAGGCCTCCAGTGTTGCCGGCATCGGGTGGCCGCCTGCATGATACTCCAGTATAGAATCCGTCGATTTTGAACGGTCAGGTTGGAGGCGATACTCACTGTAGGTTTCACCGCAGTGGGATACGATCCCGTCTCTTACTTCAAAGGAAAGATTCATCCCCTCACCTTTATGCCCGGGCCGTGTTGCCAAAAGATCTGCTACACGGAGGCTCTGCATTTCATGTTGAAAATACAGGTCAGGATCCCTTGACCGGATGCAATCGTGAAGTGACCGTTCTCCGGAATGCCCATAGGGTGAGTGTCCGATATCATGTCCCAATGAGATCGCCTGCACCAGATCCAGATTCAGATTGAGAGCCCGGGCGATCGTGGTGGCGATATAATTCACATAAATGACATGTTCGATACGCGAACAGATATGATCGTTCTGCGGATTGAAAAAAACCTGCGTCTTGTGGCGCAACCTCCGAAATGCCTGAGAGTATATGATGCGCCCGGTATCTCTTTCGAAATCCGACCGTACGGTGCAGGGATCCTCAGAAAACCTCCTGCCTCTGCTGTCGCGGCTGCGAAAGGCATAAGGAGACAAGTGCTCTTCTCTGCTGTCGCGAAGTATTGACAACAGCTCCCGATCTCTAGGATTATCAGTCGGATCCGTCGAAATCTTATTTAACGGAACCAGGGAAAAGGTATCAAACAGGCTTTGTTCCTTATCAGAAAAATCCATCTTTTCGACCTCGCATTTCCCAATAATTATACCATAATGCTCTATTGGATTCCCAATCAGACCTTGACCAGCTTTGCCTGACGAACCAGCATATTCTTTGTCGTTTTGTTATCGAAAATGATGCTGACCAGGGCATCTCCGGCAACCTTTTCGACAGTGATGACCTTCCCTCTGCCGAATCGGGGATGACGGACTTCCATTCCCTTCTGTATGGTATCAGGAGTGAGATACGCATCCCCGCTTGCGTCCGCAACCGGTTTCGGTGCCATAGCGGCCGGCGCCAGGCCAAAAAATGCCTGACGGGAGGATTCTGCCCCTGAGACAGTCGGTTTGGCTCCCGAGGGAGCGGTTCCGTCCGCCGAACGGCTTTGGTAAGCGCCTCGATACGTCGCCTCATCAAGATAAGATTTTCTCATCGCTCCGATTGTCTCCAGATATTCCTGATCAATCTCTCCGATAAAACGAGAAGGGTTCATCATCATGGTCTGACCAAAAAGGATCCGGCTTCTTGCAGAGGTGATGTACAGTTTCTTCTTGGCACGGGTAATTGCCACATACGCAAGCCGGCGTTCTTCCTCGATTCCTTCTGTGCTGTCCATCGAGCGCGTGCCGGGGAAAATGCCCTCCTCGGCACCGATCAGGAAAACCGCTCCGAACTCGAGACCCTTGGCGCTATGGATCGTAAGGAGGGTCACAAAATCATCATTGCCGTCTTCTTCGTCTCCGGCCGAGTATAGGGCGGCATTCTCCAAATAAGCCTGAAGTAGACCTCGAAGATCTGTCCCATAGGAGGAGTCGAGAGTGCTTAGCTCATCAACAATCGCATCTGCTCCGAGCTCATTGCTCAACTCGTCCATGCCCTCTTCTATTGCTCTTCGACGCGAATCAAACTCCACCGCTTCCGAGAGAAGCTCCTTGAGGTTTTCGACGCGATCGACCGTCTCCCCCTTCTTCTCCCTCTGTTCGACGATTTCCTGCAGCATACCTGATTGGTCCTGAACAAACTCAATAAATTCGGCAAAGCTCATCTTGTTCTCTTCAACCTTTTCCTGAAAAGAAACAATCAGACTGTAAAACTGTTGTAGTTTATGCGCGCTTCTCGAGAGCTCTTGATAAGCCTGCGCCGTAGCACATACCTGTAAAAAGCTTATGCCGCGATCAAGGGCGATTTCTCGAATCTTATCAACAGTTGTATCTCCAATCCCGCGCTTCGGAACGTTGATGATCCGGTCGAACGCATAGTTATCCTCCGGAGATACGATCAAACGAAGATATGCCAGAATATCCTTGATTTCCTTGCGGTCGTAGAATCGGAGCCCTCCATAGATCCGATATGGAATACCGTGATCACGAAGCGCCGTTTCTATCGTTCTAGACAGCGCATTCATGCGGTAAAGGATCGCCATATCGCGGTAGGAAAAGGACTTTGTAGCAGTCATCCGGTCGATCTGATCCGTAACATAATATGCTTCGGCTCCATGATGATCGGCTGAATACCATGTGATTTTCTCTCCCGGACCGAAATCCGTTCTCAGCGTCTTGCTCTTGCGAGCGGAATTCCTTCGAATCAGACTGTTCGCTGCCTGCAATATATTATTTGTCGAACGATAATTCTGCTCAAGCTTGATGACCGTCGTATTCTTGAAATCCTTCTCGAAATCGAGAATGTTACGGATATTGGCGCCTCGAAAAGAATAAATCGACTGATCGTCATCTCCGACAACACATAAATTTCTATATCGTTTGGCAAGCATGAGGATCAGGCGGTACTGCGCATGATTCGTATCCTGGTACTCATCAACCAGAATATATCGGAACTGTTCCTGATAGTACGTCAAGACATCGGGATGCCGATCAAAGAGTTCAACGGCATAAGAAAGAATGTCATCAAAGTCCATTGCATTTGCCGATCTGAGCTTCGTTCGATACAGACGATAAATGCCTGCTAGCTTTTGGCGGTGATAATCCATCCCCGCCTCCTTCTCCATCGCCTCAGGAGATATCAGTTCGTTTTTCGCCTTGCTGATTTCAACCTGAACAGACCTGGGAATAAAGACCTTATCGTTGAGATTCATCTCAGAAATGCATTCCTTGATAATCTTCTGCTGATCATCAGTATCAAGAATGGAGTAGCTCTTTGAGTATCCGATTAAGTCAGCGTGCCTGCGTAGTATTCTGGCAAACATGGAGTGGAATGTACCGACCCACATATACGCTGCCGTATCTCCGATAAGAGTCTTTATACGTTCCTTCATTTCGTTCGCAGCCTTGTTGGTGAATGTAATCGCCAGAATCGCGGAAGGTCTGACTTTTCGAATGCGAACCAGATAAGCAATACGGTTGGTGATCACTCGTGTCTTACCCGATCCGGCACCGGCAAGTATCAGAAGCGGCCCTTCATCATGGCAAACAGCATGCTTCTGCTCCGGATTCAAGCCTTGTAAGATGCCATCTTCATTCGACTCTTCCGGTATGTTGTCAAAGATAAATAAATCGTCCAAAACGTGCCTCCGTATTGTCTGTTGTTTTTGCCGGTTCATTATACCATAGAAAGGGCCGCTCCCATCACGATGGAAGCGGCCCGAAAAAGTATTGCGTATCAGACGGCAACTGAATTGTAAAAACTTAAACCAACAAAAAGATTCAACAAATCAGATAATACCGAACCAAAGCATAACCAGTAATCTGTACAAAGATAATAGATACAAGCAAAGATCAATAGGTAGGCTCGATCAGACCATAGTTGCCGTCCTTACGCTTATACACAACACAGACATTTCCGGTCTCTGCATCAAGGTATACCAGAAAGCTGTGTCCGAGCATCTCCATTTGCAAAACCGCATCATCCGATGTCATCGGAACCAGTGCAAAGGTCTTGTGCTTGATGATCGACTTCTCTGCATACTCCTCGTCGTCATCTTCGGAAGCGATGTCACTCAAGTATTTCTTCATGTACGAATAGTCATGAAGCTTCCTCTCGATTCTTGTCTTCTGTCTGCGAATCTGAGATTCAAGCTTGTCTACAGTTCTGTCTACGGCAGTCAATATCTCTTCGTCCTTCGCCTCCGCTCTGTAAATGTGGTTCTGCAGTCGTAGTGTAATCTCAACCTTCTTAACTTCACGCTCCGGACGAATCTTGATGACGAAAACCGCCTCTTCTCCAAAGTACTTATTGAACTTTGAGAGCTTGTCGCTGATCTTCTCTTCCAGTCTCTGCCCGACATGAATTCCGATACCCTGTGTAGTGATCTTCATAAAATCACATCCTTCCGGCTTCTTTTCGAGAATCTCTTGCGAGAATCTTATCTCCATTATACGGTTCAATATAAAAAAACCCGTAACCTGAAACACTGCGAAAAAAATGGATTCATGTTATAATACTATCGTTGTGTCAGAGCAGATTTATCTGCTCTTTTTTTATACAGAGGGAGCCTCTCCGGACGACGGAGCCGCTTCAACCGGCTGAGGAATGGCCTGAGCCGAAGGGTTGCTCAGCTCCTGCGCCGCAAAAGACCCAGCAGGCACCAATGTCGAAGGTATAGGCGGCAAGGATGTCGGAACCGCAACTGTCTTATCGGATCCCTCCGGGAACTTGTTTCCGCAGGCAGAACAGAAGGCATGCTCGAGCGGATTTTCTTTCTTACAGTTGGAGCAGAGCTTCAAGCCCTTTTCAAAGAGTATCTTCAACTTATTAGCTTCAATGTCGATGAATAAAGCGGAAATTGCGTCACATCTGGAATTGATATCCTTCGAAACATCTACATTAACGTCGCGGTATTGCCCATAGTAGAGACGTCCAATCTCATCAAAATACCGATTGATATTCGCATTCTTCTCTTCAATGCCACGCTGCAAAGTGGAAATCGTCTTGGCCTTGGGATCAAATAGTGCCATAAATAGTCCTCCTTTATATTGTTCATCGCGGCAATACCGACAACACTGTACGTATAATGCCAACATATTTATTATACAGCGAATGATCAAAAAAAGATAGAAACGCCCGAAATAAAGGCCTTCCTCCCGCCGGAACAAGATGGTCTTCTTCCAATCGTTCCAGAGGATAATGTTTTGCGGATTTTCGCAAGAAACTTGAAAAAATGGTATACTTTTTTGGGAACAGTATACGAAGAGATACGGCAAGGATACCTTGATGGTGGATCTGTGTGATATACTTTTTTTAAACATAAACGCAGGAGGTTTGTATGGCATCCGACAGTATGATGAAGATTGCCGAAGCCGAGAAGCAGGCTACCTTGATTGAAGCAGATGCCGAAGAAAAGGCAAATGTAATCATAACAGATGCCGAACGGCTTTCTCAGCTCGAAGGTGACGAGATGGCAAAGGCAACGGAGGCAGATCATAGGAAATCGATTCAGGACGCAGAGACAAGGCGCCAGGATTTCGAGGATGCCCAGCGATTGGCCTGTCAAAGTGAGCTTTTGCAGTTGCAGGACAGTGTTGCGGAGAAGATCCCCGTTGCGGTCGAGTATGTCAGAAGAATTTTGGTCGGGAAAGAATAAAGATGGCAATATTAAAGATGAAGCGATTAGAAGTAATCGCTATGCAAAAGGACACAAAAGAAATCATTCGCCTTTTACAACGGGAAGGTGTGGTTCAAATTGCCGAAGAAGGATATGCTACGGAGGTGTTTGAACACGTCGGAGGTGTATCCAGTCTATCCATTTATGAGAACCATTTGAAATCTGCGTACGATGCGTTAAAGGCATTGGATAATACCGCTCAGATCCGGACCTCGATGCTCGACGGATTCTCCGGAAGGAAGGAATTATCTGAGGAAGCTTTTGCCAATCATATCAAAAAGAATGAGCAAACATACAAAATGGTTGCCGACATAGAGAAGCTTCAAAAGCAGATTGAGTCTGACCGTGAACTTCTGACCCCCACGAGGCAATTACTAGAGAGATACTTGCCATGGGAAAATCTCGATATTCCCATGGAGTATACCGGAACAATACAGACAGCTGCTTTTATCGGCTCTTTACCCGGTGAGTATACTGAGGAATCTCTTGAGACTGCTATTACGGCATTTATCGCATCAAATATAGACGATCAAGATCCGAATTCTCTTGGCGGCGAGAAGGATTTTTCTGCTCGTTTACATAGTGAGATCGTTTCAATGTCAAAGGATATGACTTGTATTGTTGTCTTTTGTCACAGGAATGACGAATCGCTTTTGCGTGCGGCACTTCGTTCTCTGGGATTTGTTCAACCGGCCGATCCGACGACACATCCGCCCGCTCTTCGGATTGGAAGATACCGCGAGAGGATCGGGAAGGCTCAGGACGATATCAACAGTTCAACCCAGAAGATCGCGGCCTATGCTTCAAGAAGATCCGAGATTCTGTTTCTTATCGATTATTTGACCATGAAAATCGAACGCTATCATGTGCTTGACCATGTTCTGTTCTCAAAAAAAACAGTCGCAATTGAAGGGTTCTGCCCGGAGAAGCACGCGCAACGAATACAGACTGTGCTTGAGAAAAGCGTTACGGCACATGTTGAAATCCGCGATCCGGGGGAGGATGAGGAGGTTCCGGTTCTTTTCCAGAACAATGCCTTTGTCTCTCCTGTTGAAGATGTAACGACATCCTACAGCATGCCATCTCCGAATGATGTAGATCCGAATCCGGCCATGGCCTTCTTTTATTATCTTTTCTTCGGCATGATGCTTTCCGATGCCGGGTATGGAGTCCTGATGGTTATAGCCATTTTGTTGATACTCCGTTATAAAAAACCGGAAGGTAATGTACGTCAGAACATGCTGAAGTTCCTGTATTGCGGCTTCTCAACGATTCTCTGGGGGGCTTTGTTCGGAAGCTGGTTCGGCAATGCCGCTTACGTCATTTCCGGAACATTCTTTGGTCAAGTCTTTTCTCTCAATCCCTTATGGTTCGATCCAGTCCAGAATCCGCTGCAACTATTGATCCTAAGCATGGTTCTTGGATTCATCCATATTCTTGCAGGAATGGGAGTGAAGTTTTACGCCTTATGGAAAAACGGTCACCGTGCCGACGCCCTGATGGATGTCTGTTCATGGTGGGTCCTTTTTCTCGGCATTGTCTTACTTCTCTTGCCGATGGTCAACCCTGCCCTCCAGATTCTTGGCACCGTAGGACCGTGGGTCGCAATAGCGGGAGCTCTCTGTCTGATTGCAACACAAGGACGTTCATCAAAGAATATTTTCGCCCGAATCTTCGGCGGTTTAGCAAGCCTTTATAGCATCACCGGCTATTTCAGCGACCTTTTGTCCTATACTCGTTTGATGGCCCTGGGACTTGTTACCGGTATCATCGGAACTGTCGTCAACACGATTGGTTCTATTGGCGGAAAGAGCTTTTTGGGCGTCATTCTATTCATCGTCGTCTTTCTGTTCGGACATGCGATTAATATTGGAATCAACGCGCTCGGCGCGTATGTTCATGGGAATCGTCTTCAATTTGTAGAATTCTTCAGTAAGTTCTACGAAGGAGGCGGACGCTCATTCGTACCCCTTTCTATGCAAACCAGGCACTACAAAATCAAGGAGGATAAGTAAATGGTAAATGAAGGAATGTATCTAGCTCTCATCGGTGCGGTTATGGCCGTATTGATCGCCTCGATCGGATCAGCGTATGGTGTTGGCAAGGTCAGCGAGGCCGCATCTGCTGTCATCATTGATGACCCTAGTAAGTTTTCAAAGCTTTTGATTCTGCAGCTGCTGCCCGGAACTCAGGGTCTGTACGGCCTTGTTGTAACTGTTATGGTTCTGCTGAATATTGGCATCCTAGGGGGATCTCCGGATGTAAGTATTACTGAAGGTATAGCATATCTGATTGCGTGTCTCCCAATTGCATTAGGCGGTTTATTCTCTGCTATTTATCAGGGTAAAGTATGTATTACCGGTATCAATATTGTAATCAAAAAGCCGGCAGAGTCCTCAAAAGCCGTTATTTCAGCCACTCTGGTTGAATTCTATGCGTTGATCTCTTTCATTTCTTCATTTCTTATGGTCATCAACGTAGAGAAGCTGGCGTTGTGATTGACTCAAGCACAAGAAACCAGCAATTAATGAGGAGAGCATACGAATGACAGGTCTCGAGGCCATTATTGCCAAGATAATAAATGATGCGCAAACATCAGCCGATGCGAGGATAGCTTCGGCAAATGAGCGTGCTCAGCAGATTCGAGCGGATCGCAGGCAGATTTCTGAGAATCGCAGAGAAATCCGTCTGAATGCAACTGCCGAACAGATCAAGCGAATTGAACTGCGGGGACAGTCTTCCGCTAAGAACGAAAGTCGTGCCCTCTTACTCGAGAAAAAGAACCAGCTGATTGACCATGTCTTGACTGAGGCATTAGCAAGTCTTGCGGACACACCTGCACACGTAGCATTTGAAAGCATCAAGTCAAAGGTTCTCGCTTGCCCGATCGATCAGCCGGCAACTCTGATCCTATCCGAGAAAGATTTGAATCGTATACCTAAGGATTTTACTGAAGAACTTTCTCAGCAGATGCGCTTCCCTGTCTCGATTCAATCAGATCCCGGACCCTTCACGTTCGGATGTGTCGTGGTATGCGGAGAGATCGAGTATGACTATTCAGCTGAGGGTATGCTTTATGAGCGTCGGGATGAGCTGCGCGATAGGATCAACCGGATTCTTTTCAGTGAAGAATCGCAAGGAGCTAACTGATTTATGCAGGGGATGAACTACGCCTATTCAGTGACCAGTGTACGCATTAAAGAGGCTTCGTTTCTAACAGCCTCTGACCTTGAGCAGATGATGAGATTATCATCTGTAGATGCTATCGTGTCCTTTCTCGGTACACGGGGCTGGCCGGTTCCGAAAGAGCATGCAGAGATCGCGAGTATCCTGCGCGAAGAGCTACTCTCCGTGTGGAATTTCCTGGCTGAGATAGCTCCGGATATAACGATTCTTCAACCTCTGATCCTTCGCAAGGATTTCCACAATTTAAAGGCTGCTATCAAAAGCAGCTTGAGCGGTACCGAGATCGACAAATACTATCTCACTCCCTCTACCATTCCATCGGACCTGATTACAGAGGCAGTCAAGAAGCGCACATTTGATATACTTCCTGCCTCGTTTTCCGCTGCCGGAGAAGCAGCCTATGATCTTCTGGTTCGAACAGGAGACGGTCAGTTAGCCGATATCATGATTGATCGTGCGGCTTTGGATGCGATTCTTCTTTCCGCCAGAAAAACAAAGAATGATATGATGATCCGGGTTCAGGAATTATTTTGTGCAGCGGCAAATATTAAGACCGCGTATCGCGCTTCGAGAATGCACAAGAGTAAGGATTTCCTGGAACGGGCCATATCTTCATGCGATTCGCTTGATCGCGATGCCCTGATAGAAGCAGCGACAGAAGGCGATGAAGCATTAATAAAGATGCTGTCGCAAACGGAATACGCACCAGGCATTGAGATTCTGGCAAACTCTCCTGCCGCCTTTGAGAAATGGTGTGACGATCGTGCCATGCAGATGACTGATCCGGTAAAGTTCATGTATTTCGGTCCGGAACCGCTGATCGCATATTATTTGACTAAGGAAGCCGAGATCAAGAATATTCGAATTCTTCTGACTGCAGCGGAGAATAATATCCCCTTCGAAAATGTCGCAGACCGTTTGAGGAGGATGCATGAATAAGATAGCTATTATGGGTGACCGGGACAGTATAACCGGATTTTCCACGCTGGGAATCGATGTGTTCGCTCAAGATGCGATGGATAGTCCTCTTCTTGTCTTGCACAGGTTGATAGAGAATAAGTACGCTATAATTTTTATCACCGAACACTTGGCGTCGCAGCTCTCCGATGAAATCAAAAAGTTGAGTGAGCGACAATTCCCCGTTATTGTGCCGCTTCCCGGAATCACGGGGAATATGGGTATGGGTATGAAAGCCATCGGAGAGTCTGTTGAAAAAGCAGTCGGTTCCGATATTCTGGCAGATACATAAAGGAGAAATACATGAGCAGTACGGGATCAATTTTAAAAGTATCCGGTCCGCTTGTCGTTGCGGAGGGCATGCGTGATGCCAACCTCTATGATGTGGTACGTGTCAGCCATCAACGACTCATCGGCGAGATCATTGAAATGCACGGCGACCGCGCCTCTATTCAGGTCTATGAGGAGACCTCCGGATTAAAGACCGGTGAGCCAGTGGAATCTATCGGTATTCCTCTGTCCGTTGAGCTAGGGCCCGGATTGATCGGAGGAATTTTTGACGGAATTCAAAGGCCGTTGACCGGCATTATGGAGAAGATTGGTAATAATCTCTCACGAGGTGTTGAAGTTGCTTCCCTGAGTCGTTCGGCCGTATGGCATTTCACACCTGTTGCATCTGAGGGAACCACCCTCGTTGCCGGAGATGTACTGGGTACCGTTCAGGAGACACCCGTTGTCTCTCATAAGATCCTTGTTCCGCCGGGTGTAAATGGTAAATTGATTTCGATTCGGGAAGGAGACTTCACGATCGACGATACGGTTGCCGTTCTGTCAACAAGTAACGGCGAAGAGAAATTAAAAATGCTGCAAAAATGGCCGGTTCGTGTTGGTCGTCCCTACGCAAAAAAGCTGGCACCGGAAATGCCTTTGATAACAGGACAGCGTGTCGTTGACTGTCTCTTCCCAATAGCCAAGGGCGGTGTAGCCGCGATTCCAGGCCCGTTCGGCAGCGGAAAGACCGTTACACAACACCAGCTGGCAAAGTGGGCGCAGGCTGATATTATTGTTTATATCGGTTGTGGTGAACGCGGTAACGAGATGACTGATGTTCTAAATGAATTTCCCGAATTGATTGATCCGTACACAGGCCAGTCTCTGATGAATCGTACCGTGTTGATCGCTAATACGTCCGACATGCCGGTTGCCGCCCGAGAGGCATCAATTTATACAGGTATCACTATCGCAGAATATTTTCGGGATATGGGATATTCAGTTGCTGTCATGGCCGACTCTACATCTCGCTGGGCTGAGGCATTGCGCGAGATGTCCGGACGCCTTGAAGAGATGCCGGGTGAAGAAGGCTATCCTGCTTACCTCGGCAGCCGCCTGGCCCAGTTTTACGAACGTGCCGGCAGAGTCATCTCTCTTGGAAGCGACGGACGCAAGGGCACCTTATCCGCGATCGGAGCTGTATCCCCTCCCGGCGGCGATATCTCCGAACCCGTTTCACAAGCAACTCTTCGTATCGTAAAGGTGTTCTGGGGGTTAGATGCGCAGCTTGCTTATAAGCGTCACTTTCCCGCCATCAACTGGCTCACGAGCTATTCTCTCTATGTCGATTCCCTGCAAGACTGGTATACGGAAAATGTCTCATCTGACTGGAACGGGAACAGAGCGAAGTTTTTGCAGATTTTGCAGGAAGAAGCTGAGCTTGAGGAGATTGTCAGGTTAGTCGGTATTGATGCTCTCTCTTCATCAGATCGTCTGAAAATGGAGGCTGCTCGCTCGATCCGTGAGGACTTCCTGCATCAGGTGGCTTTCCACGAGGTGGATACACATTCAACCTTGCACAAGCAGGATCTGATGATGAAGCTCATTTTGCAGTATTATGATAAATCCTCAGCGGCGCTTATAGAAGGTGCCAGTATTGATGCTGTCGTATCACTTGAGGTCCGTGAAAAGATCGGCCGTTTCAAATATGTTCCTGAAGCCGATATCGACACGGAGTTTAATGAAATCGAAGCCCGCTTAACACACGAAATCGCCCAGGCTTTGAAAAAGGAGGCCATCTGATGCCCAAGGAGTATCGTACTATAGAGGAAGTCGCAGGACCCTTGATGCTGGTTCGCGAGGTCACGGATGTAAGTTATAACGAAATCGCAGAAATCGAGCTGAAAAGCGGTGAAACGAGGCGTTGCCGGGTTTTGGAGATCAATGGATCGAATGCTTTGGTTCAACTTTTTGAAAGTGGCGCAGGAATCAATCTTTCAGACAGTAAAGTTCGTTTTTTAGGTCGACAGATGGAGCTCGCCGTCTCGCCGGATATGTTGGGCCGTACTTTTGACGGTCTTGGCCATCCGATCGATGACGGACCGGAACTGATTCCGGATGCACGTCTTGATATCAATGGTCTGCCGATGAATCCTGTTGCCCGCAGTTTTCCCCAGGAGTTTATTCAGACGGGTGTTTCTGCTATTGACGGATTGAACACGCTGGTACGCGGCCAGAAGCTTCCTATATTTTCGGGAAGTGGACTTCCGCATGCTCAGCTCGCCGCGCAAATTGCCCGACAGGCTAAGGTCTCCGGAACAAGCGAACCGTTTGCTGTCGTTTTTGCCGCTATCGGTATTACATTTGAAGAGGCTAATTATTTTATCGAGAGCTTTAAAGAAACGGGTGCCATCGATCGTACCGTACTGTTTGTTAACCTTGCGAACGATCCGGCTGTTGAGCGCATAGCAACCCCGCGAATGGCTTTGACCGCCGCCGAGTATCTTGCCTTCAATCAGGGGATGCACGTTCTTGTCATTATGACGGATATTACAAATTATGCGGACGCTTTACGAGAAGTCTCCGCAGCCAGGAAAGAAGTTCCCGGTCGACGCGGATATCCCGGATATATGTATACCGATCTCGCTTCTCTGTATGAAAGAGCAGGACGTCAGAAGGGCAAAAGCGGTAGTATTACGCTGATTCCTATCCTTTCCATGCCGGAAGACGACAAGACTCACCCGATCCCTGATCTGACCGGCTATATAACGGAAGGACAGATTATTCTGAGCCGCGAATTATATCGCAAGAACATACTGCCGCCGATTGATGTCCTCCCTTCTCTTTCACGTTTAAAGGATAAGGGTATCGGTGAAGGAAAGACCAGAGCAGACCATTCAGACACGATGAATCAGCTGTTTTCGGCATATGCTCGAGGTAAGGACGCCAAGGAGCTTATGGTTATCCTGGGTGAATCAGCATTGACAGACATCGATAAGCTCTATGCGAAGTTTGCCGACGCTTTTGAAAAGGAATATGTATCACAGGGGTTCTCGACTGATCGTTCGATCGAGGAAACACTCGATATCGGCTGGAGGCTGCTGCGCATTCTGCCAAAAAGCGAGCTGAAACGTATCAGAGAAGAAATTCTTGAAGAGTTTTACGAGGTGTAAAGCGATATGGCCATCCTTCCCGTCAATCCGACACGTATGGAGCTCACGCGCCTCAAGAAGCGTCTTGTAACGGCACGCAGAGGGCATAAGCTCCTAAAGGATAAACGCGACGAGTTAATGCGTCAGTTTCTTGATACCGTCCGGGAGACAAAACAACTGAGAAGAAGTGTCGAAAAGCGCTTCGTCTCTGCAAATCAACATATGTCCGTGGCTCGCTCGCTCATGCAGAATGAAGCTTTAAGCGTCGCTATGATGCATCACAAGCAAGAGATCAACATGTCTGTCTCCGAGAGAAATGTTATGGGTGTTCGCGTTCCTGTCTTTGAGAAACAGACGCGGACGGACAATGAGTCTGATATGTTCTCATATGGGTTTGCTTTTACATCGAGTGATCTGGACGAAGCTATTTCTTCTCTTGCCGGTCTATTGCCCGATATGATCCGCCTTGCCGAGCTTGAGAAAGCTTGTCAGTTGATGTCATCCGAAATCGAAAAAACGCGCCGGCGTGTCAACGCGCTCGAACATTTTATGATTCCTCGCTATGAGGAGACAATCCGGTATATCACGATGAAGCTATCTGAGAATGAGCGTGGTTCTATTACTCGACTGATGAAGGTCAAGGATATGATCATTAAGAAATCAATAGAAGCGCGCCGGACAGAAGATGAACTGGCTGTTGCCCCACAAACCTGATTGCATCACATTTATTAAGTGCTTCTATAATCCTCTGTTCATTGTTATTAAAAGGGGCTGTTGCAAAAGCGATTGAAAAATCACTGGAGCAAGGGCCTTTTTTCATGTGTTTTGAAAGAAACCACCTCCAGTGACCCTTCAAAAGGGTCGCAAGAGGTGTTTCTTATTCACTTATTGTCGATTCTTTGTGTTTTGGGCGCAGGAAATTCAGTGATACGCTTTTGCGTCGCTGTTTCAACCAGGAATCAGGCGATTTCCTTCCCGCGAAGCTGCTGGTAAGATCGGTTTCCCTCTATTTTTCATGGAGTTTGTTATGTTGTAACCCATGCTCATCAGCAGGAATTCGGTTCGTGACGTTTTTCTTTCCCTGCATCATAAATCTTCTGAATCCACTGTCTTCTTTTATGACACCAAAAGCTCCTTCAACTTGGATGGACCAATTCATACGAAGAAGAATCACTTTGGGCGTTGTTGTGTTTTCTAAGGGGTTTTGCCGTAGTTCAGCAAAAAGTTCTGAATTCTTCCTTTGTCGATGATTACCTACTAAATCGCAGAAAAACGGTTTTCGGTATGTGCATCAATGAGCAACATCGAGGTTATTCGTCAATGATTACATACTAAACAAGCAAAAAATGTCGAATTAGTAGGTGTCAGAGCTTGCGAGATGATATATATTGTCAATGAATACCATCAAAATCCTTGAGACTCAGTCATTCAGCATGTATAATACTGTGATATAACGTAGTAACAAGTCCTTTCTTGTCAATAATTAACATGCGAGAATTCTGTTTTCTGCTTTTAGTATAACTATGTGATGTCACCATGAAATATACAATGAGTGATATCTGCCTATGGACCCAAAACAGCCCGAAGACCCTTATATGGTCCAGCAAGTAGTACGTCTCTTAAAGGAACAAGTTAAACCGGCCGTAGCTGCTGTGTTGTATCACGCAAGAAGGAGTTACCGCTAGCAATCCCAAACCGGCC
>CAZOFY010000012.1:0-43261 GCA_964579245.1 uncultured Mageeibacillus sp.
TGGCGCGCCCGGCAGAGGTCGAATCCACAACCTTCTGATCCGTAGTCAGACGCTCTATCCAGTTGAGCTACGGGCGCATGGCGCTGTTAATTCAGCAGCAGGTTATATTCTAGACTAGCTCCGTCGCGTTGTCAATCCATTTTTCGAAAGAAATTATCGTTATCAGCACCGGAACAGAACAGGATGTTGTACCCATAAACACATAAGCCGTCTGTTCTAAAAAAGGGCCATCGCTTCAGAAGCGATGGCCCTCAATCCGTTTCTGTTCACAAATCAAAGAGCTTCATCCATAACGCTCTTGAACTTCTCTCCGTCTCTGGAAAAATACGCATCAAAATAATTCACACTATCGTCAGTCTTATCATACACATAATAAAGAACTCCATATTCTGAAACTCTAAAATAGGTGACTTCGTCTGCGATCTCTTCCGGTTTCGCTCCGGCCTTGCTGTCAACCGCATAGAAATTGGCGCTCGAAAGATACGATTTATCATCTGTCTTCGAATCCGCCGTGAAGTACAACCGTCCCTCGTCAGGTGAAAATGTCATAGAGTTCTCATCAACATCTTCAAAGACATCAATCGGTTCTCCACCACTCGTTTGAAGGTAAAGCGTGTTGTCTTCGTCCAAAAGATAGAACTTTGAAAAGTCCTTCGATGGAAGTATGGAAATCAAATCTTTGCCCGGATCCATCTCAACGGGCTTCTCGTTCAGGTTTCTAAAGTTCCTATAGATTTGTGCAGCACCGGAATCATCAATAAAGACAAGAGACTTTCCGTCAGCCGATACCGATACATCATGTAAATACGAATCACCCTCCAGGCTGTCTATTTCCTCGACCTCAAGCTTGCTGTTTAAATAACTGACCGATACATCTCCGTCTTCGTCAAGCAGAATGATTTGATCCTTCAGCGTCGGAACAGAAGCTACGATAGCATACGCTTCAAAGAAACTATAGCTGATACTCGTATTCTGAGGAAATACGATTGAGTCCAATACATCACCGGCAATCTTCTCTTTATCCGCGCCGTCCACAGAAATGTATGTGGATCCGCTTCTTGTGAAGAGGATCTCTGAACAATTCTGATTAAAATAGATTGGGGCGCTCATATTTGCCTTGCCAAGCTTTTCCTCTTTCTCACCCTTCTTGACGTAAAGAACTCCTTCTCCATCCGTCGCATCACGATTAACTTCAGCAGAATAAACATATGCAGCATTATCTGCTACGGCCATAATCAACCTGTTCTTCCCGATTTCAACCGATTTCTCGCCATTCTTAGATACAAATCCCATAAAGGAATCCAGTTTGTCATCTTTCATCTTCAAATCGCCGATATAACCTATGGTCTTGCCATCAGGTGAGAAGACAACGCCCGCCTCTGCGAGGATATCTTCAGCAATCTCAGTGCTCTTGCGAGAAGAAAGATCAAAGACATTCAGCTTTGCTGTCTGTTTCTTATCATCGTAGTCTGTGTAGTAAGCGAGCTTCTGCCCATTGTCAGAAAGCGTAAATCCATAAACCTCATCAGCCACTTCGATCGTATCCTTGCCGGTACACAGAATCAGATCTCCCAGATTCTCGTCATCAACATCGATCGTCATTGCCATGATCTTTCCGTCGCTCGAATATCTATAGTTTGCCACCTCTCCCTTAATCTCCGTGGGATCTTCAGATCCATAATAGATAAGCGACTCCTCTTCTCCCCTAACCAGAAGATAGGGCTTAGGAGAAGGCTTCTTCGGGGAGAACACACCGGACATAGCCATTACAACGACCACAGCTACGATTGCTATGACAGCAACGATAGCCAATGCGATCAATACTAGCTTCATCGGTTTCTTCTCCTTCTTGACCGGCCCTGAAACGGGCTTCTCCGCGAAGGGCGCCGATGAGACAGGTATCGCCTGCTCGGCAACCGGTTTATTTACCAGTTCTTCGGTTTCATTCTCAACATCGTATACAGTCTGTGTGACGGGCTCGGATAGTAAGCCTATACCTGGATCTACAGATACCGGTATGACTTGCGGAATAACGGATGCTGCGGATGCTGAAGCAGCTTCTACAACAACCGGAGCTTCCTGAACCTTCGTTCCACAAACTGCGCAGAACTTTGCTCCGTCAAGAAGCTCAGCATTACATTTCGAACAATACATAAAAATATCCCCCTTATCGAAAACCATAATATGCAACGAACGTAAAAAATACTTGTAAACATATTTTATAACAAAATCCGTTGAGATAATAGAGTATAGAGAAATAAAGCGATATACTATTGATTACATAGAGTAGAACAGACACAAGAGTTTTCTGATTGCTGGACTAATCCTTTACGTTCGGAGATTGAGTATGACGTTGGACCCCGATAATAATCGATTGATGTTGCCTTCCTTGTTGAACGCTAGAGATCTCGGCGGATTTCTTACTTCAAATGGTGCCAGAACTGCGTACCGCAGATTTGTACGATCTGATGAACCTGCTCTGCTAAGTGAGAATGATTTATCAGAATTAATCAATTACCCTGTCTCAACGGTTATCGACTTGCGCGATACATCAGAGATAGACCGACGCCCAACGCCCTTTCCCCTGCATCCTCAGGTAAGCTATCATCATATTCCGTTGTTCGGTTCAGATGCTGATAATGTGGACAGTGAAGCTGTTCAGATAGCCGTTTCACAGAGCCTAGGGGCTCTCTATGTATTTGTTCTGCAAAACAGGTCAGATTGCTTATTCTCCTTTTTTCAAACTGTAATCAACGCGCCGCAAGGTGCAATTCTGTTCCATTGTACGCATGGGAAGGACCGAACAGGTATCATATCGGCGCTTCTGCTACTGTTAGCCGGTGTCAGCCGCAAAGAGATCCTGCATAATTATGCCATAACATATGAATTGATCAGACCCATCGTAGATGCGAAAATGGAGGCTTTGCCTGCTCATATGCAGCATATTTTGCGATCAGACAGAAAGAATATGGAAATAGTTCTTCAGTTTTTGGATGATTTTTATGATGGAAATATTGAGAAGTATTTCCTTCATATCGGACTCGGAAACCCGGATATTCAACAGATCCGGAGTCGGTTATATGAGTGATTCTCAAGATTTTTCCGGATTAAGCTCGAGAATTACTCCCGTGACCTGGTTCATATCCTCCTCGGAAAAGACAAACCGAAGCTCATACTGATTATCATCAATCTCAGTTGTCAATAGATAATCCAGTTCGTCCGCAAAGGGGTACAGCATCAGGATATCGTCTCTTATATCCAGAGTACGGATATCGGTTCCGATCGAAAATTCCTGTTGATCTCTGCGAAGGCGGATTCGAATGATTCTGCCATCCCATGATCCATCGTCATAGATATTTCCAAATATGGTTACGGACATTCCGTTATAGGAAATAACGAAAAGCCTGTCAGAACGACCTTGATCTTCAATCTGCTGGTATTTTCCCTTAGAGAATGACTGACCGATATACAGAGGTTCTCCAAACAGTTCGGTAAATTGTTTGGAGTCCGCTCGGTCGCCGATACGAATGGTTCGTTCGCCGTTTAAACACAAGTAGAAATGTCGGGTATCCAGATTATCTCTGACATTATCATGAATTCCAATCACGAGAGATGAATTCCTCTGAAAAAGAACCCTTTGCGAGCGATAGGACAATGAATTATCGTCTAAAACTTCCTTCTGCAAAAAAACTGCCTTGGTAATGTCAAAGCTTTCAAGACGATAATCGACGAACTGCGTCTTTACGTTTACATGATAGTAAGTCATCAGCTTTTCCGCTTTTCTATCCAGGACCTGAGAAGACAAGCTAAAATCCTTCTCTGATGTTCCGGCTTCAATCAAAGTTGATACAACGACCTGGTTTTTCCCCTCCAACGCACTGAAGTATAAGGATGCCAGATTAAAAATCTCCATGCTGTCGTTAATCCACTTGTCGCTTAAATAAGCCATCCCGTTGCTACTCTCATGAATATAGACATATACAGATTGATGGATGGATTCTTCATTATCAAAAAGAAGCTCGACCGGGAGTGTATCTTTCAGAAGATCTTGATACGGGCCGGTCGATTCAGCAATCCCTTCCAGCAGAGTATTTCGCTCCTCATCGCCAAGAAAGCGATAGGAAGTGATCTGTCCGCGTTCCGTCAACATGCGCGATAAAACTCGAATATATGCTTCGAAGTCAGCCGCACTGATATTTTTCCTCTGCACCGCGGGAATACTATCATATACAGAAGATGTTTTCCGATTATCCGTTATACACGTGATGAGGTCCTGAACCAAAGAATGTTTATCGACCGGGTTCTGAGCAGCATCCTGCATCGCCTGAAGTCGTGATTCAAGTGTATCAGGACGCGAGGGATTAATCAGACTGCAGGAAGACAACAGTACGGACACTCCGAGTGCCAGTATCGGAAGAAGCATCGTTCTTCGGGTTTTCCTTAGCCAACCGGCTGCTTTTCTGATCACTCCATTATTCCTCATCTGTACTATTTCTTTCTCTGCTTCGCTGCTTCAAAAATAACAATACCTGCCGCAACGGCGGCGTTCAAGCTATTAACACTACCCGACATGGGAATGGAAAGAAGGAAGTCACATTTGTTCGCGATATTCTTGGACATCCCCTCTCCTTCGCTTCCGATAACAATCAGCAGTGGGCCGGAATAATCCGCTTTTTCGTAAGAAATTGATCCCTCTGCGTCCGTTCCGGCGACCCAAAAACCGTCTTCTTTGAGTGAGGTGATCGTTTGCGACAGATTTGTCACCCGCGCTACGGGTACGTGTTCGATCGCTCCGGCCGAAGCCTTTGCAACCATCGAATCCAAGCCGATAGAACGATGCTTTGGAATAATGACGCCGTCGACCCCTGCCGCATCGGCTATACGCAATATCGCTCCCAGATTATAAGCGTCCTTCAACGCGTCGAGCATGAGCAAAAAAGGAGATCTGCCCTTGCCCTCAGCCGCAGCCAGAATATCCTCCAGAGAAGCATATTCATGACTGGCTGTCTGCGCTATGATTCCTTGATGACTATGCGTTTCCGACATTTGATCGAGGGAAATACGCGGAACTTCGTGAATAATAATTCCTTTTTCTCTGGCAAGCGACAGGATTCGGGACAAGGCCGGGTCATTACGACCGGCTTCCTTCTGAGCAACCCAGATCTTATTAAAGGTTCTCCCGGCACGCAAAGCCTCCATGACCGGGTTTCGCCCTTCCAAACGATCATCAGAATATGTAAGTTCGACGTCCGTAGCCGGATCTTGGGAAGGCGCTTTACTATCCGTCTTAAAATACTTCTTCTTTTTGGGGTCAATGCTCATGATCTTCTCCCTTTTCTAAAGATGTCTGAATATCCATGATCCTGTTCAGAATCTCATCTAATCGCTGTTTTTGATCCGTCAGATGCAAATAGCCGATCACCGCTTCAAGACCTGTAGCATATTTATAATCGGCCGGACTCGCGTTTTTTGCAAGACTTCCCGGGTTGCTGTTTTTCCCGCGTCGAAAAATATCCGCTTCTTCGTCGGACAATTCGGGAAGTAATACGCGAACCGCCTCTGCTTGTGCCTGTGCGCGTACGCGTCTGACAACCAGCTTATGCAGTGCTCCGGATTTGGATGACCTTCGAGCAGCGGCATATTGTCTGACATATAATTCAAAAACCGCATCGCCAATATAGGCAAAAACGGACGGGGAAACCTCACGAATATCACCGTCTAGCAGCGGTACGATCATAACTTGGTTACCTGAGGTCCCTGTGGCGTATCTTTAATGAGATAACCCAGCTGGTTGATTTGTTCACGCAGCTGGTCAGAAAGAGCGAAGTCCTTGCTATTCTTCGCGGCAATTCTGGCTTCCACAAGCTCGGTAACCTGAGTAGGGATCTGTTCTGCTTTTTCAAGATCACGGTCTGCGGCAATCCCCAGAACGTTAGAGAGTTCAAGAATTCGGTCGCATGCCTCGACAAGATTCTTTGAGGGAACAGTATCCGACGAAGCAGCGGAGTTAGCTGCTCGAACCAACTCAAAAATGGCCGTGATTGCATCAGCTGTGTTCAAATCGTCATCCATTGCAGCCAGGAAATCCTCTTTAGCCTTTTCAACAGATTCCTTAATCGTCTTGACGGCAGAAGCATCCTCTCTGACTTTCCGGTCAGGATCAGAAGCGACAAATTGAAGGTTAGCCACAGCATTCGCGATACGGTCTAATCCACTCTCTGCCGACTGAAGAAGGTCTGCTGAAAAGTTGATCGGCATCCGATAGTGACCGGTCAGGATAAAAAAGCGAATGACATCATAATCAAATTCCTTGACTATGTCACGGATCATGAAAAAATTGCCCGTCGATTTACTCATTTTCTCGTTGTCTACGTTCACAAACGCATTATGCATCCAGTAACGAACGAACGGAACTCCGTTTGCGGCCTCACTCTGAGCGATCTCGTTCTCATGATGTGGAAAAATCAGATCCTGGCCGCCGCCGTGGATGTCGATCGTCTCTCCTAAATATTTCTTGATCATAGCTGAACATTCAATGTGCCATCCGGGTCTTCCGTCTCCCCAGGGCGAAGGCCATGCCGGCTCTCCCGGTTTTTGTTTCTTCCACAGAACGAAGTCAGCCGCACTCTTCTTATCGTCGCCCTGAAGCACTCGCTCGCCGGCATTTTCCTTCAATTCATCCAGATTGTAACGCGACAGCGCACCGTAGGAATCAAATCTCGAGACGTCGAAGTACACCCCATCATCCATCTCGTATGCAAAGCCCTTTTGAACGAGCGTATCAATCATGTTGACCATCTCATCAATGGTATCGGTCGCCCGAGGCTGATATGTCGGTCGTAACACGCGAAGCTTATCGGCATCAATATAGTATTCGGCAATAAAACGATCAGCATGTTCTCTAACGCTCACGCCTTGTTCATTAGCGATCGAGATCATTCGATCATCAATGTCGGTAAAGTTCTGGCAGAATTCCACCTCATATCCGCGGTACTCCAGGTATCGGCGCAATGTGTCATATGTTATGAAGGGTCTTGCGTTCCCAAGGTGAAAGTAATGATAAACTGTGGGACCGCAAGCGTACATCTTGACCTTCCCGGGAGATAAGGGAATAAATTCCTCTTTGCTGCGTGTCATTGTATTAAAAATTCTCATGACTCCTCCTATAACGGCCGCATCGTGCGGACATGCATGTGAGTATATTGAATTCAGGTCAAAAAAAATCGGATTCTACGTTACTTTTTGGCTAGCTTATGACTCGTTCATATCTTCCTTGCCGCAACATCGTTCCCCCGGCTGAAGACAGTCTTTTTCAATGCGCGTACATGTTTTATCCCCTGATAACTCCCTCTCACACCTCTTCAAACGGTGCTTATCCTCCGGAACGACATCGGACATTCTCTCTAAAGCAACGACCCGATGCAACAGTTTACAAAGCTCCTGTTCAACAGGGTCGGCTGTCGACGCATGATCCAGCGTGTCGGCATGGCTTACCGGCTTGCCCTCAATTCGAACGACCTTCCCCGGAATTCCTACAACAGTTGCCATTGGAGGAACGTCGGAAAGAACGACGGCGTTTGATCCGATCATGGCATTGTCCCCGACATGAAACGGCCCGAGAAGCTTCGCTCCCGCACCGATCAGAACATTATTTCCAACGGTTGGATGGCGTTTCCCTTTGCCCTTGCCGGTCCCTCCCAACGTAACGCCATGATAAATCGTGCAGTTATCCCCGACAACTGCCGTCTCACCGATCACGATACCCATTCCGTGATCAATAAAAAGCCCCGAACCGATGACCGCTCCGGGATGTATCTCAATACCGGTCAAGAATCTGGCGACCTGCGAATTCCAGCGAGCGATCGCAAACAACTTATGCCGGTAAAAAAAATGACTGACGCGATGGTATACAAGCGCATGAAACCCGGGATAAAGAAAAATGACGCCAAGCACGCCTCTGGCTGCCGGGTCACGTCGAGCGATCTGCCGAGCGTCATGTAAAAAACCCATGTATGTTGTATCCTCTATCTTATAGAATAAACCTGAGATGCCGATTCCCACTTTTTGACACCTAGCGATCGCCAGGTGGGTACCCTGCGGTAGTCTTGGATCTTCCTATGACAAATCCCGAGGGATTCGATAAGGCATGATCCGCTCTACTTCGACTTTGGGTTCCCTTTATTGTCATGAAGGTTCAAAAACATGAGTCTCGGACATACCAGGCAACTACATTATATCAATTTAGCATCCGCCACTCAACACGAATCGAAGAATCATCCATTTATGTTTTGACGAATCTCTTGAAGTCCCCTTCACTCTTGGCAAAACGTCCCGATGCGGCCGCGACACCCATAACAAATGCTGCACCGGCGCGGTACAGGGCAACAGCCGCTTCGTGAAGCGTTGCACCGGTGGTCATAACATCGTCGACGATAAGAATGGATAAGCCTTCAACATCGGCATCGTCAGCCACATGGAAAGCCCCGGATACATTTGCTTTTCGTTGGGTTGGATCAGTGAACCTGCTCTGCTGAGCTGTATGTACGCGACGCTCCAAAAAGTTCGGAAGACACGGGAGGCTGAGCCTGCTTGCAAGCGGAGAGGCAAGACAGAGAGCTTGATTGTAACCGCGTCGGTGCAATCTCTTAGCCGATAGAGGTACCGGAATAACCGCGTCAAAGCAGAACGGCTGCAGGGATATCGCTGCAGCCATAAAGGCAGCAATCGTATTCGCGGCATAGTCGGCATTATGAAATTTCAGCATTCGTATCGATGCTGATACCGGTTGTTCATACCGAAAGGGAACAATAACAGAAAAATCCGGAATCGGATCGGAGGACTGCTTGTTGGAAAGACACGCTGCAATTGTGTCCTGCGGGAAACAAAGCGGCAGGCAGGTAAGACATCTCCGACAGGTATGCATCTGTTGGGAGAAAAATCCCGCCATCTGATCCTTTTCGGGAGTCAATATCTGCCCGCAGAAAATGCATATATCTGGAAACAGAAACTGAACACACTCTCTGCCAGCAGAAAGGATACGTTTAGAAAAACGATCCAGCGCCCCCGCGAGTTCCTTGTTCTTTATCATACGGATCTCTCAGCGCCAAAAATTCGCAAAAAAACGTCCAGCGAAGTCCTGCGAACGGACGTATATCGATTCTTGATTGCGCGATCCAGAATAGCTTTTGAGGAAATCAGGAACAAACGCTTCTTTGCTCGGGTAACCGCCGTGTATAGAAGATTTCTGTTGTTCAGAAGAGAATAGCCGGGAGGAATAACTAAAACGACGACCGGATACTCACTACCCTGACTCTTGTGCACAGTAACGGCATAGGCGGGGTCGAGGTCCTCCATGGCTTCCCGGTCATATAAGAAAACGCGGCTGTCCTCCATCATAATCGTCAAAGTATCATCTCTTGTATCAAGCTCAATGACGGTTCCCTGCTCTCCGTTGAAAACACCCTTGCCTGTCGTTCCGTCAGATTGAACGCAGGGCAGGTCATAATTATTTCTTGTCTGCATCACTTTATCCTGCAATCGAAATGAAAACCCTCTCGAAACAATCGAGTCTCCCTTTGACAATCCCACCGCATCCTGTAGTTTCTGATTCAGTTCAGCAACGCCGGCCGGCCCTTTCCTGGAAGGGGACAAAACGATAGCATCGTGCATCACATCAATGTGATACACCTCAGGCAGGACCTTCGAATACAATCTCACGGCAGCATCAGCAATTTCGTCAGCATTTTCACGATTCACAAGCATACAGTCGCTCTCTAAACTCTGATCATAAAGAATACTGTCACCGTTTAGTATCCTATATGCATTTCGAACAATTCCACTGAACGCTGCCTGCCGGTATATTCGTGTCAGAAAAGCTACCGGAACCGTTCCGGAAGAAATAATATCCGCGAGAACATTGCCGGAACCGACTGAAGGCAATTGATTCTCATCTCCGACAAATATGATTTGTGCATCCGGACGCAGTGCTTTGAGAAGGCTGTCAAACAGCTGAATATCCAGCATGCTGGTCTCATCGACGATGATCGTGTCAGCATCGATCGGATTTTCTTCCCCTCTCTTAAAAAGAACAAGCCCTTCCATCCGGTCCGTCGAATCAAATTCAAGAAGCCGATGAATCGTACCTGCCGGTTGCCCGGAAGCCTCAGACATCCTCTTTGCTGCCCGTCCGGTCGGCGCACAAAGTACAGTCTTTCGATCCAGCGAACCAAAAAGTTCAATTAAAACACGAATAATCGTCGTTTTCCCGGTCCCGGGACCGCCTGTTATAACTGAGACATATGAATCCACCGCAAGCAAGACCGCATTCTTTTGTTCTTCAGACAGCTCGATATCGGATTGATTCGCGGCCTCCTCAACCAGCCTTCTAACACGCTCGGCATCCGGAAAAACATTGCCCTTGCATGAACGGCCGGCCATTCTCTTAGCTGAAGAAATCTCAGCCTTAAGTGTTATAGGGAGAGCAACTCTGGATTCTGCATTCATCTCGTAGGATTCGACAAATCGAAAAACCTGATTTGCATCGACAGAATATAGAACGATACGTTTCTGAGAAAGAAGCCTCTCAATTCCTCGAAAAAAAGGCTCTTTCCCACCTCCCTGTTTTTCAATCCGGCCTGACGGATCCGACAGAATATCCATGGTATCATCAGAATCTGCATAGGATTCCGACGAGGAAAACAGCAGTTTGTTGACAATCTCATGGAGTGATGCAGCCGTCACATATGTATGTCCTTCGTTCTCAGATCTTCGCAGGCAGTGTAACGTCGCACTGGCGTATCGAAAATCTGAATCTGACCGTATGCCTATACTTGCAGCGATCTGGTCTGCGGTATGAAAACCAATCCCGGATATTTCCTCCGCGAGAAGATATGGATTTGTCCGGATCCGATTCAGTGCATCTGCGCCGAGTCGTTTATAGATTTCATGAATTTTCCGATTACTAATGCGAAGTGGAATCAAAAAGAGTGACAGTTCGCGGAAATCTTCCTTTTCCTTCATACGAGCAGAAATTTCCTTTGCCTTTGGCAGAGAAATGCCTCGGATTCCCGACACTTTCTCCGGTTCATCGCGAAGGACCCGGAGCGCATCTTCACCGAACTGAGCCACAATCAAAGCTGCAGTCTTCGGTCCGATTCCCGCGATAATTCCGGAAGACAGGTATGCACTGATCTCATCCGTCGTATGAAGGGTCACCGGAAGCACGGCGACAACGGAAAGCTGTCGCCCGAAGGAAGCATGAACAGTCCAGTTTCCCTTTAGTATGACATGCTCGCCCTCTTCGAGGTACGGAAAATAACCGACAGCAGTAAATACTTGTCTTCTGCTGCTGTCGGTACGAAGTAAAGATTTGTCCGAGAAAGAATCGAGGCTGACTTGCTTATCTGTCTCATCGACAGTGGAAAACTGAGCAACCGTGTATCCATTTTCTTCATTGCAAAACACAACGGATTCGCAAATAGAATCAATGGAAACAGCTGTCAACACATCACGGTCCAAGACGGATTCCTCACGACTATGATCCTGGCCGCTTGATCGATCTTGAAATCGAGATTCTCTTCGGATCGTCAAGGTATACCTCGCTGATACTGATTATACTTACAAACCGGCATCTCTCTTTAAAACTTCAGCTTTATCTGTCTTTTCCCACGGGAAGCTCTCGTCCACACGTCCGAAATGTCCATAGGCAGCGGTTGCCCTGTAGATTGGTCTTCGAAGATTCAAATCACGAATGATGGCCGCAGGACGCAAATCGAAATGCGTTTTAACAAGTTCTGTAATCTTTTCATCTGAGATACGGCCGGTTTCAAACGTATCGACCATGACCGAAACCGGATGTGCCACACCGATCGCATAGGCAAACTGTATCTCACATGCATCCGCAATGCCGGCCGCTACAATATTCTTGGCGATATACCGGGCCGCATAGGCCGCAGAGCGGTCGACCTTCGTCGGATCCTTGCCGGAAAACGCTCCTCCGCCATGTCTGGCGTGCCCACCGTATGTATCAACGATAATCTTGCGTCCCGTCAGTCCGCTGTCTCCCTGCGGTCCGCCTACGACGAAGCGACCAGTCGGATTGATAAAAATCTTCGTTTCCTTATCCACTAATTGTGAAGGAAGTATTGGATTAATAACATGTTGTATAACGGCCTCGGAAAGTTCTTCCTGAGATACTTCCGGACTATGCTGAGTGGAAATTACAACGGCAGAAATTCGTTTCGGTGAATTATCCTCATATTCAACAGTTACCTGGCTCTTGCCGTCAGGGCGCAAAAAGTGAACCTCTCCGCTCTTGCGCACTTCAGACAATCGTCTGGTCAGCTTATGAGCCAGGGAAATCGGCAGCGGCATCAGTTCTTCGGTCTCATTGTTGGCATAACCAAACATCATTCCCTGGTCACCCGCACCCGTATCCAATTGATCTTGATCTTCTCCGCTTCGTGCTTCGAGTGACTTATTCACACCCTGGGCAATATCCGGAGATTGTTCATCCAGAGTTGCCAGCACAGCGCATGTCTTGTAGTCAAATCCGGAATCTGTCCCATCATAGCCGATGCCCTTGACCGTATTGCGAACGATCGTAGGAATGTCAACATAAGCATTTGTCGTCACTTCACCCATGACCAGAACCATACCTGTTGTGCAAGCCGTTTCGCACGCAACCCGCGCCATTGGATCCTGCTCAAGAATGGCATCAAGAACAGCATCAGAAATCTGATCACAAACCTTATCCGGATGTCCCTCGGTAACGGATTCCGATGTGAACAGCCATTTCCCTCTTTTTCCTAAGCTCATATACGAGTCCTCCATATTTTTTTGCAATACATCAACGCATCAAAAAAGCCTCTCCCGAAAGGAAAGGCTGCATAGTAAAAAACTTCGCCTCATCTTTCAGGTTAATCACCTGCTGGAATTAGCACCGCCGCACGACCGCGGTTGCCGGACTTCAAAGGGCCAGATCCCTCCGTCACTCTTGATAAGAATCAAACTATTCAATTGCGAATTATCATATCACGCAAATGTAAAGGTTGGCAAGTAGGATCTCCTAGCTTTTCAAAAAACACAAACGAGTTGTTCTTGCCCCTTTTTGTACCTTTTGTCTCCTATTGTCGAAAAGACATGCATTTCTATTCGTCTCTCTTTTCTAAGATAGCCTTATCACGAAAGGAGGAATTCTTCATGAGCGAGCATGTAGCCATCATAGATCCGGATCCGTTATTATCAAAATCGATCCAAGACAGACTCAGCAAATCGTTCCCTGATCTGCATTTCTTTCTATATTCTCCTGGAGAGTGTTTGACGAAGGACACCGGCTCTCTCGCGGCAGATATAGTATTTTATGACCGGAACGCATTGAGTGAGGAAAGTTTAAAATTACTTATTCGAGATCATTCGACAGAGATAATCCCTTTAAACGCCGAGGGTTTCCCCCCGAGGAAGAAAGATGCAGTCGAACTCTCGGCATATCTTTCCCGGTCTTCCTTTCATAATATAAATCCAGGAAGAGATTCGTATAGGCCACCTTTACCGACACCGTCTTCTGATAATGATACTCCTATCGTCAGTACAGCCGGCTCTGGCAAGTGCTCTCGTATGCTGATATCCTTCACGGATCCAATACGGAGAGAGGCTTACATATCAGGATGTGTTCGTAACATGACACAGAACGGTCATCGCATTATCCGCGTGGATCTTATGCCCGGTATATCCATGAGAAATCCATTCCGGAAGCGTTCAGAGTTTCGCGAGCGCGGCGCATTTTCCTTCACGGGAATCTCTGAAGTCCTCTTAAAGCTTGAGAGTGCCGTTCTTTCGCCGGACGAATTACTCCAATACGTTCAACTTGGTATTGACGGAGTTTATTGCTTCGGTCTTCCGGATCGTTCTGACGACATTTTGGATTGCCGCCCGGAGACACTGCTTCGCCTGATAAAGCTTTTACGAAAGCTCTCAGAACAGATAGATCATAACTTTTCTGTTTTAACGGTCATCGAAGGATTGCCATTTCATACATTGAAGACCCTGTGTCCGCATTCTGAAGAACTTCACGTGTTGATGCCGGATGAAGCTGTCTCTGACAGAAATTTGGCCGAATGGGAGATACATAGGCTTTTCTCTTCACTCCCTCCGTCCATGCTGAAATTTGTTTCAGAACCGCAAAGGACAAAGTTATGAATATTTTCCCTACCAGTAAAAAGAAGGCGTTTCCAGCCGAACAAAACGGATCCCATCAAGAGTTGCCGGAGGATTCAGATCTGTGTATCCAGGATGACTCTCTGACAAAAGTCTTGTCAGAGAGTATCTTAAGCAAGCTCCAGGCACAGCAGGAAATTGATGATGATACCTTTCGGCGAATCATCGCGGAAATTATCAGCAAGGAAACCGGAAGCATAAAGATGCCGCTTCACGATAAGAAAGGCCTTGCGATCCGCATTTTTAACTCTATGCGGCGACTTGATATCTTGCAGCCACTGATGGACGATCCGGAAATAACAGAAATTATGGTAAATGGACCTTTTCACATTTTTTTCGAGAAGAATGGACGGCTCTTTCCCTCACCGCTCATTTTTAAAGACGCAAAAGCGCTCGAAGATATGATGACCAACTTTTTCTCGCGGGCTAATCGACCGCTGAACGAGTCCTCACCATTAGCTGATTTGCGATTGCCGGATGGATCCAGAGCGAATGCCGTTCTCTCCCCGATTGCTCCGGACGGCCCAATCCTGACTATACGAAAGTTCACGGGCGTTCGGCCGGATATTGAAGCTATGATCAGACAAGGTTTTCTGACCCGGGAAGCGGCTGATTTTTTATGTGAAGCTGTGAAAACACAGAAAACCATTTTTCTGTGTGGCGGCACAGGATCCGGCAAGACGACGTTTCTCAACACGTTGTCTTCCTTTATCCCCTCTGACGAACGTGTAGTAACAATTGAGGATTCAGCAGAGCTCTCCCTTCAGGGTCTGAAAAACCTTGTCCGTCTGGAGGCCAGACTGCCCGGTCCCGATGGACAAGGGGAAATCACGATTGGGCAGCTGATTCGAACAGCGCTACGAATGCGTCCGAATCGAATCATCGTCGGTGAGGTGCGGGGAAGTGAAGCAGCTGAAATGATGCATGCTCTTCATACTGGTCATCCCGGGTCCCTTTGTACCGGACATGCTAATTCCTGCCTGGAAATGCTTTCCCGTTTAGCTACGATGGTGCTCGCAGGTTCCTCATTACCCTATGAAGCTGTTATCCGTCAGATTGTCATGGGGGTGGATATTCTTGTCCATATTTCCCGGTCATCGGACGGTTCGCGTTATCTGGATGAAATCGTTGCCACCGGACCGATCAAGAACGGTGAGTTTACCGTTCGTTCCATTTTTTGTCGAAAAGGAGGAAAAGATCTTGTTCAAATCACTGAGTATTGATCAAACGTTCCGGGCGAAAGAGAAAAGATTTGCTGCAAAAGGGATTGATCAGGCGAGCATTTCAAGGAGGCTTCGTTTCTCCTTCATTCTTCGCAGAATCTGGATTTATCCGATTTGCGCGGTGACCCTGTTTTTCTTATCAGAAGCTTTTGTACCGATTTTTGGTCTTCGTGTCCTTCTTTCCGTAACTCTTTCATTCTTCCCCTTCCTTGCCATCGCCAATCTCCTTTATGAGAAAAGAAAGACTTTGTTGCGTTCACAGGCGAAAGTCCTGTTCCAATCCCTTTGTACTTCAGTATCAGGCGGATATTCTCTTGAGAGTGCATTTTTGCTGGCTCGCGGAACTATGGAAAAGGCTTTCGGAAAGAGAAGCCTGATGGCAAACGGTTTGCACCGACTTGAAAAAGCACTCTCAGCCCACATGCCTTTATCAGATGCTCTCGAGGATTTTTGCAGGAAGTTGGACTTCATTGAAATTCTTCCGATCTTTCACGCCCTTGCAATCAGCCGTATTGTCGGAAGCGGAGTCATTTCAATTCTTCGCAACAGTTGTCAGATGTTATCGGAGTTAATAGCTGTGAACAGCGAGGTCGAAGCAAATAATGCCGGGAGGAACGCCGAAGCCTTTGTTCTTTGTATCATGCCATTTGGTATTACTTATGCATTGTCAGGCTTTTCGGACGGATATATGAACAGCGCTCACAGCAGCTCCACCGGCATCGGTCTGATGCTCATAGCGTTTGCAACGGCTGTCCTTTCTTGCGGACTTCTTTTGTCCTTGGTTGGAGGAAAGAGGAAAATTCGAATCTGGCATAACAGTAGTGACAACGTATTCTCGTTTCCGGACAAGGTGACCCGCAAGATCCGGACCATCCTATCCAGAATGATTCCTGAAGGTACATTGACCCGACAATTTGAACTCTATTCAGAACTGTCAAGCAACCCCGAACAGCTGTTTCTGTCACAGATTAATCGAACCCTTCAGATGGTCTTTCTAACTTCTCTCCTGTTTTCCCTGTTATTCATCCTGTCCGGCAGCTCAATATTGTTCCTTGTTCCTGCAGAACTTGGAATCATTATCCTGACACAATTTGATCTTAGAGGTCGGGCAGTGGAAAGACGGGAGAAACTTATGGAAGAAATTCCTTTATTCCTGTCCATGCTTGTCACTTTACTCAATTCCGGTGTTCTGCTTCCAAAAGCAATCGATATATGTTCAAAGGCATTTACGGAAAAAACACATCTTGGAAACGAGATACGTATCATGAAGGCTCAAATGCTGTCTGGCTTGTCGGCGGGCAGGACACTGGAGAGCTTTTCTGAGCGCACCCCGCTTCCGGAAGCCCAGGCTGCTTTGTTATTAGCAGCTCGGTATGAGATTACTGGCGGTTCCGAGATACTGCAACTGTTGTCCTTGCAGTCGAGTGCCTGTTGGTCTCTGTGCCGGAACGCATCTCGAAAAAGACGGGAACGCGAAGCTCTTGGCATGGTTTTTCCGATGATGCTGGATCTTGTATCGGTTCTACTGGTGGCGATCACACCCGCTCTATTATCCCTAAAAACATTTTGAAAGGAGATTGAAATGAAAAAGATAGTAGCAAATCGAAGTGACACGTCCTTCACAAGCAAATTAGGTATGGGGACCGTCGAAATTGTCATTATCATTGCTGTTCTCGTTGCTCTTGCACTGATTTTCAGAACAGCCCTCATGGATTACGCAGATGGAATCATGGACTTTGTCTTTAACGACTCAAAAGTTATCAGTGATATCAAAGGCTAGATTTCAAGGAGAATTCGCATGCATGTAGAACGAGGTCCACAGGGCAAGATACTGGTTTCTGAAGTACTGGCAGGTGTCGAAATCGTCCCTCATATCTACGAGGGGCTTCGGAGCATACCCTTGCCCAATGTTCTTCCTGTCTACTTACGCGAAGTTTTCGGAGAGAAGCAGCTCTGTATAGACTGTACAGATCTTACTCCTCTTATCGACCTCCCCCGGTCAGACAAGACTAACTTAACAGCCAGGAATAACTTCCTCGCCTTCTTGATCAGCCTGTTTCGTGCTGAGGATCGCTTTATTTCTAGGGACTACTTCCTGTTCGACCCGAAATATATCTTTTATAACAATCATGAGGAGGCTTTTTTTTGGTGCTGCTTTCCGGTGTCGCCGACCGCCGGAAATCTGTACTCTGGCACGCAATTGTTTTCTGACAGGCTCAATTTGCTCCTGTCCTGTGATTATATTGCTTCTCTTTTTGAAGAGTCACAGCGAAAGAAGATCTGGACAGGCATCACATCAGATAACGAGGATCTTTTATTCTCATTAACCTGTCCGTTACCTGAAAACATAGTCCAACCTAATAAGGCTAACTTGTCATCCGGCAGAATGAGAAAGTTGCTTCTCGTACAATTAACAGTCATGTGTATCGCACTGTCGGCACTCCTGTTTTCAGGGCTTTTCTCGTCTCTCTCATTCGATTTATGGGTGCCGGCCTATATTCTGATTTTCGGATTATCCTTGTTATCCATTCTCCTATTCTCCGGTAGGGATCAACTTAACTTGCCCCGCCGGGATTGTCCTACCGAGGATGATGGGGGTACCAGAATGACAGAAATCATCGGTACGGACAACCAAAGAAAGGATCCCTTTTTCTCCTACCCGAAAGCGTTTTTGAGAAGATTAGCTGACGTGAAAAATAGTTCTGATAAAGAGGCGCCGCGGTATCCTATACTTGTCAACGATTTTCTAATCGGTAAAGACTCCATCCTCTGCGATTTAATCATAGACGAAAAGAGTATTTCAGATCGGCATGCCCGCATTCTGAACAGAGAAGGCAGCTTTTTTTTCATGGATACCGGTTCTTCCTCTGGATCTAAGATCGGCGACCGAATCTTGTACTCTCACGAGGAATATCCTCTCACGAACGAAGATATTCTGTCCTTGGGCAACGTTCATTTTCAATTCCATCAATATACTTAGAAAAGGAGTTTCACATGGACCGCAAAGAGCTCTTAGACTACCTGTGTCATTTATCAGCTGTTAGAACCAGTATTTCGCGAGGAATCTTTCTCTTGCGACAGTTAGAAGAAAGTGAAGATGCTTTGATCGAGGCCTTTTCGCTCCGTTCATTAAGGCCGCATCAAGTATCTTCAGGGACCGGTTTAGACACGGATCGCTTCCATGTCATGATTCAGGAGAACTGTAACAGGGAGAAAGAGGAACTGTACCGAGAAAAGCAATTGATTTTTAATAGGATTCGAAGAGACAAACAGATCGTAACTGCAATTGAGGCCGCGATTTGTACACTGCCGGAACCTATGAGGGAAATCTGTATCCTTCGTTATATCAACAAATTCCGTTGGAATGATGTGCAAAGAGAAACCGGTAGATCTCCGGCCGGTGTTTATAAGATTCACAGGGAAGCACTGCAGATGCTGGAGAACAAACTTTGCACCGCAAGAAGCGAAAACAGAATGTATACAATCGCTCAATCGCCGGTTTGATCAAGTAACAACTGCTTCTGCTGTTCTGTTCCGTACTGCGAAACGGCCTTCAGGCGCATTTTGGCTCTGCGAATGGAGTGGCGAGCAAAAACGTGTTCCTCCGGTGATTCAGCGTTATCATGGAAGCGTTTGTCAGCACGTCGAAGCGCTGCTCGTGCACGCTTCACATCGATATCCTCTACCCACTCCGCCGCATTGCAGACTACAACGACTACGAATGGGCCGATTTCAGCATAACCTTCTGTCATGACCGCATGGCGTGTTTGTCCGTCGACATTGATATGGGCAATCCCGGGAGTCAGCGCCAGAACAACAGGGGCGTGTCCTGGCAACACCCCATACTCGCCGTCAATCGCAGCCAGAACGACCTGCTCTACCTTACCCTCATAAAAGTGATGGTAAGGTGTAACAACCTCAAGCAAGATTGTCTTTGTTGGATTTGTTGTTCCAGCTATATCGCTCATTCATTTCCTCGTCTTGCTATCTGTGTTTGTCTGATGTTTCTTATTTTCCTGATTCTTTATATGCCTGATAGACGTCCTGAATATCACCCTTCATGAAGAAATACTGCTCCGGAATATGGTCCAGAGTCCCGGAAATAATCTCTCCAAATCCTTGAACGGTCTTTTCAATGGTCACATAGCGAGGCTCATAACCCGTGGAACCTGCCGTAACAAAGAAAGGCTGTGATAGAAACTTCTGGATTTTTCTTGCACGATTCACAGTCAGACGGTCCTTCTCGCTCAATTCTTCCATGCCAAGGATAGCGATAATGTCCTGTAGCTCCTTATATCTTTGTAATGTTGACTGGACCATGCGTGCAACATGATAATGATCTTTTCCGACAATATTCTCTGTAAGTATCCGGGAGGAGGATTCAAGCGGATCAACAGCAGGGTAGATCCCAAGTTCAACCACCGAACGGGACAGTACCGTAATCGCATCGAGATGACCGAAAGTGGTCGCCGGCGCCGGATCAGTGAGGTCATCAGCGGGAACATAAACAGCCTGAATGGATGTGATCGATCCATTCTTTGTTGACGTGATTCTTTCCTGTAATGCGCCGACCTCATTTGCCAGCGTCGGCTGGTATCCGACTGCGGAAGGAATTCTTCCCAACAAGGCAGAGACCTCTGCGCCAGCCTGGACAAAGCGATAAATATTATCAATAAAGAGAAGCACGTCCTTATGCATGACGTCACGAAAATACTCCGCAACGGTCAGACCGGTTAAAGGCGCACGCATGCGGGCACCGGAGGTCTCGTTCATCTGGCCAAATACAAGGACCGTTTTATCTATAACGCCGGATTCTTTCATCTCATTCCAAAGATCGTTTCCTTCTCTGGATCTTTCGCCGACTCCGGTGAAGACAGAATAACCACCGTGTTCAGACGCGATATTTCGAATCAATTCAAGAATTAGTACCGTTTTTCCAACACCGGCTCCTCCGAACAAGCCAATCTTTCCGCCACGGCTGAAAGGAACTAATAAGTCAATGACTTTGATTCCTGTTTCCAGCATGGTTTCGGACGAGTATTGATCCGTAAACGATGGCGCATTTCTATGGATCGGCCATTTGGCGTCAGCATCAACGGGGCCTTTTCCATCGATTGGTTCTCCGAGAACATTCAAAAGACGTCCGGTAATCCGCTCACCTACCGGAACAAGAACGGGTTCGTCTGTTGACTCGACTTCAGCGCCGCGCGACAAGCCCTCTGTTGCTTCAAGTGAAACACAGCGAACCGTTCCCGAACCTCTTTGCTGTAAAACCTCGGCGGTGATCCATATATCTCCGAGCTTGATCCGCAACGCACTGTTGATCTTCGGAACCTCGTTCTCCGGAAATACACAATCAATAACTGGACCGATGATTTGTACTACATATCCAAGTGCCATGGTATCCGCCTTTCAATTATGAAATAATCTGGTTTGCGCCGTTAACGATTTCGATCAGCTCGTTCGTGATTCTCGACTGACGTGCCTGATTGCTCTGAATCGTTAATGCCTCCAGCATATCGTCTGCATTATTTGTCGCATTATCCATAGCTGTCATTCGAGCTGTCTGTTCACTGGCATATGCCTCAACCATCGCGCCGTACAGCATGGCATTCAAGTAGGTATCGATCAGGAAAGCGAAAACAGCATCTGCATTCGGATGATAGTCAAGCTGTGCGCCTGTTTCAAGAGCCATGCCTGCATCTCCGTTTTCTCCAATGGGAAGAATAGATCGAAGAGCATTCGTATTGACAGGAACGACTCTCTGAATAATTGGTTTCATATTAATCGCCGATTCCATCTTGGTATAAACAAGATAAACAAGATCAAGTTCATGCTCCATGAATTTTCGACGAATCTTGTCGGCAACGGATCTTGCCTCATAATACGTCGGATCCGAAATTGGAAACGAGAATTCCTGGTCTACCGGAAAACCGTCATGAGGAAATTTATCCCGGCCAACATTACCGAAGACATAAAGAGTCGTTTCCGTCTTCAAACCCTTGCTTACATTATCCAGAACCTTGGCTCGGAGATGTTCCTCCGTAATTTTAACAACATTATGATTGTATGCTCCGGCTAAGCCTTGATCACCGGTCAGGATGAAGTATCCAATCTTCCATGTCTCGCCCGGTTTTTTTTGACGCAAAGCGAAATAGGGATTATCAATATCTTTGTTGCTTCGTTGAATTTCAATCATGCTCTCGGCACACAGAGAAAAAAACGGAAAAACGCGATCCAGCTGTGCTTTAGACTTTCTCATCTTAGCCGCACTGACAAGCTGCATCGCACGCGTCATTTGACGAATGTCAGAGACACTTCGAATACGTTTTTTTATCTCATAAAGTTGTTCCATAAATTACTCCGAACGCGAGTATTCCGTGTGCTCGATGCGGAAAGCGTCGCTGTGGGCGGCGGCCAACTCCCGTATCGTGGCCTCGGTTTCTTTTGAAAATTCATTGGTCTCAGTGATCGATGCCAAAAGATCCGTATGCATGATACGAAGCTTTTGCATAAAATTAGACAGATATTCGTTGACATCCTCCGCGTCAAGAAATGTCAGAAGATCGGAGTTGGCAAGAAACAGGATAATTACCTGCTCTTCGACAGGAATCGGCATATACTGAGGCTGTTTGAGTACCTCATTCAAGATGACTCCTCGTTTCAACTGAAGCTGTGTATTCTCGTCAAGATCCGAACCAAACTGTGCAAAGGCTGCCATTTCACGTGCCTGAGCCAGGTTGATACGAAGAGGGCTGGCTACTTTTTTCATGGCCTTAATCTGCGCCGAGCCACCGACACGGGATACCGACAGTCCAACATTGATCGCCGGACGCTGACCGGAAAAGAAAAGCTCCGATTCCAAATAGATCTGACCATCAGTTATCGAGATGACGTTCGTCGGGATGTAAGCCGAAATATCGCCTCCCTGGGTCTCTATGATGGGCAGCGCGGTAATCGAGCCGCCTCCATGAACAGCATCAAGCTTGGCCGCTCGTTCCAGCAGGCGGGAATGAAGGTAAAAAACGTCTCCCGGGTATGCTTCGCGTCCCGGAGGTCTTCTCAAGAGCAGCGAAATCGCTCTGTATGCCTGCGCATGCTTCGTCAAGTCGTCATATACGATAAGAACGTCGGCATGGTCATCATACATGAAGCTTTCAGCAATCGCACACCCGGCATAGGGGGCAATGTATTGCAACGCGGCAGTATCTGAAGCACTTGAGGCTACGACAACGGTATATGGAAGCGCACCATACTTTTCCAGTAGATTCACCGTCTGAACGATGGTAGACATCTTCTGTCCGATGGCAACATACACGCATATAACATTCTTGCCCTTCTGATTTAGGATCGTATCTATCGCTATTGCTGTCTTACCGGTCTGACGATCTCCGATAATCAGCTCTCGCTGTCCCTTACCAATCGGTGTCATTGCATCGATCGCGGTGATGCCGGTCTGTAAAGGTGTATTTACAGGTGATCTCTCAACGATACCCGGGGCCGGTGACTCGATCGGCCTACACGTAGAAGCACGAATGACGCCCATTCCGTCGATTGGGTTGCCCAACGGGTCCACCACGCGTCCGAGAAGACCCGAACCGGTGGATACGCTGACTGTTCTGCCTGTTCTTTTACAAATCGTGCCCTCAACAACATCCTCACAGAAGCCAAGAAGGATGACGCCTACTCTTTCGGGCTCCAGATTTAATGCGATACCAAAAGAGGTTGGCGAGAAGGTAATCAGCTCACTCATTACACAGTGTTCAATACCCTTGACCATAGCTACACCGTCGCTTACACTCTCGACGCGTCCGATTTCCTCGACTGCCGTGCTCTCCGTAAACGTGTTGGCCATTTGCTCACGTAAACGGTCGACCAATCTCTTCGGCGTATCATTTTCCGGAGAAACAAAGCCCTCTCCCTCCGCATCCCAAAGAAGGTCCTGGCCTTGGAGGGCCATTGGCTGCTCGTCAAACTCTTTCAAGGCGTGATCAATCGATCGTTTGATCAAGTCAGATTCTTTATCGGATGGATCCATATCTTCCGTTCCGGACACGACCCCGCGCGAGTTCTTCAGTTGACGGCCGATTCGGGCCAGCTGCCCCTTGACACTGTAATCATATCGATACCCGGCGGCGTAAATAATAAATCCGCCGATCAATTCCTTGTCTGTTTCCTGCACCACGGTATAATCCGATATGTGAAAGTGATCGGAAAACTTCAAAGCGATGAGGTTTATCTTCTCGCTGGACATTTCGGATGCGGTGACAATACGAATGACTCGAAAGCCTTTGTTGTCAATCAATCTTCTTCACCTCAGCTTTTAGGGATTCATCCATGATACGCTGACCCAGCTCCTTCTGATGAGCCTCATCAATAATGGATCCGACAACCTTCGATGCAATCGACACTGCCAGGTCTGCAACTTCATCGCGCATCTGATCAAGCATAGCATTATGCATTCGTTTAGAGTCCTCGGACGCACGCTCAACGATCGCGGTTGCTTCTTTATGTGCAGAATTAACGATTGTGATGCCCTGCCGGTCCGCCTGAACTCTTGCTTCAGAGATAATGGAAGACGCCTCATTCTTCGATGTCTCGATTCGCTCAGTGGCTTCGCTCAGAAGAACCTTAGCATCTTTGGTCTTCTTGTCCGCTTCAGCAAGCTCCGCCTCGACCATTTCTCTTCGTTTATTTAGAAATTTTATGATTGGTTTGAAAACCAGAATTTTCAAAATGATATACGTAATAAGAAGGTTAACAATCGTAAAGATACCGGTTACTGCATAACCGGCAAATTGGTCAGGTGTCAGAATACCGGTCTCTGTCGTCGCCGAAGCCACTTCAGTTACTCCTGTGAGCGCACGAAATATATTCGCGAAGCCCGCATCAATAAATATGTTCAGGAAAGCATAAGCTAGCATATTGATATCACCCCATTGGATTTCTTTATCGTTCGGAAGTCAAACAACCGACGAAATCTGCTCCATGATCAGAATGTGAAGATGAGAAGCAGACTGACAACAAGTGCATAAATCGCAACCGACTCCATGAATACGATGGAGGTCAGTAGCATCGTCTGAAGCTTTCCATACATCTCAGGCTGTCTGGCCGCCGATTCGAGAGCCTTTCCTGCGGCAATACCCATTCCGATAGCCGCGCCACAGGATGCAAGACCGATCGCAATACCTGCGCCAATACCGGCTAATCCCTTTGGATCCATCGCAGAAACTGCGGATGCTTGTTGGGTGATGGCAAGAGCCATTGAAATTAATGAAGTCATATACCCCTCCTAAATTGGTTAAAAATGTTTCTTTGCATCATCGTCTTGCTTTGAGGAAACTGTCAAATTAAGATGTCGCGAGACGTTTTTTCTTCTCTTTTTCCTTCTTGTGCTCTGCAGCTATGTGGGATCCTTCAATGATCTCTCCGATGTATGTAATCGTCAGGTAAGTAAATATGACAGACTGCAGAATACCATCTGCCAGGTCGAACCACAGACCGAGAACACCGGGAAGAATTGCGGGAACTAGAATAGAAATGAACTCCATCAAAATATAAGCGCCAAAGACATTACCGAACAGTCGCAAAGCGAGCGAAACCGGTTTAATCAAATAGTCCAGGATTTTAAACGGAAGCATTGCCGGCATCGGTTCGAGAAGCGAGCCCCAGAATCCTTTGATTCCGACAAAACGAATTCCCGTAGCTACAACATAAACGATGGCTACCAGTGCCAATGCAATCGGAAAGGCAGGATTCTTTGCCGGTGGAGAAATCTTAAACATCGAAGCAAGGTTGCATGCCATAATAAAAACTGCGACCGTACCGACAAAGGGAACGACCTGTTCCGCCTGTTTCTGATTCATTCCGCTTGATTTACAGAGATTCATCAGTAAATCGACTAAAGATTCCGTCAGAAGCTGGCGACCTGTCGGGATCTTTTCGCGCTTGGAGGCCATCCAAATCAGAATCAGGCAGGCAATTCCGACCGCTATCCAGGTCACTACAATTGCGTCTGTGAGAAGAAAATTCATCCCGACCATTTGTAAGGAAATCTTCTTCTGAAGAATAGCCTTGCTGATTTCTTCTCCAATGTCACCGATGCCTAAAGCCTCAATGAACTTCACCTTGAAGGCTTCAAGAAATTCAGCTATCCAATTGGAAGTATCGATAAAAAGCCTCATCCCCATTTAAACACGCTTTCTTTTATAACAGATAAAGTCCGGATAATATCCGGACCTCATCGTCAAAATCAATCGTCTATATTCTACGCCCGAAAAATGCTCTGTGCAAATACTCTCATGTAGCGAAATCGCCGAATTTCAAAGGTGGCGTAACACTTTTCCTATTATTTAGTACCAAATAGTCTGTCTCCGGCATCGCCAAGACCCGGAACAATATATGCGTGGTCGTTCAACCGAGGATCTTTCGCTGCGCAGAAGATCGGAACATCCGGATGGTCGGTCTGCAATCTGTTGATTCCTTCCGGAGCAGCAATTAAACACATGAATTTAATCTGTGTGATTCCTCTGTTCTTTAAAAAGGAAACTGCGGCCGATGCAGACCCGCCCGTAGCAAGCATCGGATCCAGGATAACGATCTCGCGTTCCGTGGCATCATCAGGAAGCTTGCAGTAATATTCAACAGGTTCAAGAGTCTGTGGGTCCCGATACAGTCCGATGTGCCCGACCTTCGCCATTGGAAGAAGATTCAGCATTCCGTCTACCATACCCAGACCGGCGCGAAGAATAGGAACGATCGCCATCTTCTTGCCGGCAAGAACCTTTGTCTTCGCCATGGCAATCGGCGTCTCGATCTCGACCTCTTTCAGCGGAAGGTCTCTGGTTACTTCATATGCCATCAGCATAGCAAGTTCTCCGACGAGCTCGCGAAATTCCTTTGTTGTCGTATTCTTGTCTCTAAGAAGAGAAATCTTATGCTGGATCAATGGATGATCAAAAATGAAAACGTTCGATTCCATGGTTATAGCCTCCCGCTATTTTGAATGTGTATAGATTATCATATCGTCAGTCGGATGGCAAAGAGCAGAAAAGGTCCTTTATTGAAAATATTCGTCTTCTCTTTGTTTGATCTCTGTCACGCGGGCCTGGTGGCGTCCGCCGCTCTCAAAGTCCTCGTCCAGAAAAGCATCCACAATAGAAAGTGCCAGACCGGACCCGACGACCCGAGCGCCTAAGGCGAGTACATTTGCATCATTATGCTGTCTTGACATACGGGCCATGTACTCGTCGGTACACAAAGCACAGCGGATTCCTCTTGTCTTATTACAGACGATGGATATACCGATACCGGTACCGCAGACAACGATGCCTCGCTGTGACAGCCCCTCAGCTACAGCGTCTGCCGCATTACCCCCTGCTGTAACATAGCTTTCCGGCAAATCAGAGCTCGCAGCTCCATACTCCGTTACAGCATGTCCCTTCTCGATAAGATGAGCGGCAATTTTCTTGCGAAGCTCAAAGCCTGCATGATCAGATGATACTGCTATATTCATCTTTTTCCTCCCAGAATAAGTGATTTAACTTGTTTGCCTTGTGCCCTGATCTTGATACTGTTAACCAAAAACATCCTTAACGCCGAAATCAAGTCGTCTCATTTCTCACGAATCGGCAGATGAGTGAAGCTTTTCTCTCCGGAAGCATATTCAGATACTATCTGACCGTTGCCGTAAAGCTTGTATTTGTATGTAACCAGACCTTCCAGTCCAACCGGTCCTCTTGCATGTATTTTCGAAGTGCTGATACCGACCTCCGCGCCAAAACCATATTTGAATCCGTCAGAGAATCTGGTAGAACAATTCCAGAAGGTGTTTCCGGCATCAATCTCACGCATGAAATCCTCTGCCGTAGCCTCATCGGACGTTATAATCGATTCTGTATGACCGGACCCAAAAGTATTGATGTGTTCGATCGCTTCTCGAAGTCCTGTGACAATATGTACCGACATCTCATAATCCAGGTACTCATGATGCCACTCCTTGACTTCTCCCATGGGATAGATGGCGCGAGCCTTGTCACAACCATATAAACGGACATTCTTGGCCTCCAAAGCCTGTGCAAGGCGGGGAAGCGCCAGATCCGCGACCGATTCGTCAATCAGGAGTGTCTCGGCAGCATTACATACCGCCACATATTGTATTTTGCTGTCGACAACGATTCTCTCCGCCATATCCGGATCAGCCTTCTCGTGAACATAAACATGACAAACACCATCAGCATGTCCTAGTACGGGAATGCTGGTGTTTTGCATAATGTACTGAACAAACTCGTTTGATCCGCGCGGAATAATCAAGTCAATCAGCTTATCATATGACAGCATCTCCGTCACATCGCTACGGGATTCCAGAAGCGAGATCCAGCCAGCCGGCATACCGGCCCGGATTGAAGATTCAGAAATAACGTCGGTCAGAATCCGGTTCGTGTGGGCAGCCTCTGATCCGCCCTTCAAAATCACCGAGTTGCCTGCCTTGAGACACAGAGTGGCAATCTGGACCAATGCATCCGGCCTTGATTCGAAAATAATGCCGATCACTCCGATCGGACAGGAAATCCGGTATAACGAGAGGCCCTCATCCATCTGTGTAGCAAGTAAAACCTTCCCTGCCGGATCTTCCAGCGATATCAAGCTGCGAATACCCACGATGACAGCTTCAATCTTTCTCTCATCGAAAAGAAGGCGCTTTCGAAGAGGCATAGCCAGATTGCTTGCCTCGGCTGCAGCCATGTCCTTTGCATTCTCGGCGAGAATTCTCTCCCTATTATCAAACAAAGCAGCCGCAATAGCTTCAAGCGCCTGATTCTTGACATCCGTCTGATACGCATTCATCGCTAAAGAAGCGATGCGAGCCTTATTGGCATACTCAGATACTGTCGACATATTTCACCTCATCATCTACGTGCTTTTTCACGATTATATACTTTTTTTCACTTTTCTTACCTTACATTATCCACATTCTCGAATTCTTTTCCACCGTTTTCACCTGTGGAAACTGTGGATAAGTCTGTGTATAACTACACGACAACGGTTTTCGCTCTTTTCGCGCTTGAAAGCCCTGATAATGCGGAATGTTCAATCCATGTAATCTTTTTGTAAAAAACGTATTATAAATGTAAAGTTATCTCGCACCTCTGATTTCATTGTGTTTTCGGATATAGACGAAATTTTATCACACAAAACTGTTCGCACATCGCGGACACTTTTGGAATCATTATAAAGATGAATCTCTGCTCATTTGTCGTGCTTTTCCAGTTTGAAGTAATGATACATTTGGCACTTGATATTGCCATTGTATAATTTTCTTCTTTTGTCAGCCGGACGACCGACAGCTCGCTCAAAAGTATCATCCGGAGAAATGACCGACAGGCGAATCCCTTTGCGACAGAATCCTTCCGAATCAAGATAGGTCCCGGCAATCCCCTTATAGATCTCGGCAGCCTCCTCTTGTGTCAGTAGTCGCTCACCATACGGAGGATTGCAAAGGATCAGTTGGCGGGACAGACCTGTCCACTCCCTCAACGCAGCCGGTGTCTGAGAAAAAGCATCCGCTTGTTTGAAGCGAATCATTTGATCTACGCCGGCTGACCGGGCATTGCGAAGAGATGTCGCGACAGCCTGGGGATCGAGATCCGATCCAAAGAAATAGAGGTCATCCGGAAGATCTGTGTCTCGTAAAGCCGCTGCCTCTTCTCTGGCTGTCTGAAAGACCTGTTTTCCGATCAGCGGCCAATTCTCCGCTGAAAATGGACGATTCAATCCGGGAGCAATATTGAACGCAGTTAACGCTGCCTCAATCAGTATGGTTCCTGAGCCGCAGAACGGGTCAACAAGGGCCTCTTCGCCAAACGGCCGATAGCGCGAGAGCCTTACAAGGCCGGCTGCCAGCGTTTCCTTAATCGGTGCCTGATGCGCCAGTGGGCGGTAACCTCGCTTATGGAGCCCCTCACCAGATGTATCAATCATCATACCGACCTGATTGTCCACAATACCAAATTGAACTTTCAGAAGGCCTTTCTTCTCATTCTCTACCAGGGTATCAGACATAAGCTGTTTTCTGGCAAGTAGAAGTCTTTGTACGATCGCCTTTTTACAAATCGCCTGTGCAGCTGAAATTCCGAAGATTTCGGATTTTCTCGAATAGCCGTTGACGTGAAAAGCATAATCAGTCGGAATAAAGTCTTCCCAAGGAAATTCCTTGACTGTATCAAAAAGCTCATCGAAGGTCCTGGCAGGGAAATTCATCAGCTCCACAAAGACCCGTTCCCCTGTTCTGACCCACATGTTTACACGAGCCACAGTCATTGCGAGATCCTCGGGAAGAACGCGAAGCGTGATGACTCCGTCACTGACCTGTATATTCTGCTTCTCATATCCGATTGCCATCAGGTCTTCCGCTACAAGAGACTCGAGCCCGAATAAAGCTGTAATAATGACTTTCATCTTTTTTACTCCCATTCACAATTCCTAGTTATATGAAACAGTCAAATTTCTAATTCTCTGATTTATTTAATATTTAACGATTTATTCACACTTCGTGTCCAATTTCGCAAAGAATCTTAAATATAATTGGTATATAAAAACGTTTGAATACTAGGAAAGGAGGATTCAGACCATGACAAGCGGATTTATCGCACGTTTTGAAGACGGAGCTGCCATCATTGAGCAATGTGATCGTACATTTGCAAAGATTAGTCGCAAGCGCATTCCTTCAATCGCTCGTGTAGGAGATTTCCTAGAGGAGGATCCGATGACAAAGGTCTTTCACGTAGACTTCTCCATTACAGAGAAGAGACGTCGTGAAGTGCTCCGTATGGCTGACATGCTTTTTGAATGACAAACTCCCATTCGTCTATATTATAGATTATTTTTGGTAATTTAGGCGAATTGATATTGATATACGTTTTTTTGCTCTGTTTACATCAACGTAGACAGAGCATTTTCTATGATTCCCGGGAAACTCTGGGAAATATGTAAGATTGGGCTTCTCCCTGAAGTATCATGACCTCCGTCTGATAAACTTCTTCCACTACGCGCCTTGTTAAGACCTCCTGTGGATCTCCCTCTGCAAAGACCGTTCCGCTTTTTAAAAGCAACACATGGTCACAGAAGGTCATACACAAGTTAAGATCATGCAGAACACAGATCACTGTAATTTTTTTCAGCCGTGACATCTGCCGGACTGTGTTTAGAAACTGGATTTGATGGCGAATGTCCAGTCCGATTATCGGCTCGTCCAAGAGCATCACAGGGGCATCTTGGCAGATTGCACGGGCGAGCATGACCAATTGTCTTTCTCCTCCTGATAATTCGAAAATAGACCTGTCGGCCAGTTCATCAATCCCTACCTCCTGCATACTCTCTCTGGCAATCCGGTAGTCCTCCTCTGACTCGCCATGAAATCTGTTCACATAAGGATTTCGACCGGTCATGACAATATCCATAACAGAGAAATCATATTCTGATGGGTTCTGCTGCTGAACGAGAGCCATACTCCTGGCGATATCGCGTGTACTCAGACGCCTAACATCTCGTTCATTGATCAGGACTTCTCCATGATCCGGAATAAAATACCCGGAAATACACTTCAAAAGCGTGGTTTTCCCTGAACCATTAGGACCGATAATTCCTGTGATTTTCCCTTCCGGTGCACAGAAGCAGATATCCCGCAATGCTGGCGCTACTTGTCCCGGATAGGAGAATGTGAGACGATCCGCGCGAATCCTGTTCATCCTCTTGACCTCCGGTTCGACCGCATGAGAAACAGAAAAAAGGGAACTCCGATCACTGCGGTGATTACACCGATCGGAATCTCCTGGTTTTTCGATATCGTTCGGGCGATTGTATCGCATATCAGAAGAAAAACTCCGCCGCCAAAGAAAGAGTACGGCAGAAGCTTTCTATGATCAGGCCCTATGATCATGCGAATCATATGCGGAACAACCAGTCCTGCAAATCCGATAATACCGCTGACTGAGACCACAGTCGACACAATGAGCGTCGTCAGGAGCAGAAGGATCCTCCTTACACTCGTCGCCTCAACACCGAGGTGTCTTGCGGATTCATCACCTTGCAGTAAAATATTGAGATCCCGAGAAAAAAACAGGCAGGCTGCAGAACCGATTATCAAGATCGGAACAGAAAAATACACTTTTTCAAAGGATGCCGCTGAAAAGCTTCCAAGGGTCCACATCACTATATTTTCCATTTTCTCGTGAAATAAAATCATCAGGCAGTAGACCAACGCTGACGAAAGCGTGCTGATCGCAATGCCGGCAAGAAGTAATGAGAACATAGAGACCTTCCCATGAACTCTCGCCAGCCGGTAGACAGTAAAGACGGCCGCCAGGGCCCCAAGAAAGGATAGGATCTCAACAGCCCCGAATCCCAAAAACGCCAGCTCTGCCGAAAATGTCATCGCCACAGCCGCACCCAAGGCTGCCCCGGAACTGACACCAATCACATAGGAGTCGGCCATTGGATTTTTGAACATGCCCTGTAAAACAGCTCCGGATATTGCCAGTGCTCCGCCGGAAAAAAAACACAAGATCGCCCTTGGCAAGCGGATACGGAAGAATATGATGGAAACACTTTCCCGAGCCTGCCCGGCCCATACATCGGCTAAGTCAGAAAGGCTGATTCCGGAGCTGCCGAATAAAAAAGCACAGATGAATGCCGCCACTCCCACAATCGCGAGAGCCGCAGCAAGAATCCACGCTTTCTTATTCAGGCTCTTCATTTACTCACCGATATTCTCCTGGAGAATTCTCTGAATCTCCGTCAATGCTTCCGTCACACGCGGGCCGGGACGTTCTACGATATCAGAAAGAACAGAATAAACAGCACCGTTCTTAACTGCCGTTAATTCGGCATACGCGGGATCCGCCTTCAAGTCTTCCAGAGAGATGTATGAGGACACCAGAAGGATATCCGGATCAGCCAGTATCAAGTCCTCCATCGGATATTCGATCCAGGCATTTCCAGCATCCGCTGTGACGCAGGTGCCGCCAACCGTCTCAATCATATCGTTGATGAAGCTTCCCTTACCCGATGTCCAGTTGCCGTATTCTCCAAAGCCCATGACATAGTAGACAGTCGGGCTTGACGTCATGCCTGCGGCAGAATCTTTTAACTCGCTGATCTTTGCTTCAATCGAGTCAACCAGAACTTCCGCCTCATGCCCTTTTCCCACCTCTGCCCCGATTGTCAGGATCGAGTCAGAAATATCCGTCAAAGCCCGCGCTTCAACGGCAGCGGTATGAATACCGGCATTCTTGAGCTGCTCTACCTGTGCGTCCTGAATCGTATATCCGACAAAAACGACATCCGGCTCAAGCGCAATGATCGCCTCAAAATCAAAACCGTTATAATCGCCGACCTTTACGATGTCAGCCGTCTCGGCAGGATATGTCGAGCTGACGTCAATACCGACAATCTGTTCTCCGCAACCCAATGCGAACAGGATCTCCGTAGCACTCGGAACAGTGGAAACAATACGCAGACTCGACGGATCGGCCGCGTCTGCTTGTGACGCATCTCCTTCTTCGGCGGAGTCCGTCTGTGAAGCCGCTACGGAGCTTTCGTCGGCACGAAGAGATGCCCCGACAGTTGGTTCGGTAACCTTATCTGTTGATAGCGGGATCGTCCCCGTGCAACCGGTAAGAAGACCCGCTGTAACAAGAAGTGTCAGAAGAATGGCTGGAAAATTTTTCATGAGATACCTCCATCATTATTGATCGGAGGCACAGAAAACAAAGGTCTCAGACTCCATCGGCTGTACACACTGATGAAGATAAATAGCATTTGTTTCATACGTAACTTCCCTCCGAAGTCCTTGTTTGTTGTCCGTCGTGGCAGGTCTTCCGGCTTGGCTTCATTCCGCAAGAGCACCTTCCCAGACCTTGAGGTCCAGTGGTAAATACTCATGTGGTCAGCGTTACGGCAGCGGGGGCTGCAGCGGATTCTAACCGCTTTCCCTATTCTCCCTTTTTATGAGGGCACCAACGAGGTATAAGTTCCTGAACAGATTAACACAGGGCTTTGATTTGCGTCAATCATTTACTCCTCGACGAAAACCGCGGGCTCTAATCTCTATTGATGGGATTATATAGAAGCTTGAAGCCGCATGATCTTCTTTCCCATTTCGGCAAAACGGGATTCGAACTCCGTACGGATATTGATTTCATTCCACTCACTCGCATGAAGGTCATACGTAACAGCGGATAGCCGAAATGAAGCTGCCTCGAATTCTTCCAGAGAAAACTCAAATAGTCTCTCATCATCTGTCTTAAAAAAGATCTCGCCACCCGGTCTCAAGAGCTTTTTGTATTTCTCCAGAAATCCGCGATATGTAAGGCGCCGTTTCGGCTTGTTCCTCTTTGACCAGGGATCACAAAAATTGATATATATCCGGTCTATCTCATACTCGTCGAAATAATTCGTAAGCAGAGTAGCATCCGCATGCAGGAAAAACAGATTCGTTACTTCATTCTCTGCTGCCTTTTCGATTGCAGACAAAATAACGGATTCATCCTTTTCCATCGCGACATAACAGACTTGAGGATTCGCTTTTACTGTCTCTATGGCAAAGGTTCCTTTTCCACAACCAATTTCCAGATGAAGAGGCGTATCAGCGCTCATTTCGCAGATTTCACGCCAACGTCCACGGTTAGTAACGGGTACGGGAAACCAATACGAGGCACATTCTTGCATACGCTCAGGAATATTCTTCTTTTTTCTCATTCTTGCCATGATTTGATGATTCCTTTACGATTCTAACTCTGACATCACATACGTGTGGTCGCAGTATTCACCGCCCTCCATCAGCGTACAGGTCCGCGAAAAGCTGATCTTCGGATTGAAGCCCTCGGTCAGAGGTCCGTCTCCGGAACAAACCAGATGATACATGAAATCTCTGATCCCGAAAACCTCTCCTAGCACTGCATTCGGACATGCCGTGCATCGGTAAGAAGCCTTGCCCTCTGCGCGGTCCACCGTAAAATCAAAACCTGCTTTACGAAGCGGCTCCCATAACAGACGATGCAGATCATCAATCCCGGTGGAAGTCTGTGAAGCAGCAAGCTCCGCCCATTCCAGGCGGATATGAGCCGCAATTACCTTATCAATCACTGTATTCACTGTATCCAGACCGTAATCTCCGACCACATGCTTCATTATCTCATGCTTTGGAGTCTCTGTTTTCCACCCTGCAGAAATCTTGTCGAGAACCTTCGCTTCGTTATCCGTCAAGTTCATTAGATCCATCCTGGGTGTCGAGAACCACGGTGTCAAATAAGGAAGAAATTTAGCAATCGGATCAGCAGTCATCAGAATCCCTTCTTTCGACAAATTTTCTCTAATCACGTCAAATTATAGCGCATGCTTTGAGTTCTTGTTACTCCCTGTTTTGGCATATTCATAAGATGCCTGAGCATAAAAGTTTACTCTTGACCGTCTATAATCCTCTGTACCAATTCCACGCAGGAAAGCGCATCTTTCGTGTAATATTCCGCACCGATCTCGTCAGCAACCTCTTGTGTAACGACCGCCCCTCCAACGAGGATTGGGCAAATGCCGGGAATCTCGTGCAGCTTCTCGATTGTCGTCTTCATGGAAGCGACGGTCGTCGTCATCAGCGCCGATAAGCCGATCGCTTTGGGCTTATATGTGTGAAATGCCTCGACTACCTTCCCGGCCGGTACATCCTTTCCAAGATCGATGACAGCAAAACCGTAGCTCTCCATAATGACGCGTACGATATTCTTTCCGATATCGTGAATATCGCCCTCGACGGTAGCCAACACGACAGGTCCCTTGCCGGAATTGCTCTCTGCACTAGGGAAGGCTTCTTTTAAAACCGAAAATGCAAGCTTCGTCGTTTCCGCAGAAAGGATCAACTGGGGAAGGAAAAGCTTTCCACTCTCATAGAGTCGGCCTACCTCATCCAAGCCCGGTATCAGCTCTTCAGAAATGATATCAAGCGGCATACGTGTTGAAAGAGCCGCCTTCACGCTCTCGCTGATGGAACCCTTCATGCCCGTGAGGACAAGCTCCCTGATGCTCATATTCTCCTTGGTAATAGACGCGCTCTTATCCCTGGATCCCTTTGCAATAGAAGGTGATCCTGTCGGCGTTGCATCTGACGCGTGACGTTCGATGTAACGAATACTGTCCTGATCGCTGTTGGTAAGAACCATCGCGGCATCCGCGATGCTCATCAACTCCTGATCCAATGGGTTCATAATCGGCATATCCAGGCCGGCGTATAGCGCCATCGCGAGGAAGGTTTTATTGATCAGCGCCCGGTTCGGCAACCCGAATGAGACGTTGCTCAAGCCAAGCACGGTGTGAACTCCGAGTTCCTTTTTTACCATGGAGAGTGCTTTCAAGGTTTCCGAGACTTCTTTCTGTTGTGCTGAAGCAGTAAGAACGAGACAGTCTATCATGACATCCTTACGCTCGATTCCATAACTTTCTGCCGTCTCGACGATCCGCCTTGCGATTGCGAGGCGATCCTCAGCTTTCGGAGGAATGCCTTTCTCGTCAAGAGTCAGCCCCAGGATGACACCACCATATTTCTTAACGATTGGGAAGATTTGGTGCATCAGCTCTTCCTTTCCGTTAACCGAATTGATCAAAGGCTTTCCGTTATAGATACGGCAGGCCCTTTCGAGTGCGATTGGATCGGAGCTGTCGATTTGAAGCGGCAAGGACAGGATTTCCTGAATTTTCCCGATGATGTGAACCATCACAGCAGGCTCATCGATACCGGGCAGACCGACATTCACATCAAGAATATCCGCGCCGGCCTGTTCCTGTGCGATAGCTTCAAGAAGCACCTCGTCGTATCGAGCGGCCAGTAGAGCCTCCTTCATCTTCTTTTTCCCGGTAGGATTCAATCTCTCTCCGCAGATCTTCACTCCATCTCCAAGGGTCACACATTCACTCCCGCTGGTAATTCGTGTGCGTCTGGTAATCTTTCTTGTGCCCACATCGACATCTTGTAACAGCTCGCCTGTACTGCGGATATACTCCGGCGTCGTGCCGCAGCATCCGCCGACAACAGCCACACCGTTTTTGACAAACTCACGGATATATTGGCTGAATTCATCGACTGTCACGTTATAGTAAGTCTGGTTGTCCTTATATACCGGAAGTCCCGCGTTCGGCTGTACGATGACCGGTCGCGTCGCCGTATTCAGAATTCTTCTGACGATTGGGACCATTTCCTTTGGTCCGAGAGAGCAGTTGACTCCGATCACATCGGCACCAATGCTCTCCATAAAGGTGACGCACGTCTCCGGTGTCGCTCCCATCATAGTTTTCTCATTGCCCGAGAATGTCATAGATGCAAAGATCGGGAGATCACAGGTCTCCTTCGCGGCCAGAATTGCAGCCTTCATCTCATACAGGTCTGAAACTGTCTCGATTAGAATACCATCAGCCAGGTCTTTCGCTATTTCAATCTGCTCGCGAAAGGCCTCGAAAGCATCCTCGAAAGACAGCGTGCCTGACGGCTGCATCAGAACCCCGAGTGACCCGATGTCGAAGATCAGGAAGCATTCCTTTGTGATCCCTTCCTTCTCCCCACGAAGCCTCTCTCTTCGGATCGCCTCACGGCCATTTTGTGCGGCAGCCTCAATAACCTCCCGGATCGAATAGCCGGTTCCCTCCATGTGAAACCGATTTGAACCAAGTGTGTTTGTCAGAATACACTGCGAGCCGGCAGCCAGATATTGACTCTGAATATCGATGACCCAGTCAGGATGAAGTACGTTCATAACTTCAGGCAGCTCACCGGGCTTCATTCCTCGGGCTTGGAGCTGCGAGCCCATACCGCCGTCGAAAAGCACCGGTTTCTTACCAATCTGTTCCAGAAGCCTTCTTCCCGCTTCTGTGTTCTCTCTCACTTCATCTGATAGCATCGTGTATCATTCCTCCGAAATTCACATTTTTCAAACAGTATACAGCCGTCGCACGTTCTCTCTCTTTGAGCGGAACCGATACCGACAAAGCCGGATATCGATTTGGACGGGACCATCAAGTATTGGGGCGTTACCGTCAGTCCGATTTTTCTGTTTGCGTCGAGTACGGCCAGAAGCTGCTTTTGCAAAGAAAGCGGGACATCCCCATAGCCCGGACTAAATCGAAAGGTCGTCCGTTCGATCGGGAGGGACGCCTCAAGCTGATCTATAGTATCCTCGATCAACGCACCTGCCGCTGCATCCATCATAATATACTTTGCCATATCAGTATGAGACACATACTTGAGTCTTCTGTCCATCGCTGCTCCCAGTGTTCCGGCGATAAAAAGACACTCTTCACATCCGAGAAGATGTGCCTGCAGGTCCGGAAAATTCAAATCAATGTTAGCATCAACTGTCAGGATTCCGTCTGTTGATGTTAATCTGAAGATCCTGTGGACCGCTCTCGGTTCGGCATATTTCATGACATCAGCGATGGCGTCATCAATCATCGAGAGCTCTTCTTGAGAAAGAGCGGATTCTGTCGTATGGAGATAATTCAAAGTAGATACCCTCAGCATACATAACCGCCCTTCCAGTAAAAGTTTATTTTATCAGTGAAACACCGAAAAAAACTCTTGTCAAATCTGTTCTTCGATGCGTCCTTGAAAGAAATCTCATATATGACTCATCTTGAATGAATCATGTGTTCTCAAGAACCTTTTCCATTCTATCGATGGCCTCCACGAGAATCGCGCGAGGGCATGCAATATTGATTCGCTGATATCCGTTACCTTCCGGGCCAAACATCGTACCATGGTCAAGCCAAACGGCCGCCTCTTGTAGCAGACGTTCACTAAGAATGTTCTCCGGAATACCGTACCCGGAAAAATCAACCCAGAGCAGGTAGGTTCCCTCCGGCATGATTATCCTTGCTTTCGGGAGTGACCTGGCCAATCGATCCTTGACATAGGACAAATTATTCTGCAAATAAACAAGCAATGCATCCAGCCATGGAGCTCCTTCATCGTAGGCAGCTTTACAGGCAATCAAGCCCATGACATTAGGTTGGCTGTATCCCGTCCGTTTACTTGTTTCCTCATACCTTTTTCGCATCTCCGGATTGGTAATCAGGAGGTTAGCAATTTGAAGGCCGGCAAGATTGAATGTTTTTCCTGGAGATGTCGCCGTGATTGTAAGGTTTTCAATTTCCTTCGACAGCGCGGCAAATACAATATGTTTGTGGCCTTCGAAGATAAAATCTGCATGAATCTCATCGGCATAAACATATACATGGTGACGAATACAGATATCCTCGAGCTTTCTTAACTCATCCTGAGTCCATACTCTTCCTGCCGGATTATGCGGACTGCATAAAATAAACAATTTGACGTGCTTGGTTCTTATTTGGTGCTCAAAGTCCTCGAAGTCAATCTCATATCGGCCGTTCTTTTCGATGAGTGGGCTGTTAACAAGCAATCGGCCCAAATCACGCAGCACTCCGGAAAAAGGATAGTAGACAGGACGTTGGATTATAACCGCGTCGCCCGGATTTGTCAGAGCGGCAATCGTCTGATAGAGGCCAAACACGACCCCTGGAGTTGTAACAATGTTACAACTATCGATTTTATAGTCATATCGAGACTTCATCCATTTGGCGACAGAAATTCGATAGTCATCCGTGGCATCCGAATATCCATATATTCCCAGGCGGCCTCTCTCGACAATTTTCTCGTTAATACAAGGAGGCGAACGAAAATCCATATCGGCGACCCATAATGGAATCACATGATCCGGAGCCTGATAACGTTTTGCCCAATCAATCTTTATTGAATAAGAATCCTTGCGGTCTATGATCGTATCAAAGTCAAATATCCCAATGTCCATCCACAAATCCTCCCAAATCAGAATTTATTCATCATGAAATCTTATTGACCCTCATCAATAAGAGGTGCCGGTGACTCAACAGCCAATTCTGTGCAAACGAGTACGAGATAGCTACTGTAAACAATGAAGTTATCACAGCTGTGGTCTTGTAAAATCGATGTGATCGCCTCTGTCATAGTCCGGCTGGTTCCCGGAACGCAGGATTCTTCCATTCAGACATTGCTGGCAAACTTCCGCGTCATCACTGACACATATTTTATCATCGTACAGGGCATAATCCGCTCGGACATCCATAGGCGAGAGATTCGGCATCACGACATTTGCTCCGAACGAGAAACCCTTTTCACGTCCTGACGAATCCGCCGTCCCAAGGGCCGTTGTAGACGGCATCAAGGCTTTAGGCAAAAGCAGTCTGGTTAATGCCAGCATCATCAGAGTCATTCGGACAGAACCGCGCGGACATCCTGCAAATCTTGTTCCCGCAGATGGAATAAACGGACCGATCCCGACCATATGAGGCTTGAGATCTGATAAAAACAGCAGGTCTTCCGTCAAAGTCTCAACTGTCTGAAATGGTGTTCCTACCATAAATCCTGCTCCGACCTGATAACCGATATCGCGCAAGATATACAGGCATTCCTTTCGGGCTGCAAGACTCATCGATTCCGGATGAAGCTTCGCGTAGTGCTCGTCTGAAGCAGACTCATGACGCAGCAGATAACGATCCGCACCTGACTCGAAAAATCTGCGATACGAAGCTTCGGACTTTTCACCGATGGAAAGCGTGATAGCAGATTCCGGAAAGGTATCGCGTATGGATCGGATAATGTCGCACATCCTATCATCATTGAAGTACGGATCCTCTCCGCCCTGAAGAACATACGAGTGGTACCCCAGTTGTTCACCGGCACGGCAACACTCCAGAATCTGCTCCTTTGTCAGGCGATACCTGTTGACCGCTCCCTGGCTGTGACTGATGCCACAGTAATAACAGTCATTCTTGCAATAGTTGGTGAACTCAATCAAGCCTCGAAAAAAAACACGCTTTCCATACACAGAATGTCTCACACGAAGAGCGGCTTCCGACAGGTATTTCAGCATTCCCTCGGCATCGTAATCGTCAATATCTTCACTTAGTGCATCCATCTCTTGAGTCGCCTGATAAAACCAGGCAACAACGGTCTGGATGTCATCTGTGTCAAATGTCCCGGTATCTGTACCGGATATTACATCCTTTTCGCGTTGTTTGACCCATTCAAGTACTCTCTCTCTATTCTCTAAAAGCCAGACATGCTTGTCATTCATCTCTTCTACGATGTGATGGTCAGAATCATCACAACTTCCCTTCATATATTCTCAAACGATAGATTGTTTCTAATCCTTAAAATAAACGATAACGGTTAGTTCTGCATTCATCGATTGACTATCTTTCGCTATATATCCCTCAATTGTCGAGAACACGACATTCATCGAAACCTCCTCATTTTCAACCATATGGCTCATATACTCAGGATCTATCTGAGAAAAAGCACCAGGTGCAACGCCTGCATCGGTCAGCGTCTGATAGGCTTCATAGGCAGATACAGTCAAAAGTCCAGTCATCCCGGATCTGAGCTCTATATCAAATCGATCCGGACCAGTAAGAAGATGCAGAGTATACTCCTTACCATCATGATGAATCACTCCTATGCTTCGTTCATTGGCCAGACTTGTGCTGCCCTCCCAACCATAGATAAATAAGTATCCGCCGTCCGAAAGAATAATCGGCTTCTTTCGATTCATCTGGTACGAAAAACTATTATCCTCGTAGACGCCCGCATTATATTCCGGATTCACATCAACACCGAATACCATAGTAAAATCCGAATAGTAAGAAAAATACTCCGGAACACCCTGAATCAGTTGAGGTGTGTCGATCTCATCCAAATACGCCATAGCTGTGCGCAGTTTTGCTTCATCCTCCTTCGACAAGTTCTCGTTTCGGATAATCTTACTTCCATCCCGCATACCGTTGCGAACGAGAACCTCATCAGCGATTGTAGTCTGCATCCTTGTCGAGACAGTGAATGCATCAACGGGAGGTACGATTGAAACAAGCAGTAAACCACTTACAACCATAGCTAAGATCTCATTCCGTTTGATCGGAAGAAAAATCGTGATTACGCCGACAATACAAGAGTATACCGTAAAGAGAATCGCGTAGTATGTTGCATTTGTAACACCAACCTTCGGAATTTCTAAAAACAATTGAATAGAAGTGTATAAAGCAATAATGAGCATGAGCTTCGGAAAGAGGAAGCGGCTGATTCGGATGAGTTTGTTTTCGAGCGTCCCACACAGAAGATAAATCATCAGAACTGACGAAAAATACGTCAGCGACATGGGGTAAAGAAGCGTTTGAGCCTCGCCTGCAACCAAGGTTCGAACAATATACAATATAAGAACAATTGTATATACATACGCCAGTGGGATAACTACATACATCAACACAATCCGAAGGAAACCGGGCATCGAACAAAGCCTCTGATTCCGTTCCGCCTCCTCCTCGCGGCCAAAACTTGGAACCAGAGAAAGAAACACGATCGATGCACAGAAAATCCAAAGAATCAGTGTGACATACAGAAATGTCTTTTCGGGAAGGCGAAATAGCAAATTATCGACAGCAGCCAGTATGGACATAACGCCACCATAAGCAACGCCGACAAAAAAAGCTGTTGCAAAAACGCCCTTAAAGAAACTCAAGAACACCTCGTTAAAGTTCGCTTTGTGACGAAGCACCGGAATCACAAGGCTGGCTAGGAGCAAAATGCCCAAAATGACGCCAAGCCGTGTTGACTCAATCAAGGCAAACGGGCTTGCTTGAATGATCGCGTAATATCCTGCCGACAATAATATGACACCAGCATAAGAGGCAACAAGGATCCATACCTTTCTCTTTGTCCCTTCAATCGCTAAAGAAACGGCAAGCGAAAGAACAACGGCGACCCACAAGGCTACTGATTCGTGAAGATACTGAGGGATCATCACGTCCACATCCATCAGTGTAAGAACGAGAACAGCCAGAAGAAGCACACACGTCAGAGGAAAGCGGACAAACGCCTTGGAAATATTCCGTAAACTGGTCTTGAAAAGAAGCATAATCTTCATATGTACACCTAGAAAACACCGTTTCCAATCTTTGGCAATAAGTCCATATGGACTTGATACGATTCATTTGATATGAAACCCTGCACTACCCAGCTTCCACCTTCATTTTATAACATATGTACCCCACGTCAATAAATCCTGCAAAAACATCATTTCAGCATTGACAATCGGCCACAAACTAAGTATAGTTTTAGAGCAGGTTTATAAGCGCCACAACCTGAAACAGTAACATCAAGCCGTGGAGAGATGGCTGAGCTGGTCTAAGGCGCACGACTGGAAATCGTGTAACGGGTGAAACCGTTCGAGGGTTCGAATCCCTCTCTCTCCGCCAAAACAAAGAGGCATCCCTTGTGGGTGCCTTTTTGTTGTGATTGAAACTGAAGAAGGATTCAAACCCTTAGGAAGGTAATCGGCGAAAAGACACAAGACTTATCCTTTTCGCAAAATTTAGAATATCTTTCTCAGGAGAATAACGTTGTTTGACGAAGCCTCCGCAGACTTGCGAAGCAAGTTTAGGACAGATTCGGAGAACAAAAGTTTTTCGACCTCTCTGTGCAACACAGCGGCTCCGCCGCAGAGAAATAATCACGCTGACGCCCCGGCGATTTAAAATCCCTCATGCACCGACGAAATAGGTGGCTGACCGTCTTTTCGTCGGTGCGCCGGCTCGACGGCACGAGTTAAATATCCCTCATGCACCGACGAAATGGGTGGCTGACCGTGTTTTCGTCGGTGCGCCGGCTTCACGGCGCGAGTTGAATATCCCTCATGCACCGACGAAATGGGTGGCTGACCGTGTTTTCGTCGGTGCGC
>CAZOFY010000012.1:43361-53681 GCA_964579245.1 uncultured Mageeibacillus sp.
AATATCCCTCATGCACCGACGAAATGGGTGGCTGACCGTGTTTTCGTCGGTGCGCCGGCTCGACGGCGCGAGTTGAATTTCACTGATGCAAAGGACTATTGTATTTCTAATCTGCAAATAACAATCTTTTTTCGAAGGTGACTCTCTTTCAGCGCGGCAACTGGCTCTGTGAGCCGCGCGGGTGGTTATTAAGTGGGCGAGTCTCGAACCCTTAAGAAGGCAATCGTCGAAAAGACGAGAGCTAACCTCATTGGCGGGCTCTCGCTTTATTTTTTCATGATTTTGCTGTCATTCGAAACCTTATCGGAAGTTGCAGAGCTTTTTTACAAGTACATCAAACCGGAATTGTAGATCTTGTTTATCAGTATCTTCCGGACTCCCTAACCAGATAGCTCTAATCTGAATCAATCGATTTTCCTGCTGGATCCAAACTTCCATTCCTTCGGTATCCTCCATAAAAAAGGCTTGATACGAATCTGTTTCGATATATTTTGAACTGAAGGGCAGGAACATTCTCATAGCGTTCATTGAGCTTAAAGTATTCAGCTCAGAATCACTGAGATTGTTGAATCTAACGCTGATTTTTTTCTCCGTGTCCGTTATGTTGAGTTGGTTGTCTGAAGAATCGATCAAGCTATAACGCTCTGCTGTCATGATTTCGAGAAACTCATCCTTTGTAGGGACTTTTACCTCGCTCGGCATTTTAGACAGTAATTCACCAAAATACATTTCTTCCTTCACTGGAGATCCGAATCCAAGATCTTCTATTAAATCAAGAAACGCTATCATACGGTCTAGTTTTAAAGGGGCTAATCCTTTTGTATAGGAGTTTACCTCAAGCAGGCCATTATACTCGGAATCGATCGGAATGATCGCTTCTATAAAATTCTTCCCTGAAAGACATGCAAGATGGACACTATTATCATTATACATATCGTTAATATCATAGGCGAAGAGCGCCTTTTCAAATCCGTATATATTTGGTTGCTTACACCCTTTCTCATCGGGCCATTCATCTTTACTTCCACTATACTTATCATACAAGTCCAATATATATGCATCCATTGCACGATACGCATCTTCTGCATCCTCAAACTGTGTATAAACAATTGAGCTTTTCTGGTCCGCATCCGTTGCCTTCGTAACAGAATTCTTCTCTAATCCAAGTTCTGTAATCGTGTATCCGGCCGCTATTAATTGATCAGAATAATCAGATAGATCAACTACGTTCATTCTGGTATATTTGTGTATGAAATTGTCTCTATGTTCAGCGCTCATCTCATATGCATCAGCAGAAGGCAAATCGCTTGGGAATGTACTCATATCAGTCGCTATCTGTTCTTCGCCTTCTACATAATCTGTTTGATTGGGCTGTGCATCCGTATTCTTAGCTGCCAGCGCCTGCCTCGGGTTCATAAATAGGCCGATCGAGATCCCCGCAACAATTAATAAAGACACAATGATGATCCACATGGTTGGTTTTTTGTAACTTAGTATATTCTTAATACGCATTTTGATGTTCCCCTCTCCGAATGCAAGTGGTACAGGACGAAAGAGATTCCTGCCTGTTGCCATTGCCAGTAGTGTTGTAGAGTATTCTTTTCGAATAGTAGTACCTTTGGAACGAATAACCGCTTCATCGCAGGACATTTCCATGTCCCGGTTCATGAGTGCAAAAGCAAGCCAGGCAAACGGATTGAACCAATGGATAGAGACAATGAGAAAAGCTACAAGCTTAATTAGATAGTCAAAACGTTGAATATGTGTTATCTCGTGCTGCAGAACATACTCCTGTTCATTCGCGGAGAGCCTGTCAGGAAGATAGATCTTCGGGCGAAAGATTCCTATAACAAAGGGAGAGTCGATCTGATTTGATATGCGGTAATCTCGAAAATCAATGGCATGTCTTGTCTTTCTGCGAAGGAGTAAATAGGAAATAAGATTAAATGTTGCGATCATGCAAAACCCTGCAGCCCACACAATGAAAAGAATGGTACCTGTCGATAAATGAATCTGATTAGCACTGGCAACAATGCTTTTCGTGTTTTCGCTGATCGCCTTCGTGCGTGTTTCATTTGAATCCGTTTTGTCACTATTGGCGTCAAGAGCAGTATTGGCTGTCAGTCCTTCTATTGGCTCTATCTGCGCTATATTGGGCGAGACCGCATCGAGCTGGACAAAATCCTCCTGTTTATCGAGAATTGAAGCAGAGTTTGTAATACTCAACGCCTGCGGAACTAAACTGACTGGAGCCTCTGGAAAGATTGGTAAGATTAGCCGGAGAAAGACGACAGCCCAGAGCATATACGAGAATGTTTTCGGGACTTTCTTTAGAAAGAGTCGAAGGACGACGATCACAAGGATACAATAAATGGAAATGACACTCATATCGATAATGGTATAAATAAAAGCTTCCATATTACTCCTCCGGATACTCACGAATCAGATGAATCATTTCCTCAATCTCTTGTTCACTGTATTTCTTCCTCTGCGCAAAGGAAGCAAGAAACTTCGGTAAAGAGCCACCGAAATGCTTGTCGAGAAAAGATTCACTTTGATTCTGTTCGTACTCAGAACGACTGATTTTCGAGGTTACTACTGAATCTTCGTTCTGAAAAATACCGAGCTCGATAATCTTCTTCAAAACAGTATAGGTTGTCGATTTCTTCCAATCAAATCGGTCAAAGCACATAGAGACGAGATCACCGGATCGGACAGGCTCATTGTCCCAAATCAGATCCGCCAGTTTGCGCTCACCCTGCGTCATAGAATCATCCTTCATGTTGAACCTCCACAGTCGGTCTACTATTTCTAGACCACGATGTAAGTCTACACCTTATAGACCGTACATGTCAACAGCTAATTTAAAAGATTTTTAATCTTTTTTTGGACACAATGAAACACTGACTGAAATAGAAAACAGCGTAAAATCCTGAATTTTATAAATTGAATTTTAGGTATTTATGCGATATTATTAAATACATTGTATATTAATTATTTTCGATAAGGAGTGTTTTGTTAATGAAGAAATGTATATCATTTTCCACGCTTATCCTTTTCTCCCTGATTCTGTTTACGGCTTGCTCCATCATGCCGCCGCCTTTTGAGAAGGGTGTACTAGAGAATTCGATATACATTAATGAGAAGGCAAACATTCAATGTGTTGTGCCACAAGGCTGGGATGCAAAGATTGGCAAGGATGCCTTGCTTCTGACAGGTCAGACTACTGAGAAATCAGATGGAAGCCAGAAGAACACGATGTATTCAGGAATGGATTTCGCGTGTAAGAATCCAGATTCAGGTTCGGTTTTTGCTGTAATGTATTCTCCTAAAGGTAGCCTCACCTTACAATCTTTCGCTAAAGAAATGGTTCAAAATGTCCTTATGTCGTCGTTTTTGCCGTATGAGGAAACCGATTCTTATAATAAGACCATCGCCGGTCATGATTGTTATGTCATTGTACTGGAGGCAAATATAAGTGATTATTATACGTCCAGAGAATACCTATGCTTCTTCGAAATCGAATCATATATTTGTATCATACAGGTTTATCCCAATCCAATCGGTGTTGGAAACGAATCATTTGAAGGTATAACAAATCTGTTTACACCTGTTCAATGATGTGTGTTTTTTGAAAGAGAGACTCCAAACAGTTAAGAAAGTACAAATTGATATCACGCTTGATCCCTTATACTGCGAGGATGAAACGTATGACGAGATTATCAACTTCTTCTCATCACTAAGTTGAATTATCAACGAATATATCACTGCTTCGAATCGGGCAAACATAAGCTCACAATATATATAAATTGCATTTTATAGAACCATATGCTAATATTTCTGCGAGTTTAGAACCAAATGATTTTGAGGAGTAGCATATGATGAAAAAGTATTCAGCCGTTGTACTATTCATTTTTGTATCACTGTTTATGTTCACGTCTTGTTCTCTGCCCTTCGGTCTCTCCAAGCCTGCTCCTTTTGAAAAAGGGGTATTTGAAGACTCTACCTACATCAACAAGCAGGCAAACCTGAAGATATTGATCCCGAAAGGTTGGGAATCAAAAACCAGCAAAGACGCGCAGGATTCAATGGAGGATGCAGTTGATAGTATCGAGGTAAACAAGGAGAATATGTCATTCTCTGATATAGATTTTTCCAGTGTGAATCCAAACTCCGGATCAAATATTTCCGTAGCATATTCTTTGCGGCAAGATAATATGGATTTCAAGACATTCATAAATGTATCTATGAAGGAAATACTGAAGCAGGCTGGCGATGCTGGACTGTCTATCAAGCAAACAGATTCATTTGAAAAGGTCATAGCCGGTCATACCTGTCAGGTTTTCGAAGCAGAAGCCACAGTAAAAGAGAAAACGGTCAAAGAATATATTTGCTTCTTCGAAGTTGACTCTTATGTCGGTATGATTGTAATCGTTCCGAATGATTTTATCGATGAGAACGAGAGCTTTGATAACATGTTGAGTTATTTCTCAGCTGTAAAATGATACTCTTGATTCAGATCCCTGGAATGCAATTATCATATATGACACGTTTGACAGAAAGCAAAGAATAAATTTCAATGATAGAAAGTCCATGGGAGTATTCGATATTTCCGCGGACTTTCTATTTCTATTTACCATGGTTCAGGTATACTTGTTTTTGACGGAGGGTGAACACTGAATATGAACAAGAAGACTATACAAGAGTATATGAATCGCCGGCCGGAGCTGAAGGCCTATGAAAAGCTATCGCTAACGGATTTCCATGAGATTAAATTTGAGGAACCGACCGGCAGAGACAGGGAGATTATTCATTTCTCACAGAAATCAGAAATTCAAAGTGTGCAACTGGGCATCGCGGCAACGATGATTTTCCTCGCATACCTCATCTATAACCTCTTTAGCGGAATGCAGTACGGGATCCACCCGACCTCTTATTTCACGCTTGTAATTTTACTTGTCTTGCTCACCGTACTCATCGTTCATTTCCTGCGACTCCAGAAGGGGGCAAAGGGTGTGATTCGCGCGAAGCTCGTATACAAGACACCTCATTTTATTATTAAGAAGCCAGGCCTCGATCCGCTGCGGGATGGCGGGCAGAAAGCGGTACTGTTACTCGAGGATAAGAATACGCTGCTTTTCCCCGCATCGTTCAACCGGAGTGATCATGAGAAATTGAAAGAAAACAAGACGGTTATCCTTGCAAAGCTCTATACGAACTCATATAAGGTCTTCCCCCTGTCAGACGGGTAAGACGGTTTCTGGCTGTATCGTACACTGTATCCGGAAAGCTTCGTTATCTATAGGATCAAGGAAATACATCTGTCGTCACTTGAAAACAGGTACGAGATAATTCTTGGTAGCTACTGCACACACGAAAAGGCCACATCATATTCCTCATGTATATCGATTTTTTTACGGACATCTGCGGTGATAGGAATAACGTAGTTTCCTTCACCTTTTGAAATCAGCTTGCATCCAAAGCCAACACCGTCGATCATGACCTGAACCGGGATGTTCCCATTTCTTTTGCATGTCTCCCAGACATTAAAGGGTATCGGAATAAAGGACCGGTTCCCTTCCTTGTAAATAGCTGAACAAAATAAATATGGCATATATTCTCCTCGTCATCCCATCAATACTATTTTTTCAGATGTAGCTTCTCCATGTCACACGACAGGCATTAACCATTATAATCACAGATCGTTCCGTCGCATCGAGGGCAATAATTTTTTTCTCGGTTTTCCTACCGGATAAAGCCGCTCACAGGGTTAGAAATACTCCTGCATCAAGACATTGACCCAGGTCGGTGTTACAGCCTCCTTGTGATCATAGACCGGATAATATGGCTTGATATCCAGGACAGGCGTCCCGTTGATCGCATCCAGACCGCGGACAAAAAGTATATCCCCGTCTATTTTAACGATCTCACACGCCGTGACCCCGATTGGATTCGGCCGATCCTTCGCCCTTTGCGAAAAAATACCGATCATCGGCATATCCACGCGCCCCTGCGGTCTGCGAAGCAGATGCTTTTCGATTTGAAATAAGGCCTGGTCCAGGTATGTGAGAATAAGTACATGAGAGAACTCCTCAAGTCCGGTCAGCCCGGGCTTAAGCGACTCTTCCAGAACGATCCCGGATACTATCTTCCCCCAGTCCGTATCTGTTTGTTCAATCACAGAATTATGGACTTTTCCGATGACATTGCATTCGATTTGCATGCGTTTTCCTTCTTTTCGTAGCGTTATCAGTAATTGGGATCAGTCTTTAAATAACTCCAAGGATTTTATGACAATTTTCCTGATAAATGCCTTGGAACGTTCTACCTGCTCGTCATTTCCGTTCTGGATGGAGACAGCTCCGAAATGTGTAGCAGGAGCTTCCATTGCCCCTCCTGTGTAAGTGATCATTCCTCTTACGAGAAGGCATCCGAGAATCGTGAGCTCAGCAAGATCCGCGCCACCACCAATATGCCTCTCTGTTGCAAAAGCACTTCCCAACTTGCCAAGAAGAGGGAGGTTTGTCGTATCAAGATATTTCTTCATTTGCCAGGAAAGCGAGCCCGAATAGGTCGGACATCCGAAAATAAGGGCCTTCGAGGCTGAGGCAAATTCCTGATCCACATCTGATATGTCAAATGCCTTGATTTCAACTCCGGGGAACTCAGCACCTGCTGCTGCCATTGTTTCTGCAACAACTTTCGAATTCCCTGATTCAGAATGATAGATAATGGATATTCTCATATAGACCTCCTGTTCTTATTGCCAATCATAAAACATGGTAATCCATTATAAGCCGGTGAGTATTGTGTTAACATCTTCTCGCGTTCGAAAGATGTTAAACAGCGAAAGAAATCACAATAACGATCAGCGTACTGACAAGTGTCCCCAAAAGATAGTATTCCGCGAAATCTTTCTCCTTTGAGATCCTGTCATACCGGGCGATCGACTTTGCCGTCAGTACAAGTCCGATCGCAGCAAATTGCCCGAGAGCAATAAGAATAAACATAATGATTCGCTCGATTGTACCGATGAAACGCCCCGCGTGATTACTTTTCTCATCTGCATCCTCCTCCGGTCTGAACGGAGTCAGGAGCCTCTGGATCGCAATGTTCGCGGGCTTATGGAGCAGCAGAAGGGATAGCAGAAAAGATAATGCAACATTCCCAGGAATTCCTGCACGCACGGTGAAATCCGCCAGAAATCCCCAGGGCTGGATACCCGAGGTACCGGATGCCAGAAAATTCACGATGATCAGAATTGAAAACAGATGAAAGAGCTGGTCGATGAAAAATACGTTCCGCTCTACACCCTGCGTTTTCTTGCCCTTTTTCGAGAATATCCTGAGAACGATGTGCTTGATTATATCGACGAGAAGATGAAGCCCGGAGGCAGCTGTTGCCGCGACGGCGAGCTCAGCTGTTAGAAACGGAAGACAAACGGTAAACATGGATACCGCGTAAAGACCTGCATGAAGAAGGATCCATCCGTAGCTCTTCTCTTTCTGTGATGCTATTTTCTTGCTCTGAAGATAAAAATCCCCAATCACATGACCAATCAACATCAGGACTAAAAATTCCTTAAACATCCTTCCTCCTTATCTCACCCAATGCTCTCCCGACGGTATCCATCGCCTCTCGATAGGTGTAGAAACATCCCTTTGACAAGGTTTTCTGCACGGCCGGTTGTCGGACATTGAGCCGCTTTGCAAGCTCTGTCTGCGTCTCTCTATGAGTCAGCATATTCCAGATGAGTTCTCTTTGTCGGTCACTCCACTCTGATTTGATTGCAGTTACCAGGAAGAGGATCGTGTTCAACAGATCGGTTGTCTCGTGATTGTCTCCCTCAGTTTCGATTCGGATCTCAGCGTCAACAGCCTGATTCTTCTTCTCGTTTCTTTTTAAATATTCGATAGCGCTTCTGGCCAAATAGAACCCCGGGCCATCTGCTCCGATCGCTCTCTCGGCGTCGATCTCTGTCGTAATCCTTCCGATACCGATCCCAAAGCGCAGGCAGATCGGCCATAAATGGTGTTCGATTCTGGAGATGATTTCAAATGTTCTGGCACCCGAGCACAATAAACCCTGAAACTCATCGCCTAGCGTGATGGTAAACTTCGCAGCGATCTCTTCCTGATACTCCATGTTGATCTCCGATAGGATCTGCTTCAGACAAAGCTGCAGCGCATTACGATCCTCGGATGTCCTCGAAGACTTAATATCCCCGATGATCGCGATATATGGTTCCTCGTCGAAATGAAAATACATCGAATCACCTCCATACGAGATATTATATAACCCAAAAAAGGAATATGCAATATTTATTCCTTTATTTGGTTATATTGTGAAGTTATAACCGAATTGTAGAGATACCTGTTTTGAGGTAAGAATGTGCTTTGAATTCCGAAGAAAACCGCCGGTTTCCCGGCGGTCCATCTACTCAACTGCTCTTATAAGCCATGGGTCGTCTTGTATAAGGAAATCAGAATATTCTTCGTTTTGTCTTTATAGAGAGCAGTTACTGCGTTTCATAGACTCGCTCCATGGCCTCAGGTTTGATATAGATAATCATGAAGTCCACGGGTCGACTGATTGGATTCGTCTGCGTCCTCAGCACCGCAAAGGGCTTACACTCCTGACTCGGTAAATAATCGTCCCCCGTATAGATCCAATACCCTCGATTATAGATTACCTCTTGCTTCCTGATCTTTATCGGGGTCTCATTCTCCATGATGAAGTCTGCCCCAATATTCGGGCTGCTACCGGTATATGGATAAACCTTAATGCGTAATTTATAAGACTCCGGAAGGACCTGATATGCTTTTTTTAACCCATCATCCGTATACCAATCATTTGCACATATTTTAAATTTCTCTATCTCTGGATTCTCATCAACAAGCTTCATCAACAGGTTCATCTGTGAGACATTCCAATAGTCATGCTCGTAAGTATTCCCGGGATCCAGACCTGCAAGCGAACTATAATACACGTATTGAAACGGATGGCTAAGGATAATGATGAGCAGGCAAGCGACAAGCTGTGCAGCGATTGCTCCTACCGGAATCCATTTCCACTTACCCTTAAGACGAGAGACAACGAACTGCACTGCACCGACCGCAAGAATCAGTAGTGCGCCATTTAAAAAATAGAAATGTCTCCAACTGTTGTATAGAATGGGCTGTTTGATAAGCGCGAAAAGAAGAAAAGTCCAAATATAGACGATACACAAAATATACACAGGAGTACTTTTCGAAAACAGCTTCTCTTTAATATCCTTGACCAATTGAATGAGGGCGGTAACGTGACCGGCCAAAATGAGAAAAAGGATTAGTAAGGGTGTAGTCACCCCAATCATGACAGGGATATATATTGGCGACACCGGGCGGCCAATGATTCCCAAGAAGAAGACAATACCGTTCCACGCGCTAAAGTCAGAGGAGCGAGTCAATGTATATGAAATGAACTTGACCGGTTCACGCCAGGCAGCAGGTGTCAGCACATAATAGAAAACAAGAAAAGAAAGAACCGCTGTCAATCCGACGAAGAAGTGACGCTTTGACCACTGCTTTGTCGCGGATAGCTGGACCAGGTACAGAATCCCAAAGAGGCCGAAGAGAAACACCGCAGAGATGCGCATGTTGCTGGCAAGCGCGCCACACAATGCAAAAAAAACAGCAAAGATAAATTTCCTGGATTCGATCATCTTGATGCCGAACCACATGCATAACAGTGCCAGGGACATGGTGATGATGTCTTTACTGTTGTAGTGACCCTCAGCAAAGAACCGTGGGCTGAGGTATAGAAAAAGACTTCCAAGGGCCCCATACTTCCAATCACCGCAAAGAGTCGAGCATATGAAATACAATGCAACTACGCCCACCATGAAAAGGATAAAGGTGTAAGCGTGCCATAAAATCATTAACGTCCGCTCACCGCCATCTCCATAATCATGGAAAAGTGCCGGAGCAAATCCGTAATATGCTGACTGGCCATGATCCATATCGGCGTTCTTCAAGTAATCCGGAAAGGCAATACCGGTCGAAGACTTGCCGGGCTCCGCCTCATCTCCCTGAACAAGTCCGATATACTCGCGGATATTCGATCCAAGCGTTCGAATCTCTAATAACTCATCCCACGGCATCCCATAATCCGGCGTCACAAACAATCCCGCAACAAGCATGATCAGCAATGAGAAAGCCACAATAATCCGATGATTTTTATTAATCTTCTCCATGAAAATACTCCTGTGTTCTTTATCAATGTTTCTAAATACAAATACTATTACTTTCACGGCGAAATATCTACAATATAAGAATAATT
>CAZOFY010000013.1:0-18738 GCA_964579245.1 uncultured Mageeibacillus sp.
TCCGGCAGCCGACCGAAGGTCTCTGTCATGGCTCGTAATCGTTTCGCCGTCTTCTCTGACGGCCAATTCGGCATGAGACGCCAGCGCCAGTTACCGCCGGCAAAGGACGGTGTGTTCATCCGCGCCCGATTGTCCAATCCGAGAACATCCTGCATCGTTATGATCGTAAGCTCCGAACCAGTGGCAAGAAGCGTCCGGATCGCACCCCAGTTGAAGCCCTCCGCCTCCGTCAGGTTCATATATCTTTTCGCGCGGTATGTGCTCTCGGTCTTTGCGTTCTTCATCCATCCGATAAAGGTCTCGTTATCATGTGTTCCGATGTAAGAGACACAGTGTCCGGTATGACGGTATGGAACATCGTCGCCCGATCCCTCGGCGTCAAATCCGAAGAGCATAATCTTCATTCCCGGAAACCCGGTGTCGGCCAGAAGCTTTCTGACTTCGTCGTCCATATAGCCCAGGTCCTCGGCAATGATGCGGAATCCCCGCAGACGCGACCGGATACCGCGGAACAGCTCAATCCCCGGGCCCTTCATCCACGTACCGTCACGCGCCGTTTTCTCTCCGGCCGCCACCGAGTAGAAGGAAGAAAATCCGCGGAAATGATCAATTCTCACGACATCATACATAGAAAGCGCTGCCTTGATGCGAGTATGCCACCAGGAAAAGTCAGTGTCACGATGGGCTTCCCAACGGTATAGGGGATTCCCCCACAGTTGGCCGTCGGCCGTAAAGCCATCCGGAGGAACGCCCGCCACACGCGTCGGCTTACCGTACTCGTCGAGCATGAAAAGCTCGCGATGCGCCCAGATGTCCGCGCTGTCCGCCGCGACATAGATCGGGATGTCTCCGATAATCCGGATACCGTTCGCATTTGCGTATCTCTTCAGCTTCCTCCATTGTCCGAAAAACAAATACTGAACATATTCATGATATCGGATATCGTCCGCCAGTTTCTCGCGGAGGTCTCGTAATTCGGCCTCGACGCGGTCGCGAACATTCTCGGGCCACAACGTATAGGCCTCATACGCGAAATACTCCTTCAGGGACATAAAAAATGCATAATCTTCAAGCCACCAACTGTTTTTGCGAACAAAATCACTGAAGCGTTTCCCCGAGCGCCGGATGCCGCGAGCATAGGCTTTTCGCAAAATCTGATCCCGATGGCGAAAGAGATGGTAATAATCAACTTCCTCCGGATCTTCTCCGAAACGGGTACCGATCAGGTCTTCCGGAACCAGCAGGCCATCCCCAAGAAGCATATCGAAGTCGATGAAATACGGATTTCCTGCGAAGGTGGAAAAGGACTGATACGGGGAATCGCCATATCCGGTCGTCAAAACCGGCAACACCTGCCAGAAACTCTGTCCGGCCGCCTGCAAATAGTCGACAAATTGATAAGCTTCTTTTCCCAATGTGCCGATACCATACGGCGACGGCAGGGAAGAGATGTGCAGAAGAACACCGCTCAATCTCATACGCTTGCCTCCTCTATCAATATAATTCCGTCGGGACTGCTCCGGAAGGTAACCTGACCGCTGCTGACGGTTGCACTTGCGCCATCACATGCATTTGCCAGCTTCGTTCCTTCCGGGAAAATGCCGTCAACATCAATCGTGATACTTAGATCCGGCTCTCCCATGACCACAACAATCCGGTCTGTAATCTCCCCGGCTGGATAGGTACGCGAAAACACATACGGATCGGCCGAGATTTCTTGATGCACTCCTGCACCAACGGCAGGATGACGGGACCTGAACTGACCGAGAATCTTTGTAAAAGCCAAGATTTCTTCATCCACCGCATCCCAGTTCATTGAAGAGCGCATCGTCAGATCCATGTAGGGACAGTCTAACCACTCTCTTTTCCTGCCTGTCTCATCACCATAGAAAAGCGCAGCAGCTCCGGGCGCCAGCAGAAGGGCGCCGATACCTTCTCGCAACTTGCTCCTGGTATAAAGCGAGGTGTCGTGTGACGAGATGTAACTCAGAACAAGAAAATCGTCTTTCTGCATCGTATCTGCCATGAAGCTGTAAAGCTCCGGTAGCACTTTCATATTCATGAGATTCTTACGAAAGCTGAAATTGATCAAAGCATCAAATTTGCCCTCGGTATAATACTCATCCTTTGAAACACCATGATCCCAGACCTCGCCGACCATCCAGAACGGGATGTCACCGAGAACCTTCGAGGAATTGTTCTCACGCCATTCCCGGAGAGAAAGTTCTGCCTGCTCACCAAGACTCTCCCAGACCTCTGGCTCGACATGCTTGGCCGTATCGCACCGGAAACCGTCGATTCCGTAATCGGAGACCCAATCTGCCAGCCATTTGATCTGATAATTCCTGCAGGTTCGGGGAAGGCCCGTCTCCTTGAAGAAATCGTCCAGTTCCCTCTTTTCCTCCTCGAGGCGCCCCTCTTTCCGCCACTTTTCGACAAGAAATTCTGGAATCTCGACCTCTTCCATACTTTCCGTCTTAAAATCGGGCAAGCCTGAGAGGCAGGATAGGGTATCTGATGTTCCGCCGGTATCGTAACCGGAAAGGCCCTCGTCTGCACGGATCCATTCGGGTCCCCACCAGGAATCCCATTCCGGTGAAGATTTCTCAAGGAAAGTACTTTCTGTTTCTCCGGACAGCGCTGTTTCCGGGCCGTCCTTATATGTCTGCCATCCGTCTTTATATTCTCCGAAACCGAACTCTTCGGCATCCTCAGGCGTTGCATATCCGGGATGATTCATGATTACATCAAGCACGATGCGAATCCCTTTTGCATGGGCGGCATCGACCATCTCCTTAAACTCTTCCTTTGTCCCGAAGGCTGCATCGGGCTGAGTGAAATCCAGAGTCCAGTACCCGTGGTACGCATAGAAGGCGAAGCCCGGCCCCGATCGAAATCCGTGGATCTGCTCGAAGGGGGGAGAGATCCAGATTGCATCGACGCCGAGCTCTGTAAAATAGCCTTCGTTGATCTTTTGCGTTACTCCGACGAAATCACCGCCGTGAAAGGCACCCGGTCCGTCGGATTTCTCCGGATCAACGGTTCCGTCGGGGTTCAGTCCCCGTCCATATGCATGATCGTTTTCCTGTCGGCCGTTCAAAAACCGATCCGTCAGCAGAAAATATACATTGGCATTTTCCCACAAAAACGGCTTCTCCTCCCGGGCCGGAGTACAGGAAATAAGAGTCCCAAGAATGAGAACGACCGTAAGAATGAGACAAATCGAGCGATACGCTTTTCTCAAGCGTCGGCCACCTTTCCCGGCAAAGCGCGTGAATGCGCGGTGTCAGCTCTTCACCGCACCGCCGGTCACGCCTTCAACGTACAGCTTTTGCATCATGACGAACATCACCACCAAAGGGATACCGATCAGAATACATCCCGCATTGAATTGCCTGAAGTAATTGAAAATGTTCTCTTTGGCAATCATCTGGTACATTCCGATTGCAACCGTATATTTCTCGTAATTATCTCCCATGATGATACGGGCGAAGATAAAATCCGCCCAAGGAGCCATGAACGACATCAAGGCCTGGTACACAATGATCGGTCCGGACATCGGAATGATGATCTTGACGAAGATCTGAAAGTTCGTTGCTCCGTCAAGCTTGGCAGCCTCGTCAAGAGCACGCGGCACCGTGTCGAAGAAACCCTTACATATATAATAGTTAATTCCCGCTCCGGCTGAATACACCAGAATGAGAGCAGTAAGACTTTGTGTCAGGTTCACTGCCTTCAGGATATAGTACACGGCGATCATGGACATAAAGGCAGGGAACATTCCGAGGATCAATGCAACATTCATGTACGGCTTACGAAAGCGAAAACGCATACGAGAGAGTACATAGGAGATCATCAGCGTCAAAGCCGTGCTGATTGCACAGGTGGATATGGCTACAATGAAGGTGTTCAGAAACCACACTCGAAACGGATATACCGGATTGTTCCACAGGTCGATAAAATTCTGAAAGGTCAAGGAGTCCGGTACAAATTTTGCAGAAAAGGAGCCGGACTCTCCCCGGAATGCGGAGAAAACGATCCACAGGATCGGAATCAGCCAGATAATGCTCAGCACGACAAGAATAATGTATACGACCGCATTACCTGATTGACGCCTGACTCTTGCCAGCCTACTCGCTTTTTTCGAAAACTCGCTGCTCATGAGAATTCCTCCTCGCGTTTATACGCCGCCGTGTTCCGATACGTGATCAGCGAGAAAACCGCCGATATAATAAATACCAGGATACCGATCGTAGACGCGAGATTATAGTCGCGTTGGTTGGCCGTAAGCTTATAGAGCCAGGTGACCAGAAGGTCTGTCTTTCCTGCCTGATAGTATTCGCTGGTCGAGGGTCCGCCGTTTGTCAAAAGATAAATAACATTGAAATTATTGATATTGCCGATAAACTGTGTGATCAGATAAGGCGTGGTGACGAAGATCATATAAGGAAGGGTGATCTTGAAGAAGATCTTGAATGGCGAAGCTCCGTCAATCCTAGCCGCTTCGTACATATCTACCGGTATGTTCATCAGAATTCCCGAGGTGATCAGCATCGTATACGGGATGCCGACCCACAAATTGACCAGAAGAACGGTCATCCGGGCCAGAGCCGGCTGCTGGAAAAACTGTACGCGCGCCGTGTTGGCGACCAGTCCGATGTTGACGAGGAATTCGTTGATCGGGCCGTAGTCATTAAACATATTACGCATGACCAGCAAGGTGATAAATTGCGGCAACGCAATGGTGATGACAAATACCGTCCGCCACAAAGCCTTGAAACGGATCCCCTTTTTATTGATCAGGAGAGCCAATACAATACCCAGAAGGTAATTGCTGACCGTCGCAACCACCGCCCAAGTCAGTGTCCATCCCAGGACAGGAAAAAACGTGCCTGACAATAGTTGATTGCCGCCCAGGATATTAACGAAGTTATTCAGACCAACCCAGCTGAACAGATTGCCGGGAGGCTGGTGATCCTTATCATAATTTGTGAAAGCAATGAGGATCATGAAGATCAGAGGAAGAACCGTAAACATCAGGATGCCGACGACTGCGGGGGCCATCAGCGTGACATGAAATCGATCGTCTGCCAGTCTCTTGAGATCGTAGACGATGCCGGGCGCTTTCTTGCCTTTCTGCTTCAGGAGAAGAACCTCCCGGGCACTCTGAATATTGACGATATACAAAACAATAAAGATTGCGGTTATGACGATACAGGCCACGCCGTAGATCATCATAATCATAGAGTTGTCTCCGGGGGCAAGGATCGGGATCTTGCTACCCTCCGGCGTGACCCAGCCCTGCTTTGTCGTACCGAGGGTCACCAATCCGTTGAGTGCGGCAACGCCGCTGTTTACCATATATAGAATGTATCCTGCCTCGACACCAAGAAACAAAAGGCCTTTTACGATCTGACCATGGATCAGATTCGCGAAGCCCATGATCAGCACCGAGAGAAATTCCGGCTTTCCCGGTAATAGCGGCGGCAGTTTTCGAGTCACGAACTCCTTCTTCTTTTCCTTCTTTTGCTCAGCCATACTCGCCTCCCCTTTGTCTCGAAAAGAAAGGCAGCCAGACTCTGTGTGCTACAAAGCCGGGCTGCCAAACATTCGGATTCGTTTATCACGTGGTGACTGTCGAGCCGAGAAGCGTCTGCCAGTCGGCCAGTGTCTTCTCATAATCTGTTGCTTTTCCCTCATAGATTTCCTTCGTCACAGCCATGCTGGATTCCGACCAGAAATTGGACATCTGCGGAACAGAAGGCATGGGGATCGAGAACTGGGACTGGTTGACCTGTGCGGCAATGGTAGGATCCTTGAGGACTGCCGGATCTGCAGCTGCCTTCAGGTTTACAGGAAGGAGCTTCCTGTCATTGAAGCGCTTGAGCTGGTTGGCTTCATTTGTTACAAAAGCAGCAAGCTTCATTGCTTCCTCAGGATATGCCGTGTTCGACTTTACAACATAGAGCTTGATTCCGGAGAAGGATATCATCTGCTTGTCGGTGCCGCCGATCTTCACAGTAGGAAGCTTCGCGACTCCATAATTGTCACCCAACGCCTTGACATATGCATCCGTCTTCCAGCTGCCGGTAATCTGAGCGGCCAGTGTTCCGTTTGCAAACGCCTGTTCTGCGTCGCCGTCATTGATGTTCTGCAGCCCGAGACCCTTCAGTGTCGCAATGTACTCAGCCACGGCCACGCCCTCTTTGCTGGAGAATGTTGAGCCGGCCACATCCGATCCGGTCTCGCCAAATAACTTGCATCCATTGGCAAACCAGAAGGCTACGGTAAAGTAATTGTTTCCCATATCAAATCCGACTGTCTTGCCGGCGGCCGTCGCTACTTCGAGCATCTTATCCAGTGATGCTACGTCGGCTTCCGCGAAAACACTCTTGTCGTAATAGAGATAATATGTTTCCGCAGAGCTCGGATAGCCATATACAGTTCCGTCGTAGGTGGCTGCCGTTAATGCTGCGGCAGAATCGTTGGCGGCAATGTCTTCTGCATATATCGTATTCGGATAAACAGCGCCCGCCTCAGCGAGTGCACCGAGCTGATCATGAGCAATTGCAAAAACATCTGCTGCTGCATCAAGATCGGCCATCGCCGCATCCTTGGCCTTGTCTTCGCCCGTTACACGGACTTCTACTGCGCAATTCGGATTCTCAGCGACAAATGCTGTCGCCATCTCCTTCAACATAGCCTGATCATCTTCAGCTCCCCAGAGAACCAAGGACGCCTGCGTGCCGCCAGTCGTCGTATCTTCCGGCGCTGCCGTTGTTGTCGGAGCCTCTGTTTTTTCCGGAGCCGCTGTTGTTCCGGTGGTATCCGTTGTCACTGTCGTTCCTCCGCATGCCGCAAGTCCGACAGCAAGAGAAGCAACAAGGACAAAAGCCGATACCTTCTTAAGCATGGTTTTCTTTATACTCATACATTTTCCTCCATTTTCGCTCTTTTTTCGAATGCAATTTGTTTTTATTTCGAAAATTTAGTACTACGTCTTGAATTTACCACGCCTCTTTGTCAGCGTCAATAATTTTTCATTGATATTTCGTAAATTATTTGTATATTTTGTCAGTTTTTGTAAGCGAATCGTTTTTTTCTTCGCTTATCAAACTGATTTTACTTTCGTTTTTTTCGAAATTCGGCGAAAGTTTGATCCGTGCGAGACAAAAAAAGACTCCCGCAGAGAGATCCCGCAAGAGTCTGTTCCTTTTTCAGAGAGAGAGAAGTCTTAGATCGTCTTTGGTCCGGTGGATTCGCGAATCACGAGCTCCGGCATCAGCAGCAGCCGGCTGATTGCGTTGCCCTCCATGATCTGTGACATCGCCATACACACGCTCTTTCCGATCATGAGGCGATCCTGGCGAACGGTCGTAAGGGGCGGGGTTGTGTATCTCGCGATCGGAAGGTCGTCGAAGCCGGTGACGCTAATTTGCTTCGGGCAGCGCAGATCCAGGCGGTTCAGCTCGGAAAGAACGCCGTGCGCAATCAAGTCACTGGCACAAACAATAGCCGTCGCGCCATTTTTAACGAAGCCTTCAACATATTGGGCGGCACAGGAAGAGGTATAGTCGCCGTGCGCGATCAGGTCTTTGCGGATGGATCGGCCCGTCTTAGCCATTCCCAGCTTGAATCCCTGTAATCGTTCCTGCGAAACACGACTATGCAGTTCACCATTCATCATGGCTATGTTCGTATGTCCCAAGGCCGCGAGATGTTCAACCGCGCAGACGACCCCCTGTTGATTGTCGATGCCGACGCAAGCAACATTCTTGTTATAGACAATATTATCCAATAAAACCGTAGGGATATTTGTCTTCGCAAGTTGCTTAAGAAAATCGTTGTGTAGGGAGAATCCAAGAAGGAAGCCCGCCGAATAATGATTGCGGGTCATGTAGTCCTCATAGTCATAATCGAAATGACGGTCCATCGCAATCGGCACGATATCAACATCCCACTGTTTCTCAGTGGCGGCCAGACGAAATCCTACGATGATCTCATATCCAAATTGTTCAATCCGCTCATATCCCATATTCTCGACGAAAATACATACCTTGTGCGAGCTGGAGTCTGACTTACTTCTTCGTGACACATACCCAAGCTCAAGGGCGGTATTCAGTATTTGCTGCCGAGTCTCTTCACTAACATCGCTTGCCCCGCTCAACCCCTTGGAGACTGAACTGACCGAGATCCCCAATTTCTTTGCAATGTCCTTGATTGTTGACATAATTCCACTTCTTTCTTTTTTTCGATGAAAAAAGAGTATATTATTCGAAAGTTTCGAAAATTATACTCAGTCTATCACTCGCCTCCCCCCCTGTCAACGAATGCGGACAGAAGGCAATGCGCAGAATGTTATGAAAAACAGAAAGCAATCTCGCCTGTCAGCGCAGGAAGAAAACGATGGCAAGAAAGTGGCAGATTGCACCGGCATCGACCAGAAAATGCCACACCATATGGGCAAATGGAAACTTCATGAAAAAGCTCACGACACCGGACGTGTAGCAAACACCTCCGGCAAGGATAAGCCAAAAGGCCGCCGTCGTTGCGCCCTGAAAAAGAACCGGCATGCACAGAACAACCATCCATCCCATTAACAAGTAAATTGAGATTGTCAGAATATAGGAGGCTGGTGTTTTCGAAAACATCAGGGACTTGAAAAGCGCTCCCGCCACTACGAGAGACCATTGCAGTATTGTCAGGACGATTCCCAGCGTACCTCCGATAACCGAAAGGCAGATCGGTGTATAGGTTCCCGCGATAGCCACAAATATCATAATATGATCGATGCGGTTCATAACCATTTTATGTTTCGTAGCCGGTGACATCGCATGATAGACCGTCGAGGCAAGAAACATCAGAAAAATACTTATGCAAAAAACCGAGACACTGACAGAGTCAAGAACCTCCTTGCCTGCCGGCGCACTGATATATGCTTTGACCGCGGCAAGCGGCAACATGAAAAGAACAAAGACCGCCATAACACCATGCGTTATGCTGTTTCCGATCTCTTCGCCGAAGGTCTCTCTTCTTCCGCGCTTGGATTTGGCAGCGCCTTTCCCTATTTCAATTTGAGATAAAGACTCCAATCCGGCTTCCAGAGAGTCTGCCGTCTGCGATCCCGGAATCTCCACGGACCCGTTCTTCTCTGCTCTTCCCTCCAGCCACGCTCTCCAAAAGGCTTTCTCATTAGACATATACGTCACCCCTTATCGCAACATCAATAACCACGTCATGCAATTATTGTCATTATATAACGCAAAGAAAAGAATCGCAATATGTTGTCTTCACTCAGAGCGAGGCGGATTAAATCGCCTGGTTTCCCCGATATCCTCCGAATCAGTACGGATTCCTATGTCAAAATCTGATTTTGCAGGTGTCACGGTGTCATTCGCGGTGTCATCCCCCTTCGCAGCCGCAGGAGGGCCAAGTGTGATGATCCCGTCATGATCCGAAGATTCACTCCGGTCCGGTGCTTCAAGCGATATAACATCGATGCTTCTTCTCTCTTCGTCCGTCCGAAGGGAAGAAGAAGCGCTTTCCCGGTTGTCCGTCGATTCCGTCGGGGTCTTTCCTGCGTCACGCTTTCCCGGTACAGACAAAGCTTCCCGCTCCAAGTCATCCTCGATTTCCCGAGACTTTCTGGCCAACTCCTTCGACGCATAGACCTGGACACGTTCTGTGCCGGTTACAGAAGCAAGTTCTCTTGCAAGGTCCGGATTCGGGTAATATGCCGTGTCCTCCAAGTGAAGCTGCTCCGCTAGATAGGCGTTGCGATAATGACGGAAAATCTGAGCCGAAGCATAGCTGATCAGAAGTACCGGCAGAAGCCATTTACTCAGAGAAACAGATTGCTTCTCTGCAAATAAAATCGACACCCCGACCATCGGAGCATTCACCAACTCGTATATTTTCTCGAAGATGAACCGTACGGATACGATCAGCAAGGAAGGGTCCTTCTGCCCGACACCCACGTCGGGAAGGCTCGGCAGTATCCAACCGGGTATATACGCCATAATCGCATATGCAGCGCCGCCCAAGACAAGGTATAACTTCTTCTTCCAGGCAGCGTACACGCTAAGCACCATCCAGAGAGAAACGAAGACAAGACTGAAGAGTCTCTCAGACAGAGCGACAACGCGCAAATGGGCTTCTCCGAAAGAGAAGTAGACGGGAAAGAAGGCAACAAATATAACGGATGCCAGAACAAAGAATAAAAAAATGTTCAGCGCTTTATCCCTTTGCATCAGTCCCCTCCTTCCGATTGGTTCTTTTGTGCAAATGCAGTCAGATCCATACGAGCCGCCGTTTCGTTCCCGAGCGCCGGCACAATAAGATTGTCAACGATATCTACGTGCACGTCAATATTGCTTTCCTCCCATTTGTCCATAATACCGCCAACCATTGTGAGAGACTTGTAAATATCCACATTGTTGCCCACAGCTCGGATCGAGATGGTATTGTCATAAAAAAACAACTCGCCGTTCACTGTATACCCGGTGTAAGTATCTCTAATCTCCGTCATCGGAACAACACGCTGATGGTTAACGGCGATTGCCTTCGCTCCGGCAGCTTTAAGCTCATTGATAAATTGAATCATCATGTTGGCGGTGATCGGAACGGATTCGTTCGGGGTGATTGTCACCTCGATTCCTTCGCCCGTCATCTCGGCCAGTCCTGCCATTTTCTTTGTCAATTGTAGCTCTTTCTGCAAGAGACTCTCGAGTTCTCCCTCGTCATTCTCTGCGGAAGCAATATCCGAAGCGGAACGTATCAGAAGCTGATTCCGCTCCGTAAGCTCTTGGTTTTTTGTATATAGAATAATGTAATCCGCAGCTAAATCGTTAGAGGTCTTTCTGTCGATAAATTTCTCCTCCCTGCTCATCTGAAGAGATTTGTATTGTAATACAGAAATCAGCCCAAGAAGAAGGCAGGCGAAAAACAGGATCAGCCTCGGGATCCGGAGCCGGTCCAACACTCTCTGATTATTCCGCAGCTTCAACTTTGGCATACAGTTCACTCATTCTTTCCTGACAGGTAAACAGGAAAACCTGTCGCTCTCCTGCCAGCTTCTGTATCAGTCGCATTGCTATCAATGCCCTCTTATCATCATACTGCACAAAGGTATCGTCAAGCAAAAGAGGAAGACTTTCTTCTGATTGCCGTATTAAGTCCCCGATAGCCAGCCGTAGCGAGAAATACAACTGGTCCACGGTTCCGCCGCTATAATAGTCCAGACTCTTGTATGCATTTCCTCCTGCCGCCATGAGCTCGGCAGAAAATTCCCGGTCGACACGCAACGCAGAATAAGCCTGACCGGTTAACCCGGAAAAATATTCTGCCGTACGCTCATTCACCCGGGGAACAAAGTCATGTTCCATATCGGTGTATGCCCTGTTCAAGGCTTCCCTGGCGGTTGTAATCGCATCATATCGAGTTGTCAGCCGGTATATCCGTTCCCGGATCAGTCTCCCCTGTTCTTCCAGTCTCGATTCATCCGGCACGTGTTGTAGGAGGGACTCCCTTGCGGTCTCCAGGCGGGCGGCGGCCACACGGACTTCGGTCAAGGCGGCTGAAATCTCTTTCTCCTCAGCTAAGAGGCTCGTGGCCTCCGATTGAATCTGCGCCGACATCTCTTCCACAGCAGAAAGATGTTCCCGGCCGGCCAGAATCTTCGCTTCAAATAATTCGATTTCTGAAACCGCCGAAGCTTCCGGTGTCTGTGCTTGCCCATCGTCGCTCTCACGGCAGAATTGCATTCCGGAATCCTCTCCGCGAGCATTCTGGCTCATACCGAACCGGAGATCAGCGATTCGGTCTTCTGACAGTCGAAGCATGCGCCGGCTGAGCAACACTTCCCCCTGCCGCCGGTTTCTAATATCCTCAAGGTTCTGCTTAAGCTGCTCGCAAACCTGGGTCTCTTTTCGTAAGGACTCCTCACCGTTGAGACAAGCCTCCTTCCGTGTGTGAAGTTCCGACACGGCTGCTTCATAATCCCGTACCATCAAGGCCAAACTCTGTAAGACACGTCCGAGCTGGATACGGTTCACGACAAAGAGGACTATACACGGTATAAGAAGGAGCAAGGAGGCAAAAATCCATGGGCTTCGCAGGTACAGGAGAACAGCAAACCCAATGATTGCCGTCACGACAAGAGGGATTATTACCCATCCGGATGGCATCAAGTTGTCCGAAACGCGTATCCCAAGTTTTTGCAAAGCATCGCGTTCACATATTGTCTTCTTGATTTCGGCGTTTGCAATCAGAACCTCTTCCTCGCGGCTCTCAATATCCGCTCGTCGCGCGGAGCTGAGCTGTTGTAATTCTCGAATCATCAGTAGATTCTTGCTCATTCTGTTATTGAGATCCTGTACTCGGGCAGCAAAGCTCTTTCTGCCGGCTTCCATATCCGCTCTTGTTCTCTCGATAGTCGATTCAAGTGCCTGCAGTTCTTCCATATACCGCGAAGATACATCCATTTGTCGCCGCTTCAACTCGCGAGCTTCTCTCTCCCGCTCGGCCAGCCGTTCAATATTCAGGTCCCTCTGTTCCTCCAGAGTCCGAAGGAGGACCGATGCTTCCATATGCTGCTGCCTGACCTGCTCAGTGACGGTTTTTACATGAGAAAAACGGTCGGAAAGCTCTGTTTGTCTGGCTTGAAGCACACTCTCTTCTTGTTTCTTAGCCTTGATAACAGACTGCAACGACGAAATCTCGTCCCGAATCGCCTCCGCCCCGGCAGTCATCGAACGATTGACCTCCTGTTCCTGAAGCAAACTCGGAAGCAACCCGCCTTGTCCGCGCGCCGCCTTGATCCGAATCGATTCTGACAGGAGCCTTCTGTCGACCTCTTCAAAGGATATATTCTCGTCTGCGCTCTGTGAGAGATTGAGCAGCCTGGCAGCCAGTGCATCGGAATCGCGCCCGGATTTTGCCATGGGTGTTGCCAGCTGTCCGATGAATACCGTATTCACAAATTCAGACTCATCCATATGGAACAGGAAGGATCCCGGCTCCTCTGACGCCAGGTCGATGCGGGTCCCGGTCGAACAGACGGATAAAGCTGTCTCATCTTCGGCGCGACTGGTCGCGAAGCTTCTCTCTAACCGATACATGACGCCTTCATGTGAGAAGGTCATCGATCCGCCGTATGCAGAGTGATTCCATGGAGCATATTTTCTGCGGTCGAAATCCTTCAGACGTCCACTGCTACGCTTACCGAAGCCGTACAGCATCGCGCGTACAAAAGCAAGAAGGGTGCTTTTCCCGAATTCGTTCTCCCCAAGAATGAGATTCATGCCCGGTTTGGCACTATATGTAAAGCCATGAAGCTTTCCAAATCCATCGACATGGAGATCAAGGATCCTCATCGATCTCTACCTCCCCTTCAAAAGCACGCAGACCAAGCTTGAGTGCGAGAGCCAGTGTTTCTGCCCTTTCTGCATCCCCCTTGTCCCTGTTCTTCTCGATATCTGCCATCAGGTACTCACAGAAACGTCCTTTCAGAGAATTCTCCCTGCGAAGCTTATCCCTATCGATATTGATACTTGTCTCGTCGCGGAGCTTCAGGTCAAAAACCAATGGCTTGAGCCGGGAAAGCAACACGTGAATTTGCACAAGGAAATCGGGTCGGATCGAACCGGTCAGAGAGATGCGATAGGCGTTTTTCCTATAGCTTTCCCCATAGGTATCCCGGAGAAAAGATAAAATCCTCTGTTCGACCTGTTCCATCGTCTCACAGCTGCTGATGTCTATCCCGGGCGTATAATAGGTGCGTACCTGAATCGGCACGAAGGATAGGGCAGTCCTTCCGGTCTCCACAAAGCCGGCGTAAAACCCTCGAGGTCCGGGCTCATCATATCCGCGAGCTTCAGGACAGCCCGGATAAGCATAGAAGGTACTTCCTTCCCGCTTCAGTTCCGTACGGTCATGCACATGCCCGAGCGCCAGATAATCCGCGCCGCAGGCGGCAATCCAGGAACGTCGAATCGGATTGTAATTCTTCCGTTCCGTCTCGGTCTCCGCAATCTCTCCATGCAGAAGAACAATCTGTATCGTGCCCTCCGGATATCCGCCCGAAGCCGCCGAGAAACCGTTCGGACACAGAGAGGTCGTTGACCGCGATGCGGAGAAGCCCGCACCCCAGACAGCCGTCCGAATCTCCGGAAAATAAACTGAAGAGAAGGACTTCCCGAAAACATGTACATTCGCCGGAAAGCTCTCCCGAATATAAGGGGAATCCTCTGTGTAAGGATCATGATTGCCGGGGGAAATCAGAATTCTTGTATCGGGTATCGACGAGAAGCGATCCGTTAAAAAGCGCATTCCCTCCCCGGAGAAACGAACCTGGTCGATGACGTCGCCGGCCAGAAGTAATATCTGTGTACGGTGTTCCGCGCAATAGTCGACCATGCGCGCAAAGGCCTCCTGTTGTTCGCGTCGCCGCAGTTGAGCCTTATCGATGGGTAGCGCAGAATACGGAGAACCGAGGTGGAAGTCGGCGGCGTGAACAATGCTGACCTGGTGATTCATCTTGATTCCTCTCCGCTAACCTTAGTCATGATCGAATGTTTTTCCTGATATTTTAACATGTCGAATAAATGTTCGCAATAAAAAGGAAGGGTTCCCTAAAATCATGCCGCCTCCCTGTCAGACAGCGCCCCTGCGCTCCGACGAGTGAACCGGAACGGTTCAATTTGTGTATAATGAGTAAAAAAGGCAGGATGCAGCAATGTCCGCAAGTAGGAATAAGAAATTGAAAGTATTTATCAACGCGACAACGCGTCTGATTATCCTGTCTGTCATTCTGCTTCTTCAGATTATCAGTGTCGCATTGCTGTCCTACTATCTGCACAACATCTCAATCCTTGTACTGATTTTGCTTTATGCTGTCTCTGCCTTGTCCTGTGTCTTTATTTCCGCCCATCACGATAATCCTTCGACCCGGGTTTTCTGGCTTTTGCTGATAGCCTTTTTTCCGGCATTCGGACTCATCATGTATCTCATGTGGGGAAAGCCCCGCCACGGAACAAAGAAATATTACCTGGAGGAGAAGGCTCAGAAAGCGGCGGATTCCGCTCTGGCCTCATACGCCACCTTGTGCGGCGACACGGGAATCTGTCCCGAGAATCCGGCAGCTTCGACCGCCAGGGCGTACCTTGAAGCTTATGGCTTTCCTGCTTTTCGTGGTACTCGAGTCACCTATTTTTCCAGCGGAGAAAGCTTTTTCGCCGATTGTCTCAAGCAAATGAAAACCGCAAAAAAGTGTATTTTCATCAGTTTTTTTATTTTGCGCGAGGGACGGCTGTGGAGTGAGTTTCATTCTGTTTTGCGCGAAAAAGCCGGGCGGGGCATCGACGTCCGACTCCTGATCGATGACGCAGGGACAATGTTCAATCTTTCGGATGAGTTCATTCGGAGCCTGGAATCGGAAGGGATCCAAGTCCGCTTGTTCAACCCCACGCACCGTTTCCTGAACAATCTCTACCTGAACTACCGCAACCACCAAAAGATCATCGTAATCGACGGCGACGCGGGATTCACGGGCGGTGTAAATCTTGCTGATGAGTATGCAAATTATACCTCTCCTTACGGGTATTGGAAGGACACTGGTGTTCGTCTGGACGGTCAGGGAACGTTTGGGCTGACCGTAGCGTTTATCAAAATGTGGGAACAGACAGACGGCAAGCTCACCGATACCTATACAAAGTATTATCCCTCTTCCTCCTACAACGAGGAGGGGCTGTGTCAGGTGTTTACGGATGGTCCTGTCAACAACCCGCAGAATCCGGCCGAGGGCCTGATTTATCGCATGATCGAGGCCGCTCATGACTATGTTTATCTGACGACACCCTACCTTGCCGTCTCACAGGCATTTATTGATGTTCTTTGCCGCGTCGCGAAAAGCGGTGTCCGCGTGGTCCTCGCCGTACCGTATCAGCTGGACCACTGGTACGTATTCGAGGTGACGCAAAGTCATTTCGCACGGTTGATCGATGCCGGAGTTGAGGTTTACCGCTTTAAGCCGGGTATGCTGCATGCGAAAATGATCGTTTCTGACGACATTCATGCACTCGTCGGAACGATCAATCTGGATAACCGGAGTTTTTTTAGCCAATATGAGGATGGAGTACTTTTCTGCGGAAAAAAAGCCGTTTCTGATGTTCGTTCGGATATCGAAGCTACCGTTGCCCAAAGCTTTCGAGTGACACGTGAGGATTGTGACAAAATAGGGACACTGCGCACAGCCCTCGGACTGTTTCTCAGAGTTTTCTCCCCGTTGATGTAGATAGCACAACGGATCAAGCGGGCAATCTGACTAGCGGCGTGTGATGAAGGCCTCGCACTGTCCTTGTATGCGGAATTTTCCTACCCCGGCAGGAAGAAAAATGGAATCTCCCTTATTGATCTGCATCTCTCCGTTCGTTCCGAACTGCTTGTTATCGAAAAGAATCCTGCCCGTCCCACGTGTAATCACGATCGAAACAAAGGAATCCTCGCCGCACACACATTCCGCACTCGTCTTCACATCCAGCCGGTCGACGGTGAAATGGGGGCACTGCATCAGTCTCGAAAAAATATATCCATTCCTTACTTCGATCGGGGGGTGGATTGCCGCGCGTCCGATAACATTTCTGTCCACGACCTCAAGAGCCGCGTCCAGGTGAAGCTCGCGTAAATTACCCGATGCGTCTCTCCGGTCATAGTCAAAAACCCGATACGTCGTATTTGAGTTCTGTTGAACCTCCATCAGAAGAATCCCCGCCCCGATGGCATGTATGACTCCGGATTCAATAAAGAAGACATCACCCCTTCTGACCGGAACACGGTTCAGAATCTGCGGAAGAGTCTTCTTCTCGACATGGAGCTTGAGTTCTTCCCTGCTTACCTCGCGAGAAAACCCATAGTAGATGAATGCGTCTTTCTCAGCATCGAGAATGTACCAGAGCTCTGTTTTACCTGAAACAAGCCCGTTCTTCTCCGCATACGCGTCATCCGGATGGACTTGAATGGAAAGATCATCGTGTGCATCGATCAGTTTGATAAGAACAGGGAAAACATTTTCCTGGTCATTATTCTGCCCAAGAACCACAGAAAGCTCATCGCCGATCGCCTTGCACAAGGGGGTCTGGGCTAAAGGCCCGTCCAGCACAAGCGACAGACCGGCTTCATTGCACGACAGCATCCAGGCCTCGGCAACTTGGGTCTCGTTTGTCTCGAGACAGTATTCATCTATAAGTCTGTTGCCGCCCCAAATCATATGCTTGGCAACAGGCTTTATTCTGGTAGGATACATTGTCTCCTCCTCGTGCAGATTCGTTATTTATATCACGCACGCAGAATTTTGTCCATTTTCTGTCTCGTAGCGGAGCCGGTCCGACACAAACGCAAGCATGATAGAAACAGAAAATCCAGTGCTTAGTATATTGCTATTTTCGAGATACGTCAAAATCTTTGGTATTGCTCCTTCCGATTTCTCGCCGCGCGTTCGAAAACGAATACAAAAATGGCCTAATCCTCCAAGCGGAATTCGAGCAAAACACCCTCCGCGTCTCCTGCCAGGGGTAGAAAGGAGTATCCGCCGTACATCAGAACATCACCGCCGAAGCTCTTGTCTGTCCCAAGAAGGTGATAGCTTCCCTCCGGCAGCAAGCCGGAAAAGCGGACACGCCTGCTCTTCAGGTTTGCACGAGACTTGACCTGTATGTAGGTAACGACCGTATGTTTTCGATCCTTTGATACAATCTGCCAACAATCGTGTGTGCCGTTCTCGGAATAAGATGCCAAACGAAAATAATCTCCGTCGCGGATCACAGGGGCGAGTCTTTGATACCGCTCGATCTGCCGGGGGATCTGCCGTTTTTGCTCCTCGTCAAGACTTGTAACATCCAACTCATATCCGAATGTGCCCGCCATCGCGACCAGAGCACGTGTCTCGAACGGTGTCGTCCGGTGAACCGTGTGATTCGGGCAGTCACTGACATGGGAACCGATACAGGACAGAGGATAAAGTAATGCTGTCCCCTCCTGGATTGATAACCTCTCAACTGCATCCGTATTATCCGAACACCAGATCTGTGGGCTGTAGTAAAGCATTCCGGGATCGAAGCGCGCTCCGCCTCCTGAGCAAGTCTCGAGGAGAATATCCGGAAATGTCCGGATGAAGCGTTCCGCGAGCTCGTAAAGCCCCAGCACATAGCGATGACTCAGCTCTCCCTGACGGTCTGCCGGAAGCCCTGCGCTCCCTAAGTCGCTCAGCGACCGGTTCATATCCCATTTCACATAGGAAATCGGGGCCCCGGAGCAGATCCGGAAGATACTCTCCCAAATATATCCCCGCACATCTTCTCGGGAAATATCCAGTACCAGTTGGTTTCTGGCTAGTCCCGGGCGCCTCCCGGGGATTGCGATTGACCAATCCGGATGGGCTCGATACAGATCCGAATCGGGAGAAACCATCTCGGGCTCAATCCAGATGCCGAATCCCGTACCCAACGCATTCATCTCTTTTCCCAAAGATAGAAGGCCGCCGGGAAGTTTGCTCTCATTTGCCGTCCAGTCTCCGAGGGAGGAATTATCGCTGTCTCTTTGACCGAACCATCCGTCATCCAGGACAAACGTGCCGATGCCGAGAGCGGCTGCCTCCCGCGCCATAGTAAGGAGTTTGTCGCGGGTGATATCAAAATACACGGCCTCCCAACTGTTCAGGACGACCGGACGGATTTGATCCTTATA
>CAZOFY010000013.1:18838-51335 GCA_964579245.1 uncultured Mageeibacillus sp.
TATAGTCTGCGTCGCGGTCTTTGATAGTATTCCCAGGAACGGATGTTCCTGGTGACCGGGTTCACCTCGTACAGATCCTGTCGAAAAGCTGCCGAGACCTGCGCGGCGTTTCTGAATATGACGCTCCCGTGCCCAGGATCCGTGCAGCGTCATGATCTCCCTGTCGGTTCCGTCGAATTCCACACAGGCCGATAATGCGCGAGTGAGATAAAGGTGTCCGGTCCCGATGTTCTCCATGCGTGCCGACCGGATGATAACGTCTACATCGGAGAAAATCGTATACGAGAGGGTAACGCGAAGTCCGATATCCGGATCCTCACAAGTGATCTCAAGCGTCAGTGCTTCTGTACGGCCGGAAAAGGTGGACGGCAAACCGGAAAGAGGAGGTTTCTCCCGCAGAATCCGATGGCTCTTATAGAGAAGACAACAGGCCTCGTGTCCACCTGGTGTCCGCACGCCAAGGCAGGCCGGACGATAATCTCCGATACCCGAGGTCGGATATTCGGCCGGATAGTTGTCGAAGAAGGATATCCGGTCACGCTCATTGACCGACGGGATATACGGGAACTCCTCCGTGCGAAGAAAGCTCAACGTTCCGCAAGAAGAGGAAAGCCGCTTTCCGTAGTACACGTGAGCCAGCATTCCTGTGTCAATCACGGCAAGAATATAGCTCGATGAGTTCGTATCCAGTCGGAATAATCTTGTCTTGTCGTCAAACGAAATATTCATAGTATCTCCTATGCCGGAGAGAATTGCCCGTGCAGCACAGGCTGGTCGTATGCGAACGGGCTACTTAATCTGTCCACTCCATCGACTCGACCTCGGCCTTCGTATAACGCAGGATCTCATCCATGCGATCCTCCTCCATGTACGAGACGAGAGTATAAGCGGCACCATCCTTCTGCGCTCTTCCTGTACGGCCGATTCGATGTAGATAATACTCATTCTCCTTCGGGACGTCATAATTAAATACGCCGTCGATATCCGCAACGTCAATCCCGCGTGCCGCCACGTCTGTCGCGATCAGCACAGGAAACTTACCTTTGCGATAGCCTTCCATGATCCGGTTTCTCATATTCTGATTGATGTCTCCATGCAGACAGTCGGCCGTTATCCCGGCGCGCTGCAAACGTTCCGTCACATGACGCACGCGCGTCTTCGTGTTGCAGAAAACGATGATTTTGCGATGCTTTTTCTGACGGATAATCTTAAGAACCATATCCAGCTTATCCTTCTCCGATACGGAGAGCTTGAATTGCTTAATCTTAGGCATATCCTCCGCTTTTGGAGCAACATCGATGTTTACAGCACCCTGCAGGTATTGCCAATTCAGATCCATCACTTCACGTGACATCGTAGCGGAAAAAAGAGCCACCTGTCGATCCGCCGGAGTCAGGTCCAAAATACGACGGATCTCCTTGATAAATCCCATGCTAAGCATCTCGTCCGCCTCATCAAGAATGACACTATACACCTTTGAGATATCAATATTTCCTCGGGCCACATGGTCGAGAAGCCGGCCGGGAGTCGCGACGACAATCTGTGGCTTCATCCGGAGATCATTCGCCTGACGCTCGAGATTCTGCCCTCCGATAACAGAAACGACCTTGAGGTTCTGAATAAACTGACCGATACTGCGAAGCTCCGTTGAGATTTGTTGAGCAAGCTCGCGTGTCGGACATAGAACAAGATCTTGAACAAAGTCGTAATCCATCTGGATATATTCCAGGATCGGAATACCGTACGCGAATGTCTTTCCGGTACCTGTGGGCGCCTTCGCGATAAGGTTATATCCCTGCATCATGGGAGGGATGGCTTCCCGCTGTACGGAGGTCGGCACCGTTAAATGTAATTTCTCGCAGGCTCTGAGAATTTCAGGAGAGAGGTCAAGATCCAGGAATTTGTGGTTGCTCATTTGTTACCTTTCTATAGTCGGGACAATCATTATAGATATTTCCTTCTTTTGCAAAACCAGATAATGCCGATGGTCACCAGTACAGAAACAACGGCTGCGGCAGGATATCCGTATGTCCATGACAACTCCGGCATATTCTTAAAATTCATGCCGAACCAGCCGGTGATCACAGTGAGCGGCAGAAATATGACCGATACCACCGTGAACAGGCGCATCATCAGATTCGCATCAATATCGACCTGCGCCTGATAGGCTTCCCGGAGCTGCGCGACGCTCTCCCTGAGGGTTGTAGCCGCCCTCTCAATGCGGCCGAGTCTCGTTCCGATCAGTCGAAATATTCCGATCGATTCCGCACGCATCAGGCGGTTCTGATTCTCCTCGAGGAGATCAAGAAGATCAACCATCAATCCCGTATATTGCGTTAGTACCAAGGTCTTTTGCCTCAAACGAAATATTTCTCTCGGGTAGTCATGCTTCTCACCCGCCAGAAGCTTCTCCTCCAGGATCGTTTCCATTTCATCTAGGCTCCGGATCAGGCTCATATCAGAGGCTGCAATCTTCTCGATCAGCAAGAAAAGTGCACGCTCAGGGATAAATCCCGCTCTGCCGCCCTCGTTCCTCTCCACCACGACGCTCTGTTTCACCGCGTCAATCAGATCCGAGTGCTCAGACACAATCAGGATTCCGGCCGTCGTAAAGAAGAATGATATCTCTTCTTGAACAACAGTCCCCTCTTTCTCGCCGAGGCGATTCAGGACGCCATAAAGCAATCCTTCGAGTACCTCAAGCTTCGGATGCTGCAGAACATTGTTCGTCGCTTCCTTCACAGCGTAGTCCGGCAGCCGAAGCATAGAATTTGCCACCTTCAGCTCGTTGGGAGTGAGAAAAATAACATAGCGTTCCCGCCACTCTTCCTCCGACGCCGGCGGTTCACGAAGGGAGAAACGATCCGGAAAATTCTTCAGATCCGCGAAATCGCGGTTTATATCGGATGCGGAAAATGCCTGCATACTGGTCCCTCAGGATGCCGGATCTCCTCCGGCAAATTCACTCTCTTTGCCTTGATCAGAGGCCTGTGTCGAATCAGATGTTTGTCCTTCGGATGCCGCAGATGGAACAGTTGCTACTGCCTGCTCTGTCCGCGCCGCTAAACACATGCTATCAAAAATAGTAGCATCCCTGCCGGTTTTGTCAAACAAATTATTATAAGCGAGGATCGCATAATCTCGCAAGAGCCCGGAAGGATCGGAATCGGCGGCCGCGGAGACACCCGGATAGATGGTCCCGTCAGCAGACATGACCGTAAGCGGGCATATAACCGGGAAAGAAGCAAACAGTTCATTCAGAAAGTAGTTATAGTCCGGCATCGGCAATCCGGCCGTTTGCAGAACGAGCGAAGATAAATAATTCAAGCTCATCGCCTCGATCTCCTGTTCCGGGATATCATAGTTGGCCCAGACAACGAACGGTGTCCGGTAGAGCTTGATCATCTCCTCGGGGGAAAGTGTGGTCAGGTCCTTGCCCAACAGAGTGTCATAGAAGCTGTTCTTGAGCTTCGGAAGATGGTCTCCGAAGAAAACGATAACGGTAGGCTCATTGACTTTCGAAAAATAGTCCACTAATTCCTTAAGCTGCTGGTCCGACTCATGAGCCAGTGAGAGATACTCCTCCGCCTCGGAAAAATCTCCGGCCGGATAGGTTATCTTGATCTGCGCATCAAAATTATCGGTTCTTGGAACATATCCTCCGTGATTCTGCATGGTCACGTTAAAAAGGAAGATTGGCTGTCCATCCGGCTTCGCCTCATACAGTTCAATCAGTTTGTCATAGGAGGACTTGTCACTAATATACTGACGCAGATTCATCGGATCGGCAAAGTCTTCGTCTGAGAGAAATTCATCAAAGCCAAATGCCTCGTATACACTCGGACGATTCCAGCCGCTGCCGGTGAAGGGGTGCACTGCGGTCGCCGCGTATCCCTGCTGCTTCAGAATGCGTGCCAGCGATCCGGTACTCTCGTCAATGTACTGCTGATAGGGCACGCTGCCGTTCGGCAGGAATGCCATGCAATTTCCTGTTAAAAACTCATACTCCGAGTTCGCTGTACCGCCGCCATACGTTGATACATAGATGGAGCCTGTGATTGCGTCCTCTTCAAGAGAATCGATGAAGGGCATGACCTCCATATTTGTCTCGAGGTTGCCGATTGTCCTGAGATCGGCAAAGGATTCACACATGATGGCAATGATGTTCGGTTTAACCGCGGGTGTCGGGGTCAAGGATGGTGTCGGAGTCAAAGAAGGCGCCGGGATTGCCAGAGCCGTGGACTCTGTGGCGGTATCATTCGCTTCAGAGCCTGTTGGCTCCACCATAACGGCAGGCGCCGCAGACGCCTCATCCGGTGCGGTCTCTATGCTTGTTTCTGCAGGGGTGCCCGAGGAAACGGCGGCTGAAGCCTCATATATTGAGCCGGGGTAGTATTCGGGCACCGGTGTCACAGCAGGTTCTTCCTCCGGCTTTGCTCGGACGAAGGCCTCTATCTCTTCCTTAATTGCCTGAACCTCTTCGGATGAATACCCGTCGGGCTTATCAACGTTCATATATTGCGCATTCATAGTCAGCGCCAGGACAAACCCGTTTTTCGCGTAGTTCGAGGGCTGATTCCACACATTATTCACGATGCCCATCTTCTGCATGATACTGAACGCCGCCACCGCATAGCGGTCTGTACCGAACAGCGACACCACCATAAGCGCTGACAGAGAAAAGCTCAACGCCCCCGTCAGAACGCGTGTCCGGATGCGTTTCATGGAAAAGTCGATATGCAGCATTGTTACGTTCAATAAGAGGAACGAAAGAATTGTCACCATTAATATCGAAGAGATACAAAAAGTATAGTTCTCTGCAACGTTCATTGCCGTGCCCGCGGCAAAAAGATCCCAGGGTTGGAGCGGCTCTCCGCGGAACAGAATCTTGAAGTAGTTGATAACAGCCAAAATATACAGGACCGTATTTGAGACAATCACGCTGATTCGAAGATGATTGGTTGCCGCGAAAAGAATTAGATAAATCAGAATATACGCCAGGTAATTCAAAAAGTAGGCCGGCGTAATTTTCTTCAGAGCCGAGTTATCGTTCAAGGCTTCCACGATAAAGAACATCGCGACCGGTGATATGACCAGTGCCAGTCTGCCAAACAAACGCTGGTGGTTCTCCTTGATACGGAACGGCATGGCAATCACAAAGGCTGTCAGCAGAACAAGCACGACGCAGAAGGCAAGCGTCTTGTAGTCAGTACGAAGATATCCGAAATTGGCCTGCGTCTGGTAAAAAGAGGACGTCACAAGGCCCGGAATCAACAGGCGTGTCTCCTCCGAATCGGAATCGGATGCAACCCAGACGGCCGGAGACTTCTCAAATGAGTTGCCCTTTGTTCTCAGCGTGTAAGAATAAGAAGCACTGGGATCCAGAGAGAGACCCACGGGAAACCGGCAGTACTCATCGTCCTTCAAGTCCCTGATGGCAACAGAGGTGCTCGAAAGAACCTCGTTGTCTGCATTCAACAAAGAGAAGATGACCGATCCCTTTGCATCCTCCGCTGTATAGGTGGCAAGCTTAACTTCAATAAAGGAAAGCTCGCCGCTTTTCGGGCGAAAAAACTGACGATAATCACGCTCTGTTGAGAGAACACCGGTGGTGCGGGCATTCGCACCTTCACATTTATTGACAAGGTATGCCTGAAAGGCTCCGAAGTTATAAATAAAGTAGCAAAAAAATACGGTAATAAATACCGTCGCCGCGATTATTCTTGATTTCTTACATGCAAGCTTTTCCATATATTTCCTTTATCAACTGATAACATCTTTTTCATATAAATCTAACAAACGTCATTCATTATACTTCTTGATGCTCCGTGAACCAAGGCATACGGACCTCGTCACTTGCACATATTTTCGGGCATGGTCATAATTTTTTGTGTTGATATTGATTGTTACTATCGAAGAATGCATTGTACGTGATATGATAAAAAAATGGATTATTGATTGAATACGAGGTGGAATCGATGGAACTTGAGCAGGCGTTGAAGCAGATTCAGAATGTTCGGAAAAGTATGCAGCAGGTCATGGTTGGGAAAGACACAGCCGTCAATCTCCTCATCATTGCTCTTCTATCGGGCGGCCACGCACTTCTCGAAGACGTGCCCGGAATCGGTAAGACCACTATGGTTTATGCTCTTGCTAAATCTCTGGACTGCTCATTCTCAAGGATTCAGTTCACCCCCGACGTCATGCCCTCTGACATTACGGGTTTTTCGATGTTTAATATGAAGACACAGGAATTCGAGTACCATCCCGGTCCCGTTCTGCATCAGATCCTTCTGGCTGATGAGTTGAATCGAACTTCGCCAAAGACACAGTCCAGCCTTCTGGAGATTATGCAGGAGCATCAATTGACCGTGGATGGCGTCACTTATAAGCTCCCGGAGCCATTCATGGTCCTCGCCACTCAGAATCCGATTGAGCACGCGGGCACATTTCCTCTTCCGGAGGCACAGTTGGACCGCTTCTGCCTGTCTATTCACATGGGCTATCCGACTCCCGAGCAGGAGATGAAGATTCTTACTCGCACAGAGGAGATGCCGAGTCTTGCTCACTTGTCTCCCGTAATAACATCAGCCTCTATTCTCGAGCTTCGTGACCAGTCTCAGAAAGTGCTTTGCAGCGAATCCGTGAAGAAATACATCGCTACAATCGCTAACGCAACCCGCACGCATACGGATTTGAAGATTGGTGTCAGCCCCCGCGCCTCAATCCATTTGATGCAGACCTCCAAGTCTCTTGCCCTTCTTGAGGGGCGAGACTACGTGATCCCGCAGGACGTCAAACAGATGTGCATCCCTGTTCTGACGCATCGTCTGACTATCCGATCGGAGTCTGTTGCCTCCGGCAAGACCGTTGAATCGGTGCTGTCAGACATGCTGAAGACTCTCAACGTTCCGAAATAGTATGTTACTTCGAAGGATTTCATTTTTTCTGATCTGGGCTGTTGATGCGTGGGCGCTCTTCTATACGGGCAAGCCCCTGTATTTCTATATCTTCGCACTGATGGGGATTCTGTTTATTATCTCTGTGCTTAACCTTTTGTTCGTGACCCTCTCCTTCCGACTTCGCACAAACCTAAACCCGAGAACAGCCGAGAAAAACCAGCCGATCGGATGGAAACTTTTACCGAAAAGTCATTTTTTCCCGATTGCCAATGTTGGTTTGACCGTTCGTTTTCCCGAACTCAAGGCAAGTATGGATTCTACAGCCCGTTACAACGCGTCTCCTGCCTCGATGAAGACCGACCCCATTCAGGTCAGAATCGAGTCGCCATACAGCGGAAACTTCCGTCTTGAAGTTTATAAGGTCGATTTTACGGATGTTTTCGGCCTCTGGCGCCTTCGCCTACCGGCGAAATATTACCTTTCCAATAAATATGATCTTGTTTATGTTCTGCCCGATACGAACCTGCTTTTACGAGCGGCCATGCGCTATGAGGATATTGTGGTCCCGATTCGAAAAACAAGAGAAAGAGCCGAAGCCGTCGGTGTCCGCGAATATCGCCTTGACGATGACTTCCGGCATATCAATTGGAAGTATTCCGCCAGAATCGGCAAGCTGCATGTCAAAGAATACGAGAAAGGCGCCAAGGATCTCCATATCGTTTATCTGGATCTCGTCGATTCCGTTCTATCCGGCGAAGGGCTCTTCAAATCCCGCGATTATATGCTTTGCGCGGTTGCCAGTTTTTGCTCGGAACTTCTACGCGAGCAGATTCCCGTTATGATCCTGGCATATTCCGCCGAAGGTAAATCTGAATATCCGCTCACTCATGCAGGCAGGTGGAGAGCCGCGAGGATTTTCCTGTCCAGACAGTTTTTCGTATCGGCCATACCCGCAGATTACCAGACTACTGTCGCTAATTATGCTGTTCGCGAGAAAGCGACCATGACGATATTCAGTATGGCGACCGAACTGCAGTCTCTCTCCTTCCTGACGCAGAAATCAGCCGATTTCACCTCTGTTGCACTGTGTATGATCCCGCAGAAGGGGCAAGAGGAGAAGCAGCTTGCCTTAACTCATCGCTTTTCGGATAATGGAATCTACTCCATCATTCTTCCGGATACGCCGCCCGCGCATGCTGTCGGGGAGGCTCCCCTATGAAGAAGAATAAGAGAGAGCCGTCCGTGCCCGAATTCCTGATTGCCATCACATCCGCCTTTCTTGCCTCACTCGGCCTGTGCCTGTTCTCCTACGAGTTTATCGGCATGTCCTACCGCTTTCCCGCGACGCTGACATTGACCGCTTGTATCGCTGCCATGGCCATTACGCTCGGCATTGCGGCCAAGCCCCGGATTCTCCTTTTCGCGGGAGCCGTCATCGCTGCTCCTCTTCTCCTTCTGCTCCTTTTTACGGATCTGTCTGTATGGCTGATTGAGACCTCCCGCAAATTTTTCATCTGGTTGCCGCCATTTCTTGGCGGCATCGCGCCGGCCGGACAAAACGGCTTCGAGTCGTTCCTGTATTACACGATTCTGATTGTAATCACGCTACTTTGTTACTTCTGCTTTGTCCGGTTGCGCAATATGCTTCTTTCCTTTGCCGTCGTTCTTCTTCCGATTCTTTTGCTCCAGATTTTCATTCGCGAGGATTTACCCTTGGTCTGGCTGATTCCTTCCGTTATCGGCTTAAGTCTGATGATGATGATCACGTCCGACGGGACTCTCTTTGCAAAGAAAGAGAACGAGAGAAACAGTGCCGGTTTTGTCCAGTCGATCCCCTTTGTTCTCATTCTGACACTGATTGGCCTTATAGCCATCGTGACCTATTCCACCTATGTCCCGGCGTCGGCCTTGCGTAGCAATGATGTGGCGGATATGACAGACGATACCCTCTCCTTTCTCAATATTCCTCTGCCGGAGTCAGGGGGCCGGAAGACATTCAATCTTGGTAGCCTCGGCTTCTATCCTCTGCATAACAGGCTGGGAGGTCCGGTATCGGTCAGCAATGATGAGGTGATGATTGTCGAGGCATCAGACGACCTTCTGATCCGCGCCATTACCTACAATGTATATGCCAAACATTATTGGAGCAGCAGCAACTACATGTTTTCCACGCGCTTTGATTCCCAGTTTCTGATCAATGACCGTGTGGATTTCTTTGACAGCAACAGGCCGCGAAAAGACCTTCTTCCCGCCGATTTGTATGCTTTTCTGTTCGAGAAGAGCTCCATTCAGATCACAATGAAGAACGAGATAACCGGCGGTACTTTATTTACTCCCGATCACGTGCTTGATATTCGAATCGCGGATAAAACAGCTTACTATAACCAGTCCGGCGAAGTATATCTGCGTAACGGAGTCGATAAGGATCAGGTATACGAAGTCGACTTCATACGATTTCGAACAGAAAGCCCCACGTATATCGAGGATCTTCTTCGCATGGAGGCTTACCTGATTGAGCATCCGGAAGCGAGAGATTCCGAGAGCAAGATTTTCGAGATCCGGGAGAATAATCTGACTGCAAACGTTCCCACATCCGTCAAGGACTATGCCCTCGAGGTCACGAAGGATGCAACCACGCCTCTCGAACGCGTTTTCGCCCTCCGGGAAAATCTTCTTTCTGAGTTTACGTATAATCTCGATGTCGAAGTCCCCCCGCAAGAAATCGATTTTGTCGAACATTTTCTCGCCACAAAGGAGGGATATTGTACGTATTTCGCTTCCGCGATGACGATGATGGCCCGTGCTGTGGATGTGCCTGCACATTACGTCGAAGGCTTTGTCGTGAATGTACCGGAAGGCTCAGATGACGCTCGTGTCTCCGTAGCCGGAAGACATGCACATGCCTGGTGCGAGGTATACATCGACGGGATCGGTTGGATCCCAATTGATGCAACAGCCTCCTCAGGAGGAGAAGACCTCTCTTTCTCCGAAGAACTGGGCGGAAGGTCCGAGAGCTCTTACGACGGCTCCGGCTACGGCGATGCGCAAGGGGACATGCAATACCGGCCAGGGGAGGATTCCTCGCCTGATCTTCCGCAACCGGTAACCAAGCGGGAGCCAATGAGTCCTGTTCTGATTATCGTGTTTATTTCCCTGTCTGTTGTCGCTTTCTGTCTGTCTGTTCTTGTGTATTGCTGGACGAAGTGGACCCGTTTCTTCTCGTTGACCGGAGAGAAGGTGCGCGAAGCGCAAGGGCGGGGAGCAAAGATCTCATGGATTTGGAAACGTTGTCTGCGTTACTTATCGCTACTTGCGATCAGGGCTGCGCCGGCAGAAACGCCCCGTGATTTTGCAAAGCGGATTACTGAAATCCCGATTTATCTCGCAGGTTGCAGAAAAGATACCTACTCGTTTGACATTGCCGCAATAACCGACTCCTATGAGCGTTACCTGTACGGCGGAAAGGATCTGTCCGCCGAGGAGATCGACCGCGCTTCGGCTTGTCTGGAAGCGCTTGCGAAGCAGATCAGGACGGCCCATCATTCGCCGCTGATTTTCATACTTCGGCTTCTGGTGGTGCGCCAGAGTAAAAACATCTAAAAAAAGATTATCTTCTCTTTTGCGGCTATTTTCGTAATAATAAAGCTGACAGAAGTGAAGGCACGTTGTCTTTCTTGTTCATCAGGTCGCCTTCCTGTCATGAAGGAGTCGTCATGTCATCACAAGAAAAATCTCTATCCCGGCTCGTGAATGCTCAGCTAGGCTCTGTGCAGGCTTCCTTCTGGCTCTCCTTTGTAGCGATCGGCGGATTCTCGGTCGTTCTCTTGCAGTCAAAGAATTTCACCCCGTCGGAGATCGGTATCCTGCTGGCGATCCAATCTCTAGCATCTATTGTGGCCCAGCCGATTCTTTCAGGTTATGCGGACCGTCACAAGCGCCTGCCTCTGAAATTCATGGTAGCCGGAATGATGTTCATTTCGATCCTTGCCTTCGGCCTGTTTCATTTTGTTCCGCATCTGATGGCTCCCGCCGTCGTCATCTTTGTCGTAATGGGCATGACCTACACCTCCGTTCCCGCCTTTGTTAACGCCATCGCCATGCAGTTGTCCAATTCCGGGATCAGGATTAATTATGGACTGACACGTGGTCTCGGCTCGCTAGCATTTGCCCTTACCGGTACCCTTCTGGGTAAGCTGATCGACGTTTCCGGAGAAGTCGTCATCGTCCCGTTCTTCATCCTCTCAGCCCTTCTGGTCTGCATTTCTCTGCTTTGGATCAAGAGACCCGGACAGTCTGCCGGCAGCTATGTTCCGGAAGTGGAGTCAGCCGGCATTCCCGGCATGCAGAAAGCAGAAGACCTGTCGGTCGATGCGGCGGAAAGCGCCTCGGACAAGCCGTCGGGACTGCTGGCCTTTCTTATCAAAAACAAGGTCTTCACAGGCTTCTGTATTGCCTCCGGCGTGCTTTTCATCAGTCACACCTGCATCAACAATTTTCTGCCGGACATCGTAACACAGCTTGGAGGTTCGGTCGCGGATCAGGGGCTTACGCGCTCCATCTCTGCCGCATGTGAATTCCCCATTATGTTCCTGTATATTTTCTTATCCCGGAGGATCACTTCCAACAAGCTTCTGATTATCTCTGCCCTGTCTTTTTTTCTCAAGGCGCTGTTGACGCTCCTGTCTCCAAGTATGGGAATCCTCTACGCTGTCCAGCTTCTCCAGATGCCCGCCTTCGGCCTCTATACACCGGCTGCCGTCGTTTTTGCCGATACCTCGGTCTCGGATCATGAGCGTGTTCGCGCCCAGGCACTGGCAATGGCCTCGACATTCGGTATCGGCAATGTACTCGGCAATCTCGGAGGAGGCTTCGTACTCGATGCATTCGGTTTGTATCCGATGCTCGTCTTTTCATCCGTAACTGGCTTTATCGGCTTTCTGATCATGTTATTCGTCCTGATGGATCGCAAGAAGAAAAAGAGCGCCTCTGTTTCCTGACAGAAGACGCCCTCCGATTCCTCTTCAAACCTGTTCCTCCGCTTCAAGCCAGATTCTCCGGCCCGAAGCTCTCCGGCAAAAGCTCGGAAAGCGTGTATTCATATACACGTCCCCCTTCTGCCTTCAAGAGAATGGTAAAATTATCGGGCGACGCGAACTCCCGCATCACCTGCCGGCACACACCGCATGGCGGGCAGAATATACCCGGCGCCCCCTCCGGCCCACCGGTAACCGCAATCTTGAGAAAGCTTCGCCTTCCTTCCGAGACCGCTTTAAAAAAAGCCGTGCGTTCGGCGCAGTTCGTCGGTGAATACGATGCCGACTCGATGTTGCACCCTGTTACAATCTCCTGATCCGCGCACAAAATGGCCGCGCCGACCTGAAAATGAGAATAAGGCGTATATGCCATTCTCCTCGCCTTCTCAGCGGCCTCCATCAGTTCCTTATCCTTCCCTTCGGCTACATACTCACGCATCCCGTTTCCCTCCTGTCAATACGCAGCACTATCCGTTTGCTGTTCGCGGAGTATCTTGATGATCCGGCTCGTGCCGAGTCTTGAGGCGCCATGAGCCAGAAACGCCTTTGCATCCTCTAATGTAGAGATACCTCCCGCCGCCTTGATTCGAACATCAGGTCCGACATTCTCACGGAAAAGATCAATATCCTCCAGTGTGGCACCGCCCTTCGAAAATCCTGTCGATGTCTTGATGAAGTCTGCGCCCGACTCCGTAACGAGCCTGCACATCGTAATCTTTTCCTCTGTCGTAAGAAGACAGGTCTCGATGATCACCTTCAGAATCAACCCATTCGTCGCCTCCCGCATCGCCTTCAGCTCCGAAAACACCTGGTCGATAAGGCCCTGTCTCAACGCACCGATATTGATGACCATATCGATTTCCTTGGCGCCGTTCTCGATTGCCTGCTTCGCCTCAAAAACCTTCACCTCGGTCGTCGAGTAGCCGTTCGGAAATCCTATGACGGTGCAAACCGGAAGTCGGTCGGAAAGAAGCCAGGCCGCCTCCTTGACGTACGAAGGCGGAATACAGACGCTCGCTGTCCGGTAGGAGAGTCCCTCCTCACAGATCGCTTTGATCTCCTGCCATGTCGCGGTCTGGTTCAAAAGCGTATGGTCGACCGCTGACAGTATCCGGATCTCTTCCTCTGACAAGTGTTCGTATGACATAAAGCGTACCTCCTTTTTTGCTGTTGACTGCCTAACCTGCGTGACAAAATTCCATTGTCACGATTCCCATTACAAGAGTTTCTGAAGCACAGAAACTCCTTCAATCCTCGATTTTACATCCGGACAGACACCAAGATACTCCACAACCGTCGCAGCGATATCGGCAAAACTGTTGCCGGTATGAAGATTAATTCCGGAACAAAGCTTCTTCCCATAGAAAAGCACGGGAACGGATTCACGTGAATGGTCAGTCGACGGAGTCGACGGATCGCATCCATGGTCAGCCGTAATGATCAGCATATCCTCCGGGGAAAGAGCAGCCAGAATCCCTCCGAGCGCCTGGTCAAAAGCGGTCAAAGCCTTCGCATAGCCGTCAGTATCATTCCTATGCCCGTATAACATGTCGAAATCAACCAGATTTACAAAACACAACCCGGCAAACGGCTCAGCAATCACCATCATCGTCTTCTCGATTCCGTCGGCATTGCCTGATGTACGCAAAAAGCGGGTCAATCCTTTGCCGGCAAAAATATCATTGATTTTGCCGACTCCGATGACTTCCTGATTTGCGCCGGAGATCAGATCCAACATCGTAACCGATGGCGGCGGCACAGAGAAGTCGTGTCGGCGCGGCGTTCGCTTGAAATCGGGGTATGCTCCCTCGAACGGCCGGGCAATGACCCGGCCGACGGCATGCGGACCCTGCAGAAGTTCCCGTGCTATCTCACAATAGTGATATAGGTCACCGATCGGTACGACCGCCTCATGCGCCGCGATCTGGAACACGCTGTCAGCCGAGGTGTACACAATCAGTGCTCCCGTCTCTACGTGCTCCTGCCCGTAATCACGAATCACGTCTGTCCCCGAATATGGAAGATTGCAAATTGCACGTCTGCCGGTCCTCTCCTCAAACGCCCGGATTACATCCGGCGGAAATCCGCCCGGATAGACCGGAAGAGGGGTCTTCGATACGATACCTGCAATCTCCCAGTGTCCAATCGTCGTATCCTTGCCATTGGAGGCTTCCCGGAGACGGCCGAAGGAGCCTTCAGGAACAAAGTCCTTATCCGGCATAGGGAACAGCCCGGCACGCACCTCTTCGGTCAGCTGCCCGCGTCTGACCTCGATATCCTCTGCCGCCTGATCAATCGAAAACAATCCGAGATCGCGAAGATGCGGAACCTGAAACAAGGCAGAAGCGGCAACAGCCGCCAGAGTGTTGCTGCCTTCATCACCGAAGTCGGCGGCATCCGGTTGCCGGCCGATTCCGAAACTGTCTAGAACGATAAGGAATACCCTCCTCTGAGCGGGAATATCCTCTCCGATATCCATTACGTATTCTGCCATTCTCCTCTCCTCCTTCTCCTGCAAGTCCGAGCGGATTCATACTCCTATGATAACACGCATGCCCTTTGTTTGCGTTATAATAAGACCGATATTGTTCCTCAAATCTACGAGAGGAGTGACGTGTATGACAAGGCGATTACTCATGATTTCTTTCGATGCCGTCGGCGATCAGGACGTTGATTTTCTCTTGCGTCTCCCTAATTTTTCAAGGCTAAGCAGAAAGAGCACTCTGGTTCGCGAGGTCACTTCTGTGTTTGTCAGCAACACATATCCGACGCATACGACGATCCAGACCGGCGTCTATCCGAAGAGCCACGGCATAATAGACAATACCTGGACCGTTCCCGGCTCCGGAGAGGAGAAATGGCGTTTCGAGGCAAAGAATATCCGTGTCAAGTCCCTTGTCAGCGAATCGCTCCGAGCCGGAAGAGCCGTCTGTGCGGTGCTGTATCCGGTGACGGGAGGGGCGAAGATCCGGTATCATTTTCCCGAGATTGCCGGCCACCTTCCTGCTTGGAAGCGAGCGCTTCGGACCATTCGATACGGGCGTCCGTCCTTTGTAATTCCTCAGATTATCCGATATGGAAATTTTATCAGGCAAGTCACACCGGAGTCTCTCGATCGGTTTACCACAGCGATCGCCGCACACACCATCGCGGCAAAGGCGCCGGATCTGGTCATGGTACATCTGCTGGACGCGGACGGTACCAAGCACCTCTACGGACCGGAGACAACGGAATCTGAGCAGTCACTGACTCGTCTCGATGATCGGTTGGGCGACCTGCTTTCTGCCGTTGAGAGAAGCGGCCATGCAGATGAGTACGCAATCCTGATTTTCAGCGACCATAATTGCAAGTCCGTCTCTTCCATCCTCCATCCGCAGGACATCCTCGCGTCAAAGGGTTTCTCCGATAACGACGCTTTTTTTCACGATGCGGGCGGCTCTTGTTTTCTGAAAATCCTTACACCACAGGACTCGCCAACATATACCTCCCTCATCGAGTTTGTTGATTTTTTTCTGAACATCAACGGCGTTGCGCGTCGCCTGACAGCAGAAGAGATGGATATCTCGGGAGCCGGCTCGGAGTTCGACTTCGGCTTCGCCGCCAAAGATGGATTTGCCTTCGGAGAAGAGCTCTCCGGGCAACACGGTTATCCACTGGACCGCGAGAAGTATTTTACCTTCTATTTGGCCTGCTCAGGAGATGTACCGGCCGGCAAGACCCTGACGGGCGGTCAACTGATCGACATCTGTCCACTGGCCTGTGATCTTCTTGGCCTCGAACCATGGCCGGTCGACGGAAGAAACGCCTTACGCAGTCAATAACCCTGTGTATGCTTTCTTCCGACACTCCCTGCCCGCAGTGCATTCAACACGGCGACGAGCGTTACCCCGACATCGGCAAATACCGCCAGCCATAGATTTGTCGCGCCGAACGCGGCCAGTATCAGGATCGCCGCTTTAACGACAAGTGAGATCCAAATACTTTGTGCCACGATTCTTCGAGTCTTTTTTGCGATGGCGATCGCTGTCGGCAGAGCATGGATATCTTCTGTCATAATCACCAGATCGGCGGCTTCGACGGCGGCTCCGGAGGCATTTCGACCCATGGCGATACCGACATCTGCTCTGGCCAGCACAGGAGCATCGTTGATCCCATCTCCGGCAAACAAGACAGTTCCCTGTTTCTCTCCACTCCTTTTCTCGAAAAGCTTCTCAAGCTCTTCGAGCTTCTGCTGAGGCAACAACTCCGCAGTATACTCACTGATACCGATTCCGGATGCAACCTCTGCGGCCGCGGCGGGATGATCTCCGGTCATCATAAGGATCCGCTTTATTCCTTGTGCCCGAAGCTGTGAGATCGCTTCTGCCGCCCCCGTTCTGGGAATATCGCCGAGTATAAGTGCCCCTAGATAGCGGGTATTTTCCGCGACATACAGGATCGTACCTGTCTCTTCCAGTGCGGGCAGATTTTCAATCCCGCTCTCCATCATCAGCTTCCGGTTTCCCAGGATTAGCGTTCCGTTTGGTATGTCGACACGCACTCCGCGTCCGGCAATCTCCCGGTACAGAGAGGGCCCTATCTCGTCAGCGGGGATCTCCCTGGTCTTGCCTTCGCGAAGGACGGATAGAGCGGCCGGATGATCCGAGTATCGCTCCGCCGTCACTGCCTTTCTTACTAGTTCATCTTCCGATACAGTCTTGGCAGGCAGTAACTTCGTGATAAAGAAGCGACCTTCTGTCAGCGTGCCGGTTTTATCAAATACGACCGTATCCGCAGCGGCCAAGGTATCCAATACACTGCCGCCCTTGACGAAAATTCCCTTTTTACCTGCTGCACCGATGCCACCGAAGTATCCGAGCGGGACAGACAGGACCAATGCACATGGGCAGGAGATAACAAGGAACGACAGAGCCCTATACATCCATTCAGAGAAGGTGCCTCCAAAAAACACAACAGGAATCAAGACCAGAAGTGTAGCCGACAAGACCACTACCGGTGTATAGATTCTGGCAAAACGGGAGATCACGGTCTCTCTTTTTGATTTACGGGAAGCGGCATCCGTGACGAGTGCGATCATCTTGGAAGCAGTCGATTCAGAAAAAACGGCCGTCGTTTGCGCCTCGAGAACACCGTCAAGGTTCACAGTGCCGGACAGCAATGCGTCGCCGGGTCCTGCTTCGCGGGGAAGAGACTCCCCTGTCAGCGCGGAAGTATCCAGCATTGCGCTTCCGGAAAGGACTACTGCGTCCAGCGGAACCCGCTCACCCGGCTTAATCACGATGATGTCTCCGACATGTACGCGAGCGGGCGAAACACGCACCGGTCCGTTCTCCGTCTTGAGATTTGCCGAGTCCGGACGAAGAGACAACAGCTCTCTGACAGACTTCTTCGAACGGTACAATGCCGAAATTTGAAAGGCCTCTCCTACCTGATAGAAAAGCATGACTGCAACGGCCTCCTCCGGACTGTTGATAAAGAAGGCGCCGACCGTTGCGACGGACATCAGGAAGTTCTCGTCAAATATACGGCCGCGAAAGAGATTTGTGATGGCCTTGACGAGAACGGACAGTCCGAGAATCAGATAGGAAACGATGAAAACCCAAAGAGCAACGTTTTCCGGAACACGAAAGACATGAACGAGCAGCAGCGCTGCCACGAATACGGCGGCTCCTGCAAAGATACGAACTCGAAGCCGGGAGAGCTCCCTGACCCCATCCTCGACAGACTCTCCTTCTGATGCTTGTTCTTCGAAAACGTCTTCCGAGGCTTCCGATCTTCTGACTTTTGTCCCGGGTTCAATTCGATCCGCTATCGATTGGATCTGTCCAATCGTCTCGTCGGTAAGAGACTCGGTCTGCAGTTTTATTTTCATGGAGGAGAGCACGAGAGAGATTTCGCAAGAAATGACACCGGGAATCATTCCGACACTCCTCTCGATCTTGGCAGCGCATTCCGAGCATTTTAATCCATCAATCCTTAGCGTAATATCTTCTTTGTTCATAAATCTCCTCTTTCTCGTTTGTTCATATGAACAACTGTTCATATATATTGTAAGTCAGCCGCTTTCGTTATGTCAAGAAAAAAGATCTTTCCCCTATCTAAAATGTAGATTGTGTCACAAGTCCAATTTCTCCCATCGATGCTGTTGTTCTCTGATCACGGATCTTTCTCAATGCCTGCGCACAGGCGATACACCTTCTGATAGAAACATGTTAAAATGAGAAAAACACAGACGGAGGCTTGGACGTGGATCATTTAAGCATTGCGATGCAAAAGTATCTTGAGACAGTTTTTGACTTGTCCGGGCGAAAATCCGACGTTACCTCAGGATTAGGCGTTCGTGTTAGCGATATAGCCGCACGCTTGGGTGTCTCGAAGGCCAGTGTCAACAATGCAATCAGTATTCTGGCTCGTGACGGTTATGTCTCAAATGAACGTTATCAGGAGATTTTTCTGACACCCGCAGGGCATGAAACAGCTATACTTCTGGAGAGCAAACATCGGATTATCCGTTCGCTCTTCGTTGATATCGTCGGCATTCCTGAGGAAACGGCGAACGAGGATGCCTGTGCAATCGAGCATATCATCAGTCCTGAGTCCGTTCAGAGAATCAATGATTATCTGATCAGCCGGGACATCCATATCCTGGATCAGTAATCTCCTTTTCTTTACCGGATTCTCCCGGTTTTTTGAGCGGGCCGACGGCTCGCTTTTTGCTTGACATTGCCTCCTTCCGGAGATACACTCAGATTGCAAATGCGAATCATTCGCATTTATGGAGGCAATATGAGAAAAATCTGTGTGATCCTTGTCTCGATTTTTCTGACGGCGATTCTGACCTCCTGTCAGTCTGCACCCGCAACGCCGTCGGACAATCGCTTGCAAGTAGTAACAACGATCTATCCTGTTTATGACTTCGCGATTAAGGTCGGAGGAGAGGCGGTGAACGTGACAAGGCTGGTGCCTGCAGGCGCCGAGCCTCACGATTGGGAGCCCAATCCGTCGGATATGATCAAGATCCAGGAAGCTGATGTTTTTATCTATAACGGTGCCGGTATGGAGCAGTGGGTCGACTCCGTTCTTAACTCTGTATCCTCCGGGAATCTCATCGTCGTCAATACGGCAGACACTCTTGCCCTGCGCCCTGCGGGCACGTCGCATGAAGAGCACGGAGAAGGTACTAAGGATGCACACAATGATTCTCAAGAGGGATCTGTTGGCGAGCACGATTCCGGTGCATATGATCCTCATATTTGGCTGGATCCAATGAACGCCAAGGAGCAAATGCGCGTCATCAAAGAGGCATTTGTTCAATCGGACCCGGACAACAAGTCCGTTTTCGAGACGAATTTCGAGACGTATGCTGCGGCGTTCGACCAACTGGATAAGGAATACTCTGACGCGATCCATCCTCTTACGGGCAGAAATATCGTCGTCGCTCATGAAGCGTTCGGATACTTGTGTGACCGGTATGGCTTGACTCAGATTCCGATCGAGGGGATCGCCGCTGATTCCGAGCCGGATGCGGCGCGGATGGCTGAAATTATTGATTTTGTGAACAAGAACAAGGTGCGCGTCATTTTCTCCGAAGAACTCCTCAGTCCGAAGGTCGCTGAGACAATCGCTTCCGAAACCGGGGCGGCTACTGACATCCTGAATCCGGTCGGCGGACTTACGGAGCAGCAGATCAAAGAGGGAGAGGACTATTTTTCGATCATGAGAAGAAATCTGAAAGCTCTGGTCAGGGCACTTTCCGGGGAGGTATGATATGAGTCACGAGATTGCGATTGATGTTCGAGAGCTATCCTTTGGATACAGTGATTCCCTACTGATGGATCGCGTATCCTTTCAGGTAAGATATGGGGATTTTGCTGCAATCATTGGATCGAACGGTACGGGAAAGAGCACGATGATCAAGCTTCTTCTCGGCCTTCTGCATCCATCCGGAGGAGAGATTCGTCTTCTGGGAAAGCCCCTTTCTCAAATCCGCAGTTTTTCCGACATCGGATATGTGCCGCAGAACAGCGGGAGTATCTCTTCTTCTTTCCCGGCAACCGTGGAAGAAATCGTGATGTCCGGCTTATATCCCCAGATCGGGTTTCTTCGCCCGACCGGGAAGAAGCATCGCCGGCAGGCACTCGAGGCGCTTGATTCTGTCGGAATGGGGTCATACGCCCGATCCTTGATCAGCGAACTCTCAGGCGGCCAGCAGCAAAGGGTCATGCTGGCCAGAGTCATGGTCAACCAACCCTCCATTCTGCTTCTTGACGAGCCGACGGTCGGTATCGACACGCAGGCTGTTCTCTCTCTTCTTGAGATTCTGCATCGTCTGAATATTGATAACAAAGTGACTATCGTAATGGTCACGCACGATCTGGCAGTCGCGACTCCCTTTCTCTCCCGGGTCTTCTGCCTGTCCGGCCATAATTTTGCCGAGAACAATCTGCCGGAAGGAGTCTTAGTGCATGCTCATCCGCACGAGGAGGAACCGGTCCATTCACACATTCATTGCGCCGCCTGCGATGGTGGTCCGCATAACAGCGCGGCTTGCGAGGCTTGTATTCATTACCGGGATAGCGAGGTGAACAACCATGCTTGAGATGCTACAGCACGGATTTATGCAGCGGGCTTTTCTGGTCGGAATCCTTCTGGCCATCATTGTTCCGGCCATCGGGAGCATCGTTGTATTCAAACGCCTTTCGCTGATGGGCGACGCGCTCTCTCATACCTCTCTTGCAGGAGTAGCCATTGGCCTTCTTCTGGGCTTTGATCCGGTTCTGGGGGCGATTGCCGCCTGCCTTTTCGCCGCGTTTGGCATAGAGGCAATCCGGCGCAGGATTCCAAAATACTCCGAGCTCTCCATCGCCGTGATTCTCTCCGTCGGCGTCGGACTCGCAGGCCTCTTGTCCGGTTATGTCAAGAATGCATCCAGCTTCAGCAGTTTCCTGTTTGGAAGCATCGTCGCGATCAGTGATTTTCAGACATACCTGGTTCTCGGCATTTCGATTCTTGTACTTGCCTTATTTTTCCTTCTATATAAAGAACTTTTTTTCATCGCCTTCGATGAGCAGGCAGCCGCCCTCGCCGGTGTCCCTGTCCGTCTCGTCAATACGCTCTTTACAATCCTCACTGCGGCAACCGTGTCCGTCGCGGCACAGACGGTCGGTGCTTTGATTGTCTCCTCGATGATGGTCGTTCCGGTTGCCACAGGCATGATGCTGGCACGAAGCTATCGTCAGAATCTGATGATCGCCATCGCCAGCGCTGTTATTTCGACCGTGGCGGGGATCTCTGTATCCTTTCAATTCGGGACAAAGCCGGGTGCCACCATCGTGCTGGCAAATGTCGCTTGTTTCGCTGTATCCTTTGTTCTTCGCTCCGCGCGAAAAGCTCTGCTCTCACGCAAAGTGAAGGAGGCGCAGCATGCCGGATAAACATATTCCCGCCTGGCCTAAGAATCTGAAACGCACAAAGACGCGGGAATCCGTCTGGGCGGCGCTCGAGGCTGCGGTAAAACCAGTGACTGCACATGCGCTTTTCGAGAATCTGAACCGGCAGGATCATTCTATCTGGCTGTCGACTGTGTATCGCACCCTCGAGTCCTTTGTCCAAGCGGATTGTGTTGTCAAAAGCATTCCCACCGACAGCAACCAGGCAGTGTATGAGCTGAAGCGACATCTTCATCGTCACTATGCCGTCTGCTTGAAGTGTCACGCTCTGAGCCCGGTCGACTCTTGTCCTCTTGAACATCTGATTCCGACCGTGACACCGGATGATTTTCACGTCGAAGGGCACGCCCTTGAGCTATATGGTCTGTGTACCGATTGTTTTCGAGCGAAACAGGGAGAGTCTGAATCCTGATTTTCTTTTGCTTTTCTCGAAAAGAAACTTCTGACAAAGCCCTCCCCCCGTCTCTTGTTGACTTACCGTTCAAATCATAGTATTCTGGTAGGTAAGAATTGTAATCTCTACAAGCTTGTATCCAACGGGGTACAAGTTGCGGATATAAAGGAGGTCATCAATATGAAAACAGAAGTACGTATCACCAAAGTCCATGGTCGGGAGATTCTTGACTCCCGCGGCAATCCCACAGTAGAAGCCGATGTTTTGCTAAGTGACGGCAGCTTCGGAAGAGCTTCTGTCCCATCCGGCGCGTCGACCGGCGCTTTTGAGGCCGTCGAGCTTCGTGACGGCGATCCCGGCAGATATCTTGGCCAGGGCGTCCGAAAAGCCGTCGACAATATCAACGGACCAATCGCATCTGCTCTCATCGGACGTAATGCACTCGACCAGAAGGTGATAGACGAATCTCTGATCGCAGGTGACGGAACTCCAAATAAGGCTTCCTGGGGTGCCAACGCAATCCTGGGCGTATCCCTGGCCGTTGCCAAAGCGGCGGCAGAATCTCTTCAAGTCCCGCTCTATCGCTACATCGGCGGCATTGCGGCAACCACGCTCCCGGTTCCCATGATGAACATATTGAACGGGGGAAAGCATGCGGACTCGAGCCTTAATATCCAGGAATTTATGATCATTCCCGTCGGCGCAAAGACCTTCTCTCAGGCTCTGGCTGACAGTGTCACTGTCTTCCACACCCTGAAGAAACTTCTGAAGGCAGACGGTTATGTGACCGCGGTCGGCGACGAGGGCGGCTTTGCTCCGAAGTTTGAAGGAGACGAGCAGGCGCTTGAATATATCGTGAAGGCGATTCGCTCCGCCGGCTTTGTTCCGGGAGAGGATTTTTACATCGCAATCGACGCGGCGGCGACGGAGATGTATGAGGAAGCCGCAAAGGCAGGAAGACCGGGCGACTATTTGTTCTGGAAAGCCGGCATCTATAAGACTCGCGAGGAGATGGTCGCCTACTGGACGGATCTTGTCGATCGTTATCCGGTGCTTTCTCTTGAGGATGGAATGAGCGAAGAAGACTGGGATGGATGGAAGCTCCTGACCAATGCGTTGGGCAGCAGGATCCAGCTGGTCGGAGACGACCTTTTCGTTACAAACACACAGCGTATCAAGAACGGAATTGAGAGATCCGTCTCCAATTCTGTCCTGATCAAGCTGAATCAGATCGGTACGCTCTCAGAGACGCTGGACGCCATTGAAATGACGAAGCACAACAACTGGACAGCCATTGTTTCCCACCGTTCCGGAGAGACCGAGGATGTCACCCTGGCTGATGTTGCGGTCGCAACAAATGCAGGTCAGATCAAGACAGGGGCTCCGTCGCGAACGGATCGTACGGCAAAATATAACCGTCTTCTCCGCATCGAGGAAGAGCTTGGCAGCTCCGCTGTGTATCCCGGAAAATCTGTTTTTATCAATAAACAGTAATTTCGAATAAATTCCTTGTATTTTCGAGAAATGCGTGATATGCTAGCCCTAGGTCATGGAACGGTTTATAAGGTGATTTGAATTTGTACTTCTTCGTTATGATTAGGTAGAATTTTAAAGTCCTGTTTTTAACCCCGTCACCTACCTAATCTGTCACAAGGAGGTACTCAACAATGGCTGATAAGACATTAGCATGTAAGGATTGCGGCGCAGAGTTTGTTTTCACAGAAGGTGAGCAGGCTTTCTACGCTGAGAAGGGCTTTACAAATGAGCCCGTTCGTTGCCCGGATTGCCGTCGTGCAAGAAAGCAACAGCGTAACAGCGACCGTTCATACGGTGACAACAGATGGTAATCATCTGATTGCATCTTTGGCTAACCGAAGAATGTAAGTCGAGAATCCCGGATCGTAAGGTCCGGGATTTTTTTACGTAACAAATGCCGAAGGACGGTTTTCGAGAGGTATGTTAGGATTTTCTCCTACCGATTGGCAACCACTCTGCGCTAAGGGCAGTTCTTTTTGTCCTCAGGCTATCACAAATACCTGCTTGTAATTCGAATTGGATAGGAGTATATTCTGTTAGCTAGCTATCGATTTAACCGACATGCTCAGAGGAAGGGTAATCGTGCATACTGACATACACTCGAATTCATGCATCTCCAATAAGGAAGCGTTCTCGAAGGCTCCGAAGATCGTCTTCCAGAATATCAACACGTCACCCGATATCTCTAAGCTTTTCGCAAAGCAGTTTCTCTTTCAGGCTGTGCAGGGAAAGAATCTCGTCCGCATGCTCCGATCAGCCGATCTGCATCCGGGGCAGATGGTCCTTTGCCAGACAATCGAGGACTCCGCCGGCTTAAGTCAACGAGAACTGGCCGACCGGATCGGTATCAAACCGGCCACGGTTGCCATCATGCTTCAGAAAATGGAGAAATCAAGTCTGATCAGCCGCAGAGTCGATACCCTTGATCGCCGGATCTCCCGCATATATATAACGGATTGCGGCAAAGAAGCAAATGTGGCGGCCAACGACCTTCTCGGCGATTTTCTGAACGAGACGATCGGTAAGCTTTCCCCGGAGAAAGCGGATGCCTTTTCACAGACACTTTCAGAGCTTCTTCACTTGAACAACGAATATCAGAGAATTCATTTTCGGGAGGATAAATCAGATGAAGCATCTTCTGAAGTACTTTAAGCCCTATATCGGCTGGCTGATTGCCCTGTTGCTCCTTCTTATGCTGCAGGCAGTTACCGACCTGTATTTGCCGGAATTAAACGCTGACATTATCAACGAAGGCGTCATCAAGCAGGACACAGACTTCATCTGGCGGACCGGCGGTTTGATGCTGGCGATCACACTCGTCGTGGCATTTGCCAACGTTGCGGTCAGCTTCGTCTCCGGACGCGCTGCCATGGCCTTCGGCCGCGATCTTCGAGCCGCTCTTTTCAAGAAGATCGAGACCTTCTCATTAAGTGAGCTGGACCGGTTCGGAACGCCCTCCCTGATCACTCGAACCAACAATGATGTACAGCAGGTTTCACAGGCCTCTTTGATGTTTTTCCGCATGATGGTTGCCGCGCCGATCATGTGCGTCGGAGGTATCATCATGGCGATTCGCCAGGATGCTCCTCTCTCACTGCTTATGCTCGTGATTGTCCCTGTCATCCTCCTGGTTCTCGGTCTCCTGATGCGAAGAGCACTACCGCTCTTTAAAACATTACAGAAGAAGACAGACCGATTGAATCTCGTGGCAAGAGAAAAACTGTCCGGTATCCGCGTGATTCGTGCTTTTCGAAAAACAGAATTCGAGGAGCAGCGCTTCGAAGAGGCAAATATGGACCTTACCATGACCTCTCTCCGTGTACACCGCATGATGGCCGTCCTGATGCCTGTTCTGATGCTGGTTATGAATCTCTCGACGCTTGCGATCTACTGGTTTGGATCAAAGCGCATCGACACCGGAGAAATGCCGATCGGCAACCTCTCTGCTTTTCTGATGTATATCATGTTGATTCTGTTTTCAATCATGATGGCCGCGATCATGTTCGTTATGCTTCCCCGCGCCTCGGCCTCCGCTGACCGAATTCACGAGGTCCTGGCCGTTGCTCCGCAGATCCATGATTCGCAAGACGCGGTCTCCGGAGAATCTCTCGGAAGCTTCCGGGAGCTGGCGTTCGACGACGTAAGCTTCATTTATCCCGGTGCTCAGGAGCCGGTCCTCTCTCACATCTCCTTTACGACAAAGCCCGGCGAGGTAACCGCCATCCTCGGAAGCACCGGATCAGGAAAGTCAACGCTTATCAACCTGATACCCCGATTTTATGATGTCTCCTCCGGGAGGATCCTGATCAACGGAACCGATATTCGAGTCCTTTCTCAGAAGGATCTTCGCGACCGGATCGGCTTCATTCCCCAGAAAGCATTTCTTTTCAGCGGGACTGTCGGCAGTAATGTCCGATACGGCAAGGAGGATGCAACGGACGAGGAGGTCTGGAAGGCACTCGAGATCGCTCAGGCGAAGGAATTCGTCGAGGAGATGACCGATCGTCTGGATGCGCCTATTTCCCAGGGCGGAAGTAACGTGTCCGGAGGGCAAAAGCAGCGTCTTGCCATAGCACGCGCCCTTGTAAAGAAACCCGATGTGTACATTTTTGATGACAGCTTCTCCGCTCTTGATTTCAAGACGGACGCCTCTTTACGCGAGGCCCTGCGCCGCGAGACGACGCAGTCCGCCGTACTGATTGTGGCTCAGCGTGTCAGTACGGTCTTCAATGCCGACCGTATACTTGTCCTCGATGACGGATCCGTCGTCGGTGACGGTACGCACAAGGAACTGATGAGCTCTTGCGACGTTTATCGCGAGATCGTCTATTCTCAGCTTTCAGAGGAGGAAATCGCATGAGTAATCAACATCACAATCCCTCCGAGCAGCGACCTCAGCAGCGCAGAAGACCCGGCATGATGGGGCCTCCCGGCGCCGGTGCGATGATGCCTGCCGAGAAGGCGAAGGATGCTAAGGGGACTTTGAGAAAGCTTCTGTCGCGTCTGAAGCCGCACACTGTCAGCATCCTGATTGTCCTTATGATGGCAATCTGCAGTACCGTCTTTTCCATCGTTGCGCCTAAGGTCCTGGCAAGAGTTATGGACATTCTCATTGATGGCTTTAAAGCAAAGTTCATGAATCCGGCCGCAACCTTCGATTACGAAGCAATCGGTCTTATCCTCCTGCAAATGATCGGGATCTATCTTATTTCGTCCTTCTTCAGCTGGGTCACACAATATGTGATGGCCGGAATCTCGCAAAAAGTCGCTTTCGGCCTCAGACGCGATGTCGACCTGAAGCTCTCAAGACTTCCTCTGCGTTTCTTTGACGATACCCCGCGCGGAGATATCCTGAGCCGTATGACGAATGATATGGATAATGTTTCCATGACGCTCCAGCAGAGCCTGACTCAGCTGATTACATCCATTACAACAATCGCAGGCATTCTGATCATGATGCTGTCCATCAATACCTTCATGACTCTCGTCTGTTTGATCGTGCTGCCGTTTGCTGCCGGCGCAACCATGTTTATCGCCAAATTCTCTCAGAAAAACTTCAAAGAGCAATGGGATTCTACCGGACGCCTGAATGGTCATATCGAAGAAATGTACACCGGCCACAACATCGTCAAGCTGTTCAACCATCAGGAGGACGCACAGAATACTTTCGCAGAGGAGAATGAGAAGCTCTTCCGGTCGAGCTTCAAGGCTCAGTTCATTTCCGGCGTGATCATGCCGGCCATGAACTTCATCAATAATTGCAACTACGTTTTAATCTGCGTCTTGGGAGGCGTACGTATTATCAGCGGCGAGATGACCTTAGGAGATGTTACCGCCATTATTGCATACTCTAGGCAGTTTACACAGCCGATCGCGCAGACTGCAAGCATCATGAACACCATGCAGTCAACCCTTGCCTCCGCCGAACGCGTCTTCTCTCTTCTGGCCGAGGAAGAGGAAGTGCCGAATAAAGCTGACGCCATGACCCCCGCGACTTACGAAGGCCATATCTCCTTTGATGACATCAGCTTCCGTTACCGTCCCGAAATTGAATTAATTGAGAACATGAGTCTCGATGTCAAGCCCGGACAAATGGTCGCGATTGTTGGTCCGACCGGCGCCGGAAAAACGACGCTGGTCAACCTTCTGATGCGATTCTATGAGTTGAACGCTGGTACGATCCGCTTGGACGGCGTCGATATACGCGATTTGACGCGTGACGGCCTCCGTGCCGGTTTTGGCATGGTCCTGCAGGATACATGGCTCTTCAACGGAACCATACGGGACAATATCGCATACGGTGTGACTTCTTCGCTCCACTCGCAGGAAGAGCGGGCCTCCGGTGTTCCCACGGAGGACATACTCCGTGCTTCCCGTGCCGCCTATGTCGATCATTTTGTGAAAACCCTTCCTGAAGGCTATGATACCGTTCTGAACGACGATGCCTCCAATATTTCACAGGGGCAAAAGCAACTCCTTACGATCGCCCGCGCCTTCCTCGCAGACCCCGACATCCTCATTCTTGACGAGGCGACCTCTTCCGTTGACACGCGTACCGAGAGTCTAATCCAGAAAGCGATGTCAAAGCTTATGAAGGGACGTACCAGTTTTGTTATTGCCCACCGTCTCTCCACCATTCGTGATGCAGATATCATATTGGTCATGAATCATGGAAGGATTGTCGAGACCGGAAATCATGACGAGCTTCTCGAGAAGAACGGCTTTTATGCGGACCTTTACAACAGCCAGTTCCGCTCCGGCCTCAGCGAGGCGGTTTGATCCTGATACCTTGCCCAAGTATCGTATGACAGGAGTGTTCTTGTCATACGATATTTTTTTTTATCAAATATCCTTGCTTTTAAGGTTCGAATGATTATAATTGTCTTGTAACAAAGCATATAAGGAGGGTATTATGGCAAAAGACATTTTCAACAACTCTTCGACTGTCTCGATGGGAGAATGGTTCCTAATTCACCTGCTGATGGTGGTGCCTATTCTGAATATCATCCTTTTGATCAAGTGGTCCTTCAGCGGTACCGAGAAGGAATCGAAGTCGAACTGGGCAAAGTTTTATCTGATTTGTCTCATTATCGGATCTATCGCCGGTGCTCTCACCTTTATTTTCAATACAATTGGCAGAGCAATCACCTAATTCGCTTGTCCGGTTGCAATCTGTCTCCCGGATAGCCGATGCTTCTTGCACGAACTTGCACTTTTTTGTATATTGGACGTAGCAGACGATGACAGATTAGTAGGGGGTACACATTATGTCAGATTTACAGAACCGGAATGATCAAGTCGTTTCCCTGGGAGATTGGCTGGTTACACTCCTGATTTCCTCTCTTCCGATATTTGGTTTCATTATGTTACTTGTCTGGGCGTTCGGCGGCGGCGCCAAGGAATCCAAGCGCAACTTTGCTCGTGCTACCCTGATTTTTTCCCTGATTGTCGGTGTGATCGGAGTTGTTGTAGCCATTATCTTCGGCACAGCAATTGTAGGTTTATTCGCCACAAACTATTCGTCTTATTATTCCTCTTTCGGCTGATAATCGCAGCCTTCAATCAGATACGATGCAATGTTTTTACAAACCGCTAGATGCCCATGGCTTCAGCGGTTTTTTTCTCGCGAAAAGAACGGCATCCTATCTTCGCCGGATGGATCTCAGGGAAAACTCCGGTCTCCCGGCTCGATTTTTACTTGACACAAGGGATCATCCCCGTGATAATAGACTTTGTGATTTGGGGCATTAGCTCAGTTGGGAGAGCGCTTGCTTCGCATGTAAGAGGTCGTGGGTTCGACTCCCATATGCTCCACCAAGCAAAAGCCTAGAGCCGCAGTGGTTTCTAGGTTTTTCTATTGTAAATAGAGACAAAGCAAACATCTTCGTGGCAAATGCATGCGTTATCGCTATAGTATAATATACATAGAAATTTCGATTGCGAGGAGAGGCGAGATATGCCAACAGACAGCAAGAAGGAATGATCCTGTTGAAAGTCATTCTCTGGATCTATATCATTCTTTGCGTCGCAATCGCCGGCTTAAACTACGGTTATGTAAAATCCGCGCCTCCCGCTGTTGCAACGGCAATCACCTGGACGTGGCATTTTTATGAGAACTGGGTTAAAACGGCATTTATTGTTGTAGCCTCCATTCTGACGATCCGGGTCGTCGGTAAGACGAAACGAACACGCATGAGGAAGCGCAACCTCATCGGATTTATCCTTGCCTCGCTCGTCGTCCACATCTTCACTCCAATAATCATCAATAACAGCGAGTTGTATATGTTTGCCATGCCGCTTCCCTGGACCGCAGCACCATTGAAGCTGCTTTTCGAGGACTCCTCTTTCTATGTAAGCCGATTTCCGGGCTGGGGAGTGACGGGTATTCTGTTGACCTTGATTTTCTATGCAATCGTTTCCTGTGTTGTTCTTGTAGGGACACTTCTCTTCGGCCGGCGCTGGCAGTGTTCGACAATCTGTCTGTTCAACGGCTTCGCGTCGGAGGTATTCGCACCGATTTTCCCTCTGGTCGGGAAAAAGAAGAAAGTCGGACCCAAGGTACTGCGAATACTTGTGATCCTCAAGTGGGTCATGTTGGCTGTGGCCGTGTTTTTCACCGTTTATTGGGTCCTGCTGCTCGCCGGGGCCCCGGTCACCGGTGTTCATGATCTTATAAGTACGATCGAGAACTACAAGTATCTGACTGCCGAACTGTTGATGATGATGTCATTTTGGATTGTATTTACGGGCAGAGGGTACTGCTATTATTGTCCTCTCGGGACCGTACTTGGAGGTATCTCGAGAATATCCGGCCAGAGCATCACGACGGATCACGCAAAATGTATCGGTTGCAATCAGTGTAATATCGCCTGTCCGATGACGATTGACATCAAGGGCAAGGCTATGACAGGCGAGCCGGTCACGCTGTCGCGTTGTGTTGGCTGCGGACACTGTGTGGATACATGCCCGACACAAACCCTTCAGTATTCGACTTCTTTCACACGAAGGATCCGGTCAGGCAAGCCCGGAACCGGCAGCAATAAGGGTGCCGAAGATCAATGATTCCAGAAACTCCGACATGATCTCGTAGTACAATGAAGATGAAGTATATGTCATTTCATAACAGCCATCCTCCACCTCTAGCCGTGTTCAAAAGGAGGCCCGCTTATGTATTGTGAGAAATGTAAGATTCTGTTTGTTGACACTGAGATGGCCTGTCCGGCTTGCGGAAGCAAGAAGATTCGAAAGCCCGAAGAGGAGGACGACTGTTTTCTGGTGGAGAAGGAAGTCATCTGGGGTGAGATGCTCTCAGATGTTCTCACGCAGAAGGAGATCCCGTTCTTTTATAAGAAAGCTCTTGGCGCCGGTGTTGCGGCCTATGTCGGGCCCCTTCTCGAAAGATACAGCTTCTATGTGCCTTGTTCTAAGCTTCCCGCCGCCCAAAATATCGTCGACGAGCTCTTCTCTGTTTCATTCGAGGATACGACTTTTCCGACCCCTTAATTCCTTCCAATCAACGCAAATGCCCTTATCAGCATTTGTCTGTCGTACCGTTGCCTCATCCGGTTCAGGTTGGTCCCCTGTTCTTATAGAGATGGTACGAACTTCCTTATGCGAATCTGCCAATGCCTTCGTATGTATCCATCGACAAAGAATATTCCAGCATCCGGGCAAGCATCCTCTCCTTGTCTTCAATGCCGACCAGGATTACGATAACCTCGTCTTGTGGATTATCTCGCATCTATTACCAGCACATGGTTTTCTGAAATGTTGCGCAAAAACAGCACAAGATCTTGCGTGGTGTCGAAATTCTACTTCTCCGTCCCCGCCATTCCTTTGTACCTTCGAATATTGTCCTCGTTCAAGAATTCATAGGCTTCGCTGATTTCCTGGAACTTCGCCGTCGCGTCCGCAGCCTGATTGACGTCCGGATGGTATTGCTTGGCCTTCTTGCGATAGGCAAGCTTGATGCGGCTCTCCTCAGTCGTCACAGGAATCCCTAAGGTCTCACAGCTTTTCTCGTACTTCGATTTAAAGTCGACATAGGGATTACCCGCCGCCGAACCGGAGGAATAGCCGTAGGGACCGGTCCTCTGACCGTAACCGGCTCCGAACCCCCCGCCGTAGGATCGAAAACGCTCTTCCCACATGCGCTGCTCGCGTGCTCTTCTCTCCCACTCACGCCTTGCCTGTTCGGCTTTCTGCGTCTGGTAGGCTTGCTTGTGGTACTTGTAGGATCGCCGGGTATGATGCTCCGGATCCTTCAGGTACTCGGCCAGACCGAACAGGTGGCGTTCACTGACGATCTGGAAATCCCGGAGCTTATTGAGAAGGATCGCACCAAGGATCGGAAAGCTGACGACCAGAATCAAGATAAGAAGAACGATCGGATTCTGAAGGAGCCATGCGCCGACAGGCCCGATTAGGAGAAAAAAGATAATACAGCCGCCCATGCTGAACAGGAGAAGACATCCTTTCAGAAAGCTCTTGGCTAGAAGGATGCCCGTCTCCAACAGGTAGACCAGCCCACGCAGCGCGAATCGATGTGCTCTAGCAAAGGCGTGGATTATATGACCCAGAATTCTCTTAATAAACTTCATGTGTTTCCTTTTCACTTGGACTCGAAATTCTCTTTATTGTACAGCATTTCAGGCATAAGAATGAAGGAAAACAATGGCAAAATACGGCTAACCGTTCTGGAGCAAAGGTCATTTCCTCCCGTTTTGCATAGTGGTATCTATGTCTATGCACTTTGAACCACAAGCGCAGATTTTCATAATGAGGTAGAAAAGGAGGTACTTGTCATTCCTTCGCCATATCGGAAGCTCACACACGAGATCGGACTTTTCGCGACGCGTTCGCCGTTTCGTCCGAACCCCATCGCTGTGAGTGTCGGAAGGATTCTGTCGATCGATGAGAAGGTTTGATTGGGTAAATGAGTTTACCTTCGTGTAATCTTGTTGTATGCTTTTCTCGTGAAGACACATTTTGAGTATGTATAACAGGTAATCGACGATTCGGTTGGACCGACTATTCCTCATTTGCCAGAGCCATCAAGACCGATTTCCGCGCAAGTCCTTCCGCCCTTGCGTTTTTGTATATTATTTTAACCATAGTGTAAAGCATACTTGACATCGTGTTCTTTTTATATTACTATGAAGTCACAACAGACACACGAAAGGA
>CAZOFY010000014.1:0-44825 GCA_964579245.1 uncultured Mageeibacillus sp.
AATCCCAAACCGGCCCTTGCTGCAGTATTTCATCACGCATTAAAGAGATACGATCACAAATGCCGAAACGGCATTTGCTGTAAGTGATTGTATGAATGTTATAAGCCAGCGCCTTTAGACGCAGGTAAATATCAGAGGCTGCTGCATCCTGAACTTTACCGTTCATTTTGCAACAGCCCCTTCTTCTTATCCATTAGTCAGGTCAGAAAGTCTTACTTCGCGTCAACCTCAGCCATGTGCTCGATGAGCATAAGGACCTTGTTGGAATAACCCCACTCATTGTCGTACCACGATACGAGCTTAACGAAGTTCGGGTTCAGAGCGATACCGGCACCAGCATCAAAGATGGATGTACGTGCATCGTGAATGAAGTCAGAAGAAACAACGAGATCTTCGGTGTAACCGAGGATTCCCTTGTACTGCTCAGACTCAGAAGCGGCCTTGACGGCAGCCTTGATCTCGTCATAAGAAGCACCCTTCTCAAGACGGACAGTCAGGTCAACAACAGAAACGTCTGCTGTAGGAACACGGAAAGCCATACCTGTCAACTTGCCGTTGAGCTCAGGAATAACCTTGCCAACTGCCTTAGCAGCGCCGGTGGAGGAAGGGATAATGTTGAAAGCTGCGCCACGTCCGCCTCTCCAGTCCTTCTTCGAAGGGCCGTCGACTGTCTTCTGTGTAGCTGTTGTAGCATGAACTGTGGTCATGAGACCCTCGATGATACCGAAGTTATCGTTGATGACCTTAGCCAGAGGAGCAAGGCAGTTTGTTGTGCAGGAAGCATTCGAAACAACAACCATATCCTTGGTGTACTTATCCTGGTTAACGCCCATGACGAACATCGGAGCGTCAGCGGAAGGAGCAGAAATAACAACCTTCTTCGCGCCGCCAACAAGGTGAGCGGAAGCTTTATCTGTTGTTGTGTAAACGCCTGTGGACTCTACGATATAGTCAGCACCGACAGACTTCCAGTCAATCTGAGCTGCGTCCATGCATGCGAAAACCTTGATCTTCTCACCGTTAACGGTAATGGAATCTTCACTGACCTCGATGGTGCCGTCAAACTTGCCGTGAACGGTGTCATAGCGAAGCATATACTCCATGTACTTCGGATCGATGAAGGGGTCGTTGATTCCGACTACCTGAATGTTCGGATTTGCAACGGAAGCACGGAAAACCAAGCGTCCGATACGGCCAAATCCATTGATACCAACTTTAACTGCCATATTTGTTCCTCCTAAATATTCCCTTGATCAGGGTTGTTCTTACAGCGAGTGCATTTTGCACCACAAATATTTTACCGCAATCCGCTAACTAATACAAGCTTGGATTCTCAAACAAACAGAAAAATGTATGTGCCCATGAGAAGTCTCCTTCTGAGTCAAAGAGAGAATTTCTTCCTTTTCCTTCATGTATCTTTATTGGTCAAATGGTTTGATGAGGTTACGAGAACAACAGGGAAAAGCTTAGTTACGATAGATCCCTCACAAGTCTCTTTTCCGGTAAAAGGAGATTGACATAAGCCAGGATACTGCGTAAACAATCGCAGTTGCTAATACCGTTACTCCAAGAAGCGGGATTGATCCTATGTCGATGTTCGTCTCCATCTTTACATTTTCCAGAGCCATGCTCAGGCCGAAAATCGTGATGATCACAACAAAGTACATGATCCGGCCTTTCTCTGCTCCGAGTTTGAAAATGAAAGGAAGGACCAATGCCGAGCCAATCAATCCTGCGGTAAACATGCAACCGACGGAGGACAGGAATTCTATTATGTTAAAGCTGTTCGATATGCTCAATCGAATAGCAAGAGCTGCCGCGGAGAATATTAGAGCGGAAAGAGTCACGAGAAGTCCGAACACGTATTTCGACGATACGATCTGCGAACGAGAATACGGGAAAGTTCCGCTGTATATGTGCCACTGCTCCTTCTCATCATAAGAAAGAAGGGTGACGGGAAGCATTCCGGCAATCAGGATGGGAAAAGTGGAGAATAATCCCATACTGTTATCGAGGAAGGAAACGGCAGTGAAAATGACGATGATAAAGAGATAAATGCGACAGTATTTGACTGTCATGTAAAAATCCTTCAAAAGCAAGCCCTTTATATTACTTGTTCTCCTTTACCATGAAGATAAATAGCTCTTCAATATCGATGGGACTGACGGCAATCCCCGCCGGGATAGAATCCCGCAGAACAATTGCTTCCGTACCGTAGTCCGTTACTTTCTTTCCTTTGATTGCATCTGGATTGATAATCGACAGTTCCTTGTCGGAACAGCGAATGATACCGTATTTTTCCAGAAGAACGTCCTTTTCTTCACACAGGATAAGCTTTCCCTTGTGCAGGAACGCGATGTAATCGCAAATCTTTTCGAGATCACTTACGATATGGGATGATATCAGTATCGCATGGCTTTCATCCCTTGTGAAATCAGCGAAGAGATCGACGACCTCATCTCTTGCCACCGGATCCAATCCGCTGGTCGCCTCGTCAAGAATCAGGAGTTTGGCATGATGTGACATCGCTACCGCAATACCGAGTTTCATCCGCATCCCTCGCGAAAAGTCCTTAAAGGGCTTACTTTCGACTATATCCAGTTTTCTCAAACAGCTTGAGAAGGCATCGGCATCCCAGTTCTTGTAGGTGTACTTCATAATGTCGCCAACCTGTTTCGCTGTCAGGCAGCCGGAGAAGCCAACGTCATCAAGTACCACACCGATCTCTTCCTTCGTCAGACGGATATTGTCGCGGTTGTCTTTCCCAAGAAGAGTAATGCTTCCGCCGGACCTCCGGATCATGTCCAGAATCAGCTTAATCATTGTGCTCTTCCCCGCCCCGTTTTCTCCGATTAACCCCATAATACAGCCCCTGGGCAAAGTCAGATTGATGTGATCAAGGGAGAACCCGGGGTATTCTTTACATAAGTCTTTGATTTCAATGGCGTTCATTTATGTCTCCTCCAACAATTCAATCATTTCAATCAGGTCCTTTTTCCCAAGATTGTTGGCCGAGGCGAGTTGCATGGCTTTCTCCAAGTGCTCCTCAATCAGCTTCAGATTCTGCTCGCGCAGCAAATCGAGATTCTTAGGTGCGACGAAGCAGCCTTTGCCGGCTATCGTGTAAACGAAGCCCTCTCTCTCTAATTCGTCATACGCCCTCTTGGTTGTTATGACACTGATACGCAGATCTTTGGCAAGGTTTCTGATGGACGGTAGCGCTTCGTCCTCCGTCAGGGACCCATTCATGATCTGCGATTTGATCTGGGAATAGATCTGATCGTAGATCGGCACACCGCTTTTGTTATCGATAAATATATTCACGATCGTTTCCTCCCCTTCTTCTGTATATATACAGTATATACAGCAAGCACAATTTCGTCAAGCAGAAGAGATAAAAAGTTGAAGTTTCTTCCGTGAAAAGCAAAAACACCGGGACAGCTTGTTGTAAAGCTGTCCCGGCGTTGTCTGGTGCGCCCGAAGGAACTCGAATCCCCGACCTGTCACTTAGGAGGCGACCGCTCTATCCATCTGAGCTACGAGCGCATGTGAATTCTTGTACCAGTACGTGATTATACTCTATTTGGTCTTTCCAGACAACGTGTTGTCAAAATGGAATTTTCGAGAGAATTCCGCCAGGAACATCTCCAAAGCCGGACAGGACCATAAAGCAGAGGGAAAAGATCAAGAAAATATAGGGGACACCCTGCAGGATCTCAGGCCGCTTACCAAACAGGGCCTTTCTGCGCAGCGAGCGGATGAACAGCAGGACGGCGGCTTCGACGCAGCAGGCAAAAAGGATAAAAAAGGATATCAAAAGAAAAAGCAGGATCCCGTGCTCTTTTCCGGAAGCGAGCGGGAAGAAAATACCGGCAGGAAAAGCCACGATGCCTGCCTGTACTGGAAACAGGTATTTCTTGTCGAAATAGGAAGAACAAAAGTCCTGATTTTTCGAAAACAGCAAGTAGAAAACGGCCTGGACGATGCCAAGGACAAGGATCGTCACGGATAGAAAGTACGCATATTCCGGAAGAAAAACGAAGAAGCTGAATGCATAAAGCGGGACTGCGGTTAGAAAAGTAACGAGAAACAGCGCAAAAAACAGGCGTAGCTCTCTGGATAGAGATGACATGTCAAAGACAGGCTGATGCTGATAAAAGGGCAGATTCATATCCAGTACGACATGACGCTTCGCAACCATACGGTAGAGAATCAGGCAAATAAGCAGCAGTGACACGACAAGAAATGCCGATCCGGAAATGTGAGTAAGGATTGGAAGAGGCCCTGTTTCTCCCGAAAAAAAGGAGACTCCAAGGAGAGTGCCAAAGCCGAGAACTCCGCGGAGGGCAGAAGTAACAAGGAGAAAGAAGGAGAACCCAAGAATGCCCTTCATAACGAAGGGAAAGGAATAATCCGAACGGTTTTCAGCCTGCGAGACAAATAGGGGTACGGCGATCAAAATAAACGAAGGGTTCGGAAAAAAAACGGAGCCACTTGTAAAAACAAATCCAAAACCGGTATTCAACAGGAAAGAAAGAGCCGTGCCGATCACCGAAGCCAACAGGGCGGCAACAAAGGGTAAAAATCGCTTCGATATTCGGGCAGCAATCAGTGGAAGGACAGGAAAGAGAATGAGCTGAGTAATAACGACGGTCAGCGCGCTCAAAATACATACCTCAAGCGAGGCAGATTGGAATATGGTTATCAAAAGATACGTGATAAGTGTGATGTAAAGCGGTTTGCTGATCCTGTTGTTCTGAGGTTCCATGTTAAGTCACCCCTTTTCGATAATCCATTATAAAGCGATATGCCAAATTGACGGCTCTCACGACGGATCGGGAAACTTCATCTGCTCCGTCTGCCTTCGTGATCTTTGTCTGCACTTCGACAATCGGAAATCCATCGATCATAAATTCTGCTTGGAATTGCTCACTGTCCTTGACAACGCCGTCCTCGATACCCGTCAGAGCATCCTCGACCTGTGTTTGTGTGTTTTCCTGAGCAGAAGGCGTATCGGTATCGGTCATGGCATCCGTCGGCGTCGTTGCCGGTCCGTTCACGGGGTCTGAGGTCTTGGTGTTTCTTGCATTCTCAATACACTTGTTTGCCAGTGTCAGGAACGCATTCACCGAAATAGAAACGCCTTGTACAACATCTGTCGTACCCGAAGCCTTGATCGCGATCTTGGCGGGATCCTGCACCTCTATGAGCTTGTTCTGCATGGCGTAGGCCTGGGCTGCCCATATTATAGTGTTATCAGAAAGCTTATATTCCCCGTTTACCGAAGCAGCCGCCCGATTCGTCCCGCCGTCGGCTTGCGTCGCATCCCATACAACACGTTCGATTCTTCCCTGAATCACTTCAATTTCAACAAAGTCCTTATATCCGGCCTGATCCGGCGAATCAGCCTCTGCTCGAAAAACCCCGTCCGCAAGGCCGGATAATGGCAGGTATGTTTCCTCGTCCGTTTTCTCGTCCGGCAGGTCAATCGTCAGCGCACAGGGTAATCGGGCATTAGAAAACTGCTGAAGAAATGCTTCCGTTCGTACAAATCCCAAGGTATCCTTTGCGCTCTCGTCATCGACCGACAGCGCGATGATTGTCGAACCGTCAGACGAAATACCAATCCGGCAGAGAATTTCACCCTGCTCCGTAAAGACAATCGACTCGATGACATAACCGACGATCTCAGAGCTCGTATTATGGGCAGTATAAGCCGCAACAATACCTGCTTCATCCGTACCTGTCTCGTTAAGCGGAAGCGGATCATATCGCTCTGCTGACAGAATACTTCCAAATCTGTCTTGAAGTCCTCTCTGTCTCTCAAGTTCTATGCGGGAATCCGTTACAAGGTTCATGGAAACCAGGGCTACTACAGTAGCAAGGAGGAGAATGCCGGCACGGGTCACAAGCTGTCTGAGTATTGCTCTCGTCGTCATATATCCCTCTCTTTCGATACCGAAGGCAGGAATCGTTTGCTTGAGAGTCTTCCCTTGCGGGCAAAAATCCGCGGACGGATATATAGATCAAGAACCGGAGTAGCGGCATTCATGAACAGGACGGGAAATACAACGGCGAATACAGGATTGCCGAAACGAATCAAAAGAAGGGTAAGTAATCCCGAACCCGCTCCAAAAAGGAATCGTCCCACCGAGGTAGTCGGGGTCGTCGAGTAATCACTCATGGCAAAAACAGCAACGAACAAAACACCATCAGTAAGAAGTAAGCGAATGACTCCCTCCGCAGAAAAAAGAGTAGGATCCGTCAGAAGAAAATATCCTCCGCAAAGAACAGCCAGATATGTAAGCGGTGCTTGAATCCGTGTCAATCCGATCAGTATAAGATAGACAGCGCCAAGAAGAATGGCAAGAGCGCATGTCGTACCGATATTTCCGGCATATCTTCCCGAAAATAGTTCAAACAGACCTGTCACGGAAGATATCTGGGTTGGCGTATTACCGGCAGGCGGTCCAAACAGAAGCGAATCAAGTTGCCATCTGGATAGGATGGGGTCGGAGAACGAGAGCATCGTTTGCGGAAACACCAGCGTCAGGAATGCTTTGGTAGCCAGGGCAGGATTAAAGAGATTGCTTCCGAGACCTCCAAAACACTGTTTAACAACCGTACAGGAGAAAAAGACGCTGAGGATCAGCATCCAGATCGGTGTATCAGGAGGCAGTAACATAGCAAGAACAGCACCGCTGACCAGAGGGCTTCCCTCCCAGATATACTTCTCCTTGCGGATTATCTGAACAAAGGTGTAATCACAAACTGCGGATAAAAACATAGAAAGGAGAATCAGAATCACGGCACGGACTCCATAATAGAAGGCCGACGCCAGGAAGCATGGAATCAGAGCGATCAGAGCATTGGGATATATCAAGGATATATTTAAGCTCGTACGGATATGCGGAGCGGCCTGCTTCTTCATTCTTGTCTCTCCTTCCGCCGGATCGGGTGTGCGGCTTTGACGATTCGCGCCGCCAGTTCGATTCCGGAAGGACAAACATAGGAGCACGCTCCGCAGGATATGCACGAATCTAAGGATTCAGCTCTCATTGCCTCTTTCTCGTCAAGATCGATGAGTTTGACGCAAAGGTTTGGGAGTAGTCCAACCGGACAGGCCTCAACGCAGGCACCACAGTGAATACATGGGGTCTTGTCGCGCATTGATCTCTTAATCAGGGTGACTCCCTGTGTCGTTTTTGTGATCGGAATATTCAAATCCGACACAGCCACTCCTGTTAAAGCGCCACCGATGACGATCCGTTGACAGGATGTGATTCCGGGTGTCCTCTCAAGCAGTTCTGACACAAGCGTACCGACCGGAAGAAGGATATTTCGAATCGAAGTATGATCATCGGCGAGTGTAATGATCCGACTTGTAAGGGGAAGGTTCTTCTCCACCATCTCAGAAAAGGCATAACATGTCGACAAATTATAAACGACCGCCTTCACATGTTCGGCAGAGCTTTGCTTTGCCGTCAATTCCACGTGATACATAGCTTTTATCAGTAGCTTCTCATAACCCTGAGGAAAGCGGGAACGAAAGATTTGAACCGAAAGCGACAGGTCCGGATACGAAGAGGACAAGTCTGAAATTGCCGCCTTCATTGCGCTGATTTCCTTCGTCCAGGCGTCCTGTATACAAAATATGACGCGTTTCGTCTCACAAGCCCGGGCAAGGGCAGCCGCGCCTATGACCACTTGCTGCGGATGCTCGTGCATCAAGTAAATATCACATGTCAGATGCGGCTCGCTCTGCAGTCCGTTGACCAGAAGCGTATCCGCTGCCGCCTTGACTGCCTGCGCACATTTGGTCGCTGACGATACTCCGTCTCCTCCCATTCCGGAAATACCTGACTGCAGCAGGAGAGCTCTAAGCTCCTGAGGTGACAGTTTCCCGGGGTTCCGTCTTTTTTCAACTGAAGGGTGAAATCTTCGCTTCAGATCATTGTGGATGCGGACTGCGTCACAAAGCTGCCCATTCGGCATGCGAATTTTCTCGATGGAGACGACGGAGCCTGAGATACCGGTATGGACGGGCATTCCGAGTCGAGTCGCAGGTTTTCCTATCATTTGACCAATGTCAACACGTTCATGAACACTTACGCAGGGAACGGCAGGAATACCAAGATGTTGGCGCATCGGAACAAGGATCTCTTTCGGTGTGAAGATTTCAAGCACACGTTCCTGCGCAAGAGACCTTCCGTCGGAAAAACGAAGACCGTCAATTGGCAATAATCCTTTTCGAAAAGAAAGCTTGTTCATTTTCTCACCATCTATGCGGTACATATAACAAAATCTGCGGATTCCCCCGCAGATCCTGCTTGGCCGCAATTTGCGTCCGTTTCATCGATCAGTCTATATAATCCTTCAGCTTCTTGCTACGGCTGGGATGACGAAGCTTTCTCAATGCCTTTGCTTCGATCTGACGGATTCTCTCGCGGGTAACGTTGAACTCGCGTCCCACCTCTTCCAAGGTGCGCTGTCTGCCGTCATCCAATCCGAATCTCAACCTGAGAACCTTCTCTTCTCGTGGTGTTAAGCCGCTCATTGCTTCAATCAGCTGCTCCTTCAACAGTGTATATGCAACCTGATCGGCGGGGGACATGGCATCATCATCGGGAATAAAGTCACCTAAATGACTATCCTCTTCTTCTCCGATCGGTTTCTCAAGCGATACCGGTTCCTGAGATATTTTCTGGATCTCTCGAACCTTCTCAACGGTCATTCCCATTTCCTTGGCGATCTCCTCAACCTCAGGTTCGCGGCCAAGCTCTTGAATCAACGAACGTTGGACACGAACCAGACGATTGATCGTCTCGACCATATGTACAGGAATACGGATCGTTCTTGCCTGATCGGCAATCGCTCTCGTAATCGCCTGACGGATCCACCATGTTGCATAGGTGCTGAATTTGAAGCCCTTCGAGTAGTCAAATTTATCTACAGCCTTGATCAGTCCGAGATTGCCTTCTTGAATCAAGTCCAGGAATTGCATGCCTCTTCCTAAATAACGCTTGGCAATCGAGACTACGAGACGAAGATTAGCTTCAATCAGCATATCCTTGGCATCCTGATCTCCGACCAGCATGCGTTGCGCAAGAACCTGCTCCTGCTCACCGGTCAGAAGGGGAACCTTGCCGATTTCCTTCAGATACATACGGACCGGATCGTCCATGCCGATACCCTCGCCAAAACCAACATTCAAATCAACTTCGTTCTGGTTCTCTTCCTCGACATTCGTCTCGGGGAGGATCTCGATGCTCTTCGCCTCCAGGGAATCAAAAATCTTCTCGGCAACCTCCGGATCAACGTCGTTTGCCTCTATGATTGACATCACGTCCTTATAGGTGATGCGGTTGTTGTTGCCACGCGCCATGCTTTCGATTTCTTGCAAAATAGAGCGATTTTCATTTGGCATAGAATTCCTCCTCATAGCCATTGGTGCTTCGGTGGAAAGACGTTATCTATTCAGATAAATCAGAAAGCAGAGCGGATCAGCTAAGCTCCTTCACACTGTCAGAGGTCAATTCTTCCTGTCCGGTGATATCGAGTGTAAATCCTCCGTTCGAAGCATAAACTGTCAGCCGCAAATCGCCGTAATATGACGAAAAATCATCTGTCGATATTCCGTATTCCTTGGCTCGAAGATCTGCAAATTTCTTAAAGGTGGCCAGAACAGCTTCCTTGCTCACCACTTCCTCCGTGGTCACTGCCAAAATATTGTTCTTCTGGCCATGAACGGCGTATCCGACATTATATCCGTCAACCTTCTCGGTATTGACCGGAAACTCACTGAAAACAGGAGAGATAGACAAAGCCATATTCTCCTTGTGACTATACCTGTTGTTCTGCATTGGCCACGCAATTGCGATTGTAAGGATAACAAGTCCGGCAGCCACGCCGATAACACCCCAGAACACCTTGCGGGGAGCCTTGACGTCATCCGGAGATACCTCATATGGATTCTTCTCCATTGGCTTCGCAGGAGCGGATACCTCCGCCCTCTTCACTGCTGTAGGAATCGGGTCTGCGTTCACCGGAGTAACGGTAAATCGCTTCACACCGTCCCGCTTCGGCTGAGGCTCATTGGGAAATGTGTATTCGCCCGGGTTCTGAGCAATGGCAAGAGCTTCCGCACTTGGAAATACACAATCACAGAAAAGGCACTCACATAATTCTTCCTTGTCATTCAACATTACAAGCGATCCGCAGTTCTTACATATACCTTGTGCTGACGCCATGATGTAACCATCCTTTAATTGAAATCCGACTCAGGCAAATAAATATGCCCATAAGTTCGGCACGATAATTATATACGTTCAAGTGAGGAAGCGCAAATGATATTTCATTTTTACCATTCTTTTCGCTGGTTTTTCGGTGTTTTTTCAACAAGCGAACAAAAAACCGAAGCAAACCTAAACGGGATTTTCGTGTTATCATATCGATATGTTGAAGGCAGATCATAACAGATTCATGAAGGCTGCTGTTTTGCAGGCGAAGAAGGCCGGGGCTCTTAAGGAAGCCCCTATCGGCTGTGTCATCGTACATGACGGACATATCATCGCACGCGGCTATAACCGCCGTGAGATAGGTCAGGATGTCACACTTCATGCCGAGATGATTGCAATCCGCAAGGCCTGTCGAGCTCTTGGTTCCTGGAGGCTCGAGAATTGCGATGTATATGTCACGCTTGAGCCTTGCTATATGTGCGCCGCGACAATGATACAGGCAAGGATACGGCATGTTTATTTCGGTGCCGAGGATCCGAAGGGCGGAGCCGTAGTCTCGAGAAATACACTTTTTGACCTTTCCCATAATCATCGTGTCACATATACCGGCGGGATCCTCAAGACCGAATGCTCCTCAATCCTCACAGACTTTTTTCGGGAGCTTCGAGCCGAAAAGAAACAGCGTCGGGAATCAGCCAGATAATCCTCTCCTTGACGGGAAGTCCGCTGGCAGAGGTAATCGCACGAGCATAGTAATCAAGCTGGGTTTCATAACGCTCATAAAGAATTGCTTTCTTCTCTTCATAGGATCCGATCAAGACGTCTGTCTTGTAGTCAAGCAGAACGGCTTCTTTTCCCTCGATAAACCAGCAGTCGATCATTCCCTGCACCATACAAAGGTCATCCGATTCTGCAGACATCGCCAGAGAGAATGGAATCTCCCGATATGGCCCGTTCTGAACACGAGATTCGGCAGCCATGATCCTTCGGCAGATATCCGATGCGGCAAAGCTACGAATGGCTTCCTTGTATGATTCAATATGGGTCAGCCGATCCTTGCGGAGCATTTTTGCGTCAACCAACGCTTGCAGCGCAGAATCGACAGCTTCCATCGACGGATCCGCGGCAATTCGTGATACGTCCAGATACTGGAAAACACTGTGAAGGAGTGTGCCTCGTTCCGTGGGGCTCAGCGACTCTTTCCTGTTGCCGCGCTCTTCCGGCAATGCCTTCACGGAAAGATTGATCGGCCGAATTTTGCTTGACGGGTAACAGACAGAAGGATCCGGCTCCGGCTCCTCAGAAAACTGCGTCCTGGGAAGAGCTCTTCGTTTCAGTTCGCTGACAGTAATCTTTGCAGGAGACCGGGTCATGGCTTCGTACGGATATTTCCCCGAGCACTGCAGGGAAAACAATTCATGGTCCTGCCCGGTCAGAAGTGTTCTTACCGGCGTTCCCGGTTCTTGCGATTCCGAGAGAGTCTTCTCCTGCTCAACGGATATGTTTCGGATGCTTTCATAATCGATGATGGTCAGCCCGATATCCCTCGATCGGGAGGAAGCTGCAGAAATTTCTACGAGTAGGTCCTTGGAACTGTCTGCGGAAAGAAGAGGGCGCAGATCCAGATTGGGATTTCTGGCAAAAGCCAGCAGACAAAGATCCAGGAATGATTTTGACTTTTTTACGAGCCACGCAGGCAAAGAAACGTCTGTCTGTTTTGCTACATATTGGATCAAGTCCGCCGCCGAGGTGAATACGCCATCCTTATTTCTCTCAAAACAAGAGGTCAGATAGAGCTTTTCCTGAGCGCGTGTCAGCGCCACATACAGTAGGCGCATTTGCTCGGAAAGCTCCGCGCTTCGCTCCTCATCCTCCGCCGCCATACTCAAATGAGTCTCATAAAAAAGTCCCTCATCCGGGTCTATGAACCTGGTGGCAACACCGAATGTCTCGGACAGCATGATGTCCTTTGCGGCTTCCCGTCGAACGAAGCTCTTTCCTATTCCGGTAAGAAAAACGACACGGTACTCCAGCCCCTTACTCTTGTGAACCGTCATGCACCGGACAACGTTTTCGGTCTGCTGCGCCTCGATGAATTCCTCCGGGCTCTCCTTACGTTCCCGAAGATCCTGCATATAGCTGACAAACCGGTACAAGCCCCCATTGCGACCGGAGTCGAATCGCCCGGCCCAATCTCGAAAAGCTTCCAGAGTCGCCACACGGGAGGCACCGTTCTCGAACGAACTGACTTGTTCTCGAAGCCCTGTCTCGTAGTAAATTCTCTCAATCAATTCTGATACGTGAAGATACATCGATGCACTTCGAAGAGAGTCGATCCAGTCACAGAAGTCAGAGACCCTTTCTTGCAGGTATGGATCCGATCCGTAGAATCGGGTATAGAGAACGGCTTGATAAAAACATCCTTCTCCGCTCTGCTCCCGAGGCAGATCCAGCTTGATTCGCAATAATTCCTCATCCGAGAAACCCGATCGAGGTAAGTTTGCACGCATCACAGCGGCCAGGGGAATATCCTGATTGAAATTATCAAGAAGCCGGACGAGGTTCTCCATCAGGAGAAGCTCGCGGCTCGAAAGGTACTCGTCCTGTACTTTCCCCTCTGCCGGAATGCCTGCCAAGCTGAGCTCGGCGGTAAAAATCTCGACCTCCTTGTTTTTTCGGCAAAGGACAGCAATATCAGACCATTTGACACCCTCGATCCGTGAAAGTTCCCTGATTTTTGCCGCAACGAGCTTCGCCTCTTTACTTGTTTTTTCCGGATCGACGTCCTCGGGGGCAGCCGCGCCGGAGGACAAAGAACCATCCGGATTGCCTGCTGTGTTGCCTTCAGGCACAGGCGACATCTCCAATGCCTCTGTCTGATCCTCCTCTTCCCCGATGGTTGTGGATGTCTGGCGCTTCGTAACGTCCAGCAGCAAAAGCTCGACTGAAGGTGCGGTGTCAAAGGTGTGCTTTTGTTCTATGCCGGGTGTCAAACGCTGCGAGTCATCATAGTCGATTTCACCGGATTCCTCACTCATAATCTGTTCAAAGATGTCGTTAATGGCACAAAGAATGCGCGGATCACTTCGATAATTGCTGTTCAACTCCCGAACGACACCGGTTCCCTGCTCCGAATACTGCTTCATTCGGCCAAGAAAAATCTGCGGCCTTGCATGACGAAAGCGGTATATGCTCTGTTTGACATCACCGACGGCAAAGCAGTTGTTGCGGGAGAAGCAGGCAACGATCGCCTCCTGAATCCGGCTATTGTCCTGATATTCATCAATGTAAATCTCGTCAAACTGCGTTGAATAGTATTCTTTTGCATCCGGCTGGCTCAGAATCAGCAGAGCCAGGTGCTCATAATCAGAAAAGTCGATTGTGTTTTCTGATCGTTTCAGCCTGGTATATTGATCGTCGGTAAGAATGACCGTCTCCAGCAATCTTGCAATAACAGGAACCATCTCAGAGAGTTCCTCTTCGATTTCCTTCTCGGATTTCGCGAAAAGAAATCGTACATTTGTCCGCGAGGACTTCGGATCTGGCTTGCCAAAGCCCATATAGACAAGCACCTCCTTTACGGAGAGGAGCTGATCCATGAATGTTGCACGCAGATCATCCGGATTATCTTTTCTTCGGGAAGGAAACTTGATATCAGGCAAAGAAGCCATCACGTCCCTGCACAGTCCATATGTAAGAAGGCCATTGTTTTCGGCATCGATAAGTCTTCGAATACAGCCAAAAAGCTGAGAAAACCTCTCTTGGTAATCCGCGTTCTTCTTCTTGTCATTAACGAAAAGAACATCCGGCAGGCTCTTCTGCATCTCTTGCAGGTCTTCTTCACACAAATGCAGTGCCGTCTGAAAGTCAGAGAGCAAAATCTTCGCCGGCAAGGAGGAGGCATAATCGGCAGACGTGTTCCTGAGCTTATTATATGAATCCCGGAGCCACTTCTCATAATCCGGCATACTTCGAAGAAGGGAATGTATCGACCGGATCATATCGCGGACAGACTCATCATTGCGGCTTCCGAAAGAAGCAATCATCCGTTCGAAGTCCAGAAACCATTGCCTGCGGTCGCAGGAATCTCCATCCAGAACAAAAGGTGCCGTCTCCTGTGTGCCCCTGTCTTTCGTCACTTCCGGAAACACCACATCAACGGGAGCCTGCCCGACATTGTATTGTTCTTCATAAAGAGCTGTGAGCACATCATCGGTCGCCTGCTTCAAAAGAAGCTTTGCCCTTGTGTCATCAAGCGTTGCATAGCCGGGATCAAGTATCGGCTCACCTTCATTGGTTCTGGCGTCATAGCTGAAATTGTCAATGACGCGAAGGCAGAAGGAATGTATCGTCGAAATATGCGCTGATGAAAGCGTGGTAAGTTGTTCCGAAATACGTGCCTTCCTCGAAGGCTCTGTCTCTACTGACAAGGCGACCAGCAGCTTCTCTTCAATCTTTTTGCGCATATTAGCGGCTGCCGCATTCGTGAAAGTCATGACCAGGATCCGGCGCAGGTCGAGTTCACCAGAAATCACGCGGGATGCAATCCGTTCTGTCATGACACTCGTTTTTCCGGATCCGGCAGCGGCGCTGACCAGAAGATTCCCGACAGGGTCTCTCACGACCTGTTCTTGCTGTGCGTTCAGCTTCATGATGGCAAATCCCTCCCGTCCTGAAAATGCGTCAGCAGATATTGCTTGAAGTTCTCCCTGTCGCAATTCTGCTTTGCTTCGGTCAGCGGCGGTACGGCGGGCAGGGTTTGAGTCGGCGGACTCTTGGGATCTATCCCACAAACCGCCATATAATCACAGTATTCGCACGCTTGATTGGGCTTGCTCTTGAGCGTTCTTCTCGGCCTTACGGAAAAGTCCCCCGAAAACAGCTTGTTGCAATGCTCTTGTATCTTCTCAATCGCGTGATCCGCCGTCTTTTGCAAAAGAGACGGATCCATATCAATTTCCCGCACCTTGAATTCTTTTCTGATTTTCTCCTGAAGATCGACAGGATCCTTCCGCCCGCCGCAGTCGGACAGGTTAATGTTCGGACGGGCAACAAGAAAGTAGCCCGCTTGAGCCGGAGTCAGATCCGTTCGATTCGAGGAATAAACCTTCATATATACTGGCAACTGCACCGAAAGCCCATGGAACAACTCGTCATACTTGACTTCCTTGTTCCCTGTTTTGTAGTCAAGAACCCGAAAAGAATTACTGTCGGGATTGATGTCGACACGGTCGATCGTTCCCGTCAGAAGAACGTTGCGTCCGCTTACAGTAGGGATTGAGATCTGCGCAGTCCCCTCCTCGCCGAACTTCCATTCAAGGGCTTCCGGTCGGAAAACACGAAGCGACGGATCGTTGAATATATAGCGCAAGGAGTGCCCGGCCGTACGCCGCATCAGACTGCCGGAAGATGCCCGGAAAACAGAGTCGCCGGCGACAGGCTCGTCCGAGGATTCCTGGATTTCTTCGAGCAGCTCTTGCGCCCATACCGAGAAATCTCGAACGGCATATTCGTCGGCGAGACTCTCCCTTTCCTTTGTCGTCGCTGTCCTATGCAATCGATTCATATACTCCTTGAGAGCGTTCTCCATAGCCGCGTGCAGAATCGTCCCCGTGATATTGGCACGGGATTCATACAGTTCACGCTCCTTCAGGCGAAGAACATAATTTCCGAAGTGTTTGAACGGGCAGCTCGCATAGGTCTCTACCTGAGATACACTCATTCGAAGCTCCCCCGGGTAACGCCGTCGCATGCTCTCCCCTGAAATCTGGATATCGAAGGTCTGCTTTGTTGCCTCCTGCAGCGATATGCCTGGAATCTGCCCTGCCATTTCTCGAAATTGCTCACGCTTCGCCGGGTTCTTCTCCTGCGAAAGTCGAGTCCGGATATATCGTTGAAGGGCATTCCTTGAAAAAAGACGCGCATCATGAACAGAATCCGTCGCCGGCGAAGATACTTGACTGTCACCGAACAACTCCTGGAGCTGCGAAAAAATGACGGATGGCTCCTTGCTCTGCGAACAAAGGATATATAGTTTCTCCGTCGGTGCATCAATCAAAGAATAGGCGACCGTATAATCTGCGAAATACTGATCACGCGACCGGCTCGGAAAATAAATACCAAGACTTTCTGAAATGTATTCTCTCTCAAAGCCCCGCAGATAACCCTCATGAATACCGCCGAACGGGAACCGATCATTAGAGGCACCTACCAGAAACATGATTCGGCTCGAGCGCAGAGCTCCCCTCTTGATATCCGAAATCGTAATCTGATCAACATACGACGGGATCGCACCATAGAGCGTCGCTTCCATTCCTGACTGCAGCATGCTCTTAAAATTCAGAAGAGACAGCTTCGTATCTCCGATCGGTCCGGACAGCTTCTCAAGCAGCGCTACCAGCTCATTAAAGGAAGCGGTCAATGCCAATGAGGCATCCTGATCACCAGCCTCCGCCCACTCCGCCGACAGCGCTTCGATTTGACCGGCCACACCGGACAGGTAACCGTCCGATTCTCCTCCGTAGGTTTGAAGAAAAGAAAGCATTGCTTTTGCTTTATTGGCACAGGTCAATGCCGAGCCGATTTGATCGACAAATTTGCGAAGGGGCAGCAAGGAATTTCGCATAATCGAGAGCATCGCTTCATCCGGGTCCTTGTTCTTCGTATAATTCCTTTCGTCCAATATGCGATAGCCGCGAAAAAACCCATATTTCAGGCAGAAATTCTCGAATCGATCCACGTCCTGAGCAGGAACATGACACATTCCTGATTTCAGGCAGGTCATCAATGCAGAAAAAGACCATCCGGTTATCCCCAGATCCATGAGAGCCATGACAAAACGGATCAGCGCCGTGCCGGACAGCGGCCGGCGTTTGTCAAGAAACGGATCCAGCCCGAACTCCGAAAAAACAGCATGTAAATTCGATTCATTCGACCCCTGATCGCAAAGCACCACACTGATGTCCTTATACCGGAAGCCTTCACAAAGAACCAGCCGGCGGATTTCTCCCGCAACAAAGGTCAGTTCTTCCATAGCGTTTGCCATCATCATCGGCTGTATCGATGGTGTAGGCATCGGCTTCGGAGTTAATTCTCTGGAGGCAAAGGCTTGGGAAAAACAGATAAGCTCCGCCGGTTTATCCGGTGAGAATTCACGTTTCTCAAATTTTGCTTCCGGAAAGCGACTCTTCAGGCTCCATAAAGTCTGGCGTCCAAAAACAAAGGCCGGTGCTCCTTCTGTTATATCTGATTTTGACAAAGGTGCCCGATCTGAAACAGCCGTCACCGTCACGGACTCACAAGTTGCGGCCAACCCCGATAAAACAAAGGACTCCTCAGGAGTAAAATCTCTCAGTTGGCCGAATCCCAGGATCCAAACGGAAGCGTCGCGAAGGTAGGAAAGTCGGTCGAGTGGCCACGAAAGCGGCTGTTTGCCGGCAAGCTTTAGCAGGATGTCCGCAAGCCTCTTCATGCTCTCTCCGGTCCGGACATAGCCGAGCTCCTGCGTCTTCTCATCGAGTCGGTCCATCAAAAGAGCGAAATCATGAATCTTCGACACGAGCTTCGGCTCAGCCATCGTTTGCTCGATCTCACGAAGTCGTCCTGCTGTAACATGGTATCGCGAGAAGTCTCCGAGTACATTCTGGATCTCGGGAACAAAGCCGATTCGATCCGAAAGAGCGGAAAGCGCCGTAAAATCCTTGCCGCCTTCCCGCAGGATTGTGTGGATCAGCATCGTTTCCAATGCGTCATCCATGAATTCATCGGAGATTCCCCCGACTTCAGATAGAATACGATGCGACAGTCTTGAAAAGCTGACAACGTCGACCAACATCAAAGCTTCATTCGCCGCTCGCAGCCCCTCATTCTGTTTCTTAAGAAAGCGAAGCAGTCGTATCTCCATATCAGCCTTGATCGGCTCGGGGACCAATAAAAAAGCCCGCTTGTGCGGCCATAGCCGAGCCTCGGCGGATATCTTCTCGAGACATTCGTCGATCAGCTCGTTCGCATGTTCACCGAAAAGAACACGAAAAGCCAAGATAAGCCTCCTTAAAGAGTATCAAGGTTCTGCCCATTTGCCGTCTTCAAAGATGAACCTGCCTGGTTCATCCGCTCACGGATTGCTTCAAGCTCCTTTGCCCTCTTAATCTTGAGTGTCGTCGTTTTCACCATTTCACCTTCGCTGAATATAAAATACCGGATTGCCTTGAAGGAGGGCATCTGATGGTTAATCGTCTTGATATGATCTCGCAGGTAGTCGCGAATGGAATTATCTCCCGGATTCTTGTCCGGTATCGGCAGGTGTTTGCCAATCTCCTGACGGTCAACCAGGATCTTTGCACATATCTCGACAGAATCCTTCTGCGAATCATCTCCCCAGACAAAGGATTCCCGGACACCGGGTAATAAATTGAGTAAGGATTCGATCTCCTCGGGGAAAACCTTCTTACCGTTTGTAAGTACGATCATCGACTTCACACGGCCCGTAATATGAATGCAGTCGTGCTTATCGAGATATCCCATGTCACCCGTACGGAACCAGCCGTCCGGCATAAGGACCTCATCGGTCGCTTCCTGGTTCTCATAATATCCGTGCATAACGCAGTCACTACGAGTCAGTATTTCTCCGATTGCTCCTCGTCTCGGGTCCTCCGTATCGATTGCGACCTCGATATTCTTAATCGGTCGCCCCACACTCCCGAAAACATTACATTCCTGTGTTGTTGAACTGATAACAGGACTCGTCTCCGTTAATCCGTACCCCATGAAAAAATCAATACCGAAATCGTTGAAATCCTGAATGATCGATTTGTCGATACCGGCACCGCCGATAACAACTAATCGAAGATGTCCGCCCAGCTTCTTCAGAATATCGGAGAACACAATTCGTCGTATGTCGATATGGAGCTTCCGTAGGAAACGAGTGACCGGCAGAATAAAATTGATAAGGTTTGTCTTTCCGGATTCCTCAATGCCATCCTTGATCTTGCGATGAACGTTCTCGAAAAGCAGCGGCACCGATACAACGACCTCAACGTGCCATTCCTGGATATTCTTAATCAGATATCTCAAACCATCAGAAAAGCAGATGACGCATCCCCGTGAGAGAAGATAAAAATCCACAGTGTTTTCAAATGTATGATGAAGAGGAAGAATCGAGAATGCTCGCTCTCCGGGTTCGACGATGAGTGCCGTGGAAATGCTGTTCAGGTTCGTGCAGATATTACGTGGAGAGAGCATGACACCCTTACTGGCCGCTGTCGTACCCGAAGTAAAGAGCAGAATATTCACCTGATCGGGATCGATCTGCTTGTCCGCAAACCGGGTGTCTCCCTCTGCAAGCAACTTGCGGCCCTTCGAAACCAGATCAGAAAACACAAGAAATCGAGGGTCGTCAGGAAGGCCGGAAGCCAGCATCGTGGGATCCATGCAGATAAAGTACCGGACCAGAAGGTCAGGAAACTCATTCATGGCGGCGATCGACAGCATCATGTCATGATGCTTATGGTGATAGACGATTGCATGTACCCTGCCGCGTCGCAAGAGATTTGTTACTTCGTTTTCCGGAAGAAGGCGGTCAAGGGGAACACCGGTCCCGACACCGCTTACGATTGCGGCATAGGAGACGACCCACTCATAGGCATTCTCTCCAATGACGGACAGATTCAAGTCCGACAGTCCCATATCAATACAGGCTGTTCCGAAAGCCTCGACATCATCACCAAAATCCTTGTATGTCTTATGAATCTCAGCTTCTGTCGGCTTCTTGCGAAATATGAACGCATCTCCGGTTGAATACTTCTCTCTGGAATGAAAGACAACCTGACGAATGTTATTGAATTGGGATCCCTCACGAGCTGATTTTCCTGTAATGATCTGCATGTACTGCCTCCGGATCGTGAATATATTAGGGGTAGTCAAACGTCTGCTTTCTATTAAAAATCCTTTTCGATCATACCACTTTAGTGCCGTCACGTCTATGGAAAACGGGTTATATTTTGATATTCAAAGTATTTTCTGTGCATTTGACAATCGATTCGCTCTGGTCTAGCATAGGGGAATAGAAAATCATCGTATTTTGAATAATCATAAGAACTGAGAGGGAACATCTTTAGTGAGCGACAAAATTTCTGAACCCGTCCTCCCGGCAGATCCTACGAAGCCGGATAAATACCCTGTCAAGCGTGGATTTACCGGCAATTTCTTTTTTAGAGTCGGTATGCTTGCGACTCTGCTGTTTCTTCGATTCAAGTCCAATGGCAAAGAAAATATTCCTAAAGATGGACCCTACGTTATTGCTGCGAACCATCAGACTTACGTTGATGGCATGTGGATTGCATATTTTCTGCCGCGCAAGCATTTTAAGATGATGTGCTGCCTGGCCGCCTCTGATCTTGAGACCTCGCACGGCATTCTCGGAAGATTGATTATGCGCGTCGGCCGTGGTATCGCTGTGGATCGCTACGGAAATCCTGTCCGCGGACTGATCAAGGCAAAGAAGGAAATCGAGAACGGACATATCATGCTCGTTCACCCGGAAGGCACGCGCTCACTGAACGGAAATGTCGCAGAGCTGAAGGACGGAGCGGCCTATCTTTCGATAAAGTCGAATACTCCCCTTCTTCCCGTATATATTGAGGGTGGATATCAAGTATTCTCACGTCACATGAAGTTCCCGAAGCCATGGGACCAAGAGAAGCATAGACGAAAGGAAGTCATCATTCATTATGGTAAACCATTGCTTCCTTCCGATTATGGAAAAGACGCTCACAAGATGACGGCCGAAGCGACACAATGGATGCTTCAGATGGAGAAAAAGGCAAACCCGAGTGCGCCAACAACTACATCGATCTGAACTGAAGAACCATGGAAATCTTCTCCTTCGTAATTACCATTCAGAGGCTTTGAAGGGTCAGGAGAAGAAAGCTTGATCGACTTTATCTGATACTTACGAACATGGGGATGCGAAATCAGCGTCCCCTTTTTATATTTCGGGATGAGAGGCAGGATCTTATAGAGCGGCATGTCTTCAACAATACAGGTCTCGAGGATACCATCATCCAGCTTCCCGTCCGGCGAGGGATTAAAACCGTTTCCATAATAACGGCCATTTCCGATACAAGCCAGGCAATAAGAAATCTCATCCTGAATCGTCTCACCGTTCGCCAGGTCGACTGTATACCTCATCTGATAGTCCCATCCCTTTACAAGGCAGGACATGATTGCCAGGGTATAGGCGTTCTTGCGGACAAAACGGGATTTTCTGTGTGCCGCGACGATCCTCTTCGCTTCTGCCTGTATCATCGTATCCAAGCCAAAAGATGTGATATTCACACTATACTGATTCTCATTTGCGACCTCGACACCCTTTTCGTCAAAAACCGTAACCTTCATCATATCGATCCGGCGAATCCTACACGATTCGATTCTCGAGACGATCTGTTCGGGATGCTGATAATGCTCGGCCAGAAGTGTTGAGCGGGCGAAGTCATTGCCTGTACCGAGAGGGATAACGGACATAGGGGTGTCCGTATTAACCAGCGCATTTGAGATCTCGTGTACCGTTCCGTCTCCCCCACAAGCCAAAATTAAAACATCCGGACCGAAGCGTGCCGCGTATTGTGCCGCCAATTCACGCGCGTGACCCGGATATTCGGTAACATGAGAAAAAACAAGGCCGGGCAATCGCTCTTGAAGCTTGGTAATCGCAACTTGCGTCGGGGCAAGTCTCTTCTTATCCGCAAAATAATTGATTATGAAGGCATAATGCATAGATACCCCATTGCTTTAAAAACAACCATTCTGGTCATCGAGACATGGAGTCGACCATGTCGACAATGTCCTGTACAGTATGAAGTCTCTCAAGATCTTCATCAGGAAGTCTGATGTCGTATGCCTCTTCCAAATCCACAACCAGCTCATAAACCTGCAGAGAATCCAATCCAAGATCATACAGGATGTCCGTAGTCGGCGTCAGGTCCGTCGGCGACATCTGATTCAGCCGGGTTATAGCCGCTATGACATCGTCATAAATCCGGTCGATCCGCTTCCCATCCTGTGAGGAATTCAGGTTCCGTTCTCGAGGGTCTCCGCTTTTATCAGAGTCTCCCTGCTGCTTTTCGGGTATGTGCTCAGACATTTTCTCTTGACCTCCCGGTACTGTCCAGTGGTATTCTGTGCTGTTGCTCTTCACTATATTTCGTATATTGCTCGGCAATCAATTCTTCAATATTCTTGACCATTCCCGTCAGTAGAACCTGCTGCTGCTCATCCAATGGTTCCATAATACGCTTCACAAGAAGGGTATGGAACTTGGAGTGGATCCGGTATGCAAGCTTGCCCTTGCGCGTCAGATGGATGCGTACGACACGCCGGTCCTTCGTATCGCGATGCCGTTCCACGTACCCCTTCCTGACAAGGCGGTCAATGGCGACCGTCAATGTGCCCGTCGTGATGCCCAATCGCTGCGCGGTCTCGCTCATAGCTCGCGCTTCATAAGGCCCGATTGATTCGATGGTATGAAGCTCAGCAATGGACAAATCAGGAAAATAGCCCTTAGAGAGAGCCTTCTCTTCTGTCAGAAGAACATTATCAAAAATACGCAAAAGGCTTTCGGCAAATTCATGCTCAGTCGTATTCATGATGCTCCCCCCTTTGGACGTACTGTGTCCAGCCGAAAAGCAAAGACACCTCTATCATCTTATCTTTTTTTGTGGGAAAAGACAAGATTCGCCCGACGAGCTATTTGCATTGCAAAATATTTCTTTCCGCCTCTTTTGAAATATGACACAGAAAAAAACATTTTCGTGTCATGGCTTGACAAAATAATAAGTTGTCAAGTAGAATGAGTCATGTTTTTGCAAGAACAAAAATGATTTAATAAATGGCAATGGGGTCAATCGTGCTAACCAGCATGATTGGCCTCTTTTTTTGCGTAAAAAGGAGAATATTATGGATCACGGAGATGTCGCGTGGATGTTGACTTCGTCTGCACTGGTACTCATTATGACGCCCGGACTTGCATTTTTTTATGGTGGACTTGTAAAGAGGAAAAATATTGTTAATACGATTATGTCATCTGTTATCATGATGGGATTGTGCTCCCTGCTTTGGGTTCTGGTAGGTTTCTCCCTGTCCTTCAGCGGAGACATCGGCGGGATAATCGGGGACCTCAATTGGTTTGGATTAAATTTCAATAGTCTGACTGACATGACATATGCTTATCCGAACACACTGGCATTTGCCATTTTCCAGATGATGTTCGCGATTATTACTCCTGCACTGATTACCGGAGCGGTAGCGGAACGAATGAAGTTCTCCTCGCTTGTGATCTTCACAACGGTCTGGTCTTTGCTGGTTTACTACCCGCTGTCACATATGGTATGGGGTGGTGGATTCCTAGCTGATATTGGAGCCATCGACTTTGCAGGTGGAAATGTCGTTCATATCAGTTCCGGTGTAAGTGCCTTGATTCTGTCGATTCTTCTAGGCAAACGAAAAAATCATGGAAAAGCGACATATCATCCGCACAATGTTCCTTTTGTTCTTCTTGGAGCCTCTCTCTTATGGTTTGGATGGTTTGGTTTTAATGCAGGAAGCGCACTTTCCGCCAATGAGCTCGCGATTCATGCATTTATGACCACGAATATATCTGCTGCCGCCGCAATGATATCCTGGCTCCTAATCGAGAAATTGACAACAGGAAAGCCAACACTCGTTGGTGCATCAACCGGACTCGTGATTGGGCTCGTCGCAATCACTCCGGGTGCGGGCTTTGTTCCGATCTGGGCATCCATCCTCATCGGCGCACTCGTTAGCCCGATCTGTTTCTTTTTCATCACGGTTGTTAAGCGAAAAATCGGCTACGACGATGCGCTTGATGTGTTTGGATGCCACGGAATCGGTGGAATATGGGGCGGAATCGCAACCGGATTATTTGCTAATTCGTCAATAAATGCAGCCGTTCAGTGGAATGGTCTGGTCTTTGGAGACGTAAATCTTTTCCTGCGTCAGCTTGCGGCTATTGGAGTAACAATCTTGGTTGCCTCATGCGGAACGTTTATTGCTTATGGTGCCGTTATGCTTGTGACCCGAGGTATGAAGGTCTCAAACAAGGACGAAGAGGCCGGACTTGATATTTCCCAGCATGGCGAACACGCATACCCGGCCTTTAACGGAATGGATTAACAGGAAGCAGGAGGAAATCATATGAAGAAAATTGAAGCGTACATCCGTCCGGACAAGCTGGACGATGTGAAGACTATTTCGGACAAGTATGATATTAACGGTATGAGCATCACACAAATCAATGGCTTTGGGATTCAAAAGGGTTGGAAAGAATTTGTGAGAGGCAACGAAGCAGATTACCTATTCCTCCCGAAGTTAAAAATAGAGAGCATTGTTCCAGACGAGCAAGTTGAGGAGATCGTGAACAGCATGCTCGATTTGCTCTCCACCGGAGAATTCGGGGACGGTAAAATATTCGTGTACGATGTTGCCGATGCATTTCGCATTCGAACGAAAGAACGCGGAGAGGCGGCAATACGCTGATAGATTTCGATGCTCGTTCTTTTTTAGAACGAGCATCGAAGTATGCTATGGATTTGTACTATTTATTTGTTTGAAATTAATTATAGATTCTGTGTGGCAGCCCACAGACCTACCATCTTGGGAAGATGACATCCCCTTATTCCAGGGACGTTCTTTATCCAGTCATCCCATGTCCTGCCAGTATTGCTTCCGAACCGGGGAACCGTCAGATTCGGATCGTGATGAATCCATTATCTGACAAAAGAAATGGTCCGAGCAAGATCAACACTCAGCCACTAACGTCTGCCGAATAGATTTTTTATGCTTTTTGTAATGGATGACCATACGTTCTCGGGTTCTCTGTCATTGGATTCAGAAGTTGTGACGGTGTTCGGAGTTTCAGATTCGCTGAAGGATGTGTTGAATGGTTGAAGATATAATAAAGGAATGAATTCGTTCCGGGTTTCAGACTCTTTGGAGCCCAGTTTTTTTTCTGATCTACTGATATCCAAATCCACTAATGCCTGTGCTTTCATTTGTTGAAGCATTGTTAGATCCAATTGCAAAATCTGAGACAGTTGCATCAAGTGAGCGTCAGTCGGAATGGAGATCCCCGTCTCCCAATTCTTAACAGCCTGATGCGTGACGTCTCCAATCTGCCTTGTTACATCACTCTTTCTCATTTGGAGCTCTTCTCTGCGATTGTATAAAGTAGAAGCTAAATCCATTGTTTTGAACCTGCCTTTCATACATTCTACTAGCATTTCTAAATGTTCATCTTTGCTTAAATAAGTCCCTGATTTGCTGGAAACATAGCGGTAGCGGATCATTCGCTTTTCTATCAATCTCCGCACGAATTTTTAATCTGGCATTTACGACCATGGGATGCAATATATCCGAATCCAACTGCATAACTTGGCAAATCTGTATCAGATGTTCATCTGTCGGAATAGATATGTCCATCTCCCAATTTCTAACAGCCTGATTTGTAATCCCTCCGATGCTCTGCGCTATAAATGCCTGCGTCATTGAAAGTTCTTTTCTTCGATTGTAAAAGATGGATCCTAATGTCATGGTGGATACCTGCTTTTCTTTTCTCAGTGTACACAAAAAAACATACACTTGACAATGAGATTCCCATTGTTTATTCTAATACTGACCGACGGTCGGTCGGTATTGCATTGATGAAGATATAAAAAGGGGAGATTCAATATGGCACGAATCGTAAAGTCACATGACGACAGAAGAAATGAGCTATTAGATGTTGCTGACCGCCTTTTCTCAACAAGAGGCTTTTCTGTTACGACGATCAACGACATCATCAATGAGATCGGTATAGCTAAGGGTACCTTCTATCATTATTTTCAATCGAAGGAAGAAATCCTCGACGCAATAAATGAATGTTATCTCGATCTGATATACGAGAGGGCAACGACTGTATCCCAATCAGATAAATCCTTGCCGGAGAAATTGCTGGGTGTCTTCATGGCGATGCAAATACAAGATCAGGTCAGCGAAGAGATGCGTTCTGAAACGCATCGTCCGGAAAACGCACTGATGCACACAAAGGTGATGCATTCTGTCATTGAACGGCTCAGCCCCATTCTTACCGACATTATTCGTTGTGGTGTGGCTTCAGGTGAATTCATCTGTGCTTTTCCACTTGAATACATGCAGATATTTCTATCATCATCGCTTGTTCTCACGGATGAGAACAATCTGGATCTGGTATCCAATCCGGAAACTTTCCTCATCGCTCTTGTTACTCTTCTGGAGCTGTCACTCGGTGTCAAAGCGGGAAGCTTTGTTGAGATGTTTGAAAAGGCGGGTAAAGCATGAAGACTTTTCTCCTTTTATGGTTGGGAGAGACTGTCTCCACCATTGGAAGCGGAATGACTGCTTTTGCTGTCGGCATTTATGTTTATCAGCAGACCGGAAGCGCGCTCTGGGTCTCTCTTGCTGCACTGTGCGCATTCCTGCCAACCATACTGCTTTCACCCTTTGCGGCTGTTTTGTCTGACCGGTTTGACAGGCGTCTTTTGATGCTGCTCGGGGATCTTTTTTCTATCTCAGGAGTCGGAATCGTACTCATATCCACTCATACAAAGAGCACTTCCTTGTTGCCCCTGCTCCTCGGCGTTACGATCAGCGCGATCATGATCTCTCCGGTCGAGTCGGCGTATAAGGCAAGTGTGTCAGATCTTTTGACTGAAGGCGAATATGCGCGAGCTTCAGGCTTGGTTCAAATCGCATCCGCATCCCGGTTTCTGATATCTCCTCTTCTGGCCGGAATTCTTATAGGCTTGATCGGGATCGAAGGAATACTCATTCTTGATATCAGTACCTTCCTTGTGACGGCTATCACAATTTCGCTTGTTCGAAGAGGAATCAGAAAAATAGACCTCGCTAAAACAGAAGCATCGAATGTGCCTGATAGAAAGACGCAAGAGGGTACTTCTTCCCATAGGACAGTCGGGGCCTTTTTCTCGGATTTTCGCGATGGTTTTCTTGTGATCAGCAGAGATCGGACCGTCCGTAATCTGATCATCCTGATGACATGGATGTGCTTCTTTGTTGGATTTATTCAGGTGTTGATGACGCCAATGGTACTGTCCTTTTCAAGCGAAAAAGAGCTTGGTATCATCGAGTCTTTGAGCGCGATCGGCATGCTTATAGCAGCAATCGTGATCGGGATCATTAAAATAGACAAGCACTTTATGCTGTTTCTTCGCGGAGGTCTTGTCTGCGCCGGGCTTGCCATGGCTTTAGTAGGCGCACGAGAGAATACCGTCTGGATCGTCGTTTTCGGATTTATGTTCTTTTTTTCTTTGCCTTGGATCAATACAGTTACCGAAGTCATTATCCGCAAACAGATTCCTAACGCTTTTCAAGCAAGAGCCTGGGGCTTAATCGGGCTTCTTACTCAGCTAGGCTATATCGGTGCTTATTTGCTTGCGGGGCCTTGTTCTGACTATGTTTTCGAACCATCCATGCACAATAACGGCGTTCTTGCGTCGACGTTCGGGCAGGTTCTCGGAACGGGATCAGGCAGGGGCATCGCGCTGATGCTGATCGTGTCCGGAATGAGTATGGCATGCATCGGTTTGATTCTGTCTTCTCGAATAAAGTACTCAGATAAAAAAAGCACATCGAACGGTGTGCTAATAGAAATTGAAAAATAGTTCATTATGAGGATTAGTATTCTCTCTCTACCTCCTTAATCTGTTGCAGAATACCAATATATCGGATGAGCTCTTGTTTCTCATAAGTACTGATAAGATGAGTCAGTTTCTCCGGATTCTTGCCATTCTGATGATAGAAAGAGAAGCATTCGTAGTACGATTCAACATCCACATACTTAATATTAATGGGCAGATAACCCGCTTTCATTAACTCCAAATTCAAGATAAGACGCCCCGTCCTGCCATTGCCATCAATAAACGGGTGAATCGCTTCTAATTCCAAATGGAATCTTGCCGTTTTCTCAAAGGAGAATACCTTCTCTTTGTTGTATGAAAAAAGAAGCTTCTCCATCTGGATTGGAACATCCCACGGTTGTGCCGTTTCGTGGATCGCCCCCATGATGGAAACGGGAACAGATCGGTATTTGCCTTTATCGCGAGGTTGATCCATGAGAACGAGAGAGTGTATGTCCTTTATCAGAGATTCCGAAAGAGAGGATTGATTCCGAACCATTTCTTCGACATACTCGAATGCCTCTTTGTGTCCAATGGCTTCCAAGTGGTCTTTAAGTGGTTTTTTGCTAATGGTTATGCCATCATTCAAAACCATCGCCGTTTCACGAAGCGTCAAAGTATTCCCTTCAATGGCGTTCGTGTTATAGGTGTAGTCTATGAGAAAATCATCTCTGAATCGTTTAAGCTCGCCCTGCGTTAACGGACGCAACGAAGATAATATCTTCTTCAAGGATTCGATATCCGAATTGTATTTCTCCATTGAATTCCTCCTATAACACGTTTAGGCAACTTGGCAAAACGTTATCGAAAATAATCAAGGAGTGGTTGAATCTCCTCTCTGAACGACTCCTATATTATATCATGTTGACTCATGCTCCTTTTACTTCAAGAATCACTTTCGGCCAAAAGTTATCTTTCGTACTCTTCTTCCTTCTCGGCAAGTCGAAGTGTTTTGTTGGAGACTTTCTTCTCGGATCTCCATAGCAATCGTAATTCAACAGATCCTCACCTGGCTTATCTGAATACGCGAAAAACCTCGTCGTTCAGGGCGAGGTTTTTCGCGCATTCAGACAAAAATCAAAGCGGATACAGGACAATCTCCCCCGCCTCCAAGGTTTTCTTCACATCAATCACCCGCTGATTGGACGAACCACGAAAGCGGAGATCCAGTGATTTCTTTTTGATTTCAAATCGTCCGTCAATCAGGACGTCGGTATTTTTGAGAAGCTCGAGATAGCCCTTGCGGGTCTTCATCAATTCGATAAGCTCCTCGAAAGTGTAACCGGTATAGGTAATGACATTAAGGCCGCGTTCCTTGGCTGCCGCCGCGACAACAGCGAGCTCCTCGGCCTGCATGAACGGTTCACCGCCGGATAGTGTGATGCCGTCCAAAAGCGGATCGGATCGGATGTCGTCAATCAGGCGTTTCTCATCTACGAGATATCCGTCTGTAAAGGAGTGACTCCCCGGATTATGGCAGCCGACGCAATAATGCGGACAGCCTTGTGTGAAGACTGCATACCGGATACCGGGGCCATCGGTGATTGATTCGCTCACCTCTCCGAAAAGTCTAAGCATGTTCAGGACCCTCCAGGATGCGATGGATATCGGGATAGATACCGCGGAAAAGGCCTGTGCGCACGATCTCGGCATTTCTCGCATATTCCTGTTCATATCCGGCATATGTCTCGAGTGCCTGCAGAAAAAGATCCGGGCGCAGGTTCTGGCTGGATCCGGCACATACGATGATTTCTGCCGTGTCGGGATCTTCTTCTTTTGTGTTCTCTGTGTTCAGAATCAAGCTCCTGATATCAACGTTACGCTTCTGGCCCTTCGACATTTTTTCAACGATGATTTCCTTGTGCAGCAAAAGGCGGCTTACTGCATCACGAATACCCGGCGCACGAAAAGTATAGCTGGCCGTCGTAACGATCGCCATAATGCTACCGACGGATTCAGGCAGAGAATCAGCTGCCAGCACAGACAGATCCTGCGGAAGATATGGTTGTAACATTGATAAAACCGCCTCCGGCTCTATCGGCTCGGAAAGATAAATATCAACATAATCATCCACCGTCTGTATCCCTACACCAAGAGGCAAGGCAAATACCAACATGGGTCTTGGATTATAGCCTTGCGAATGCAAAAGAGGCAAACCGGATCGACGGATCGAGCGCTCGAAGGTCCGCATCATGTCGAGATGACCGATATAGGCAAGACTGCCTTTGCGGGAAAAGCGAACACGGCTGATATAGGCGGTCTGATGCTTTTGCATTGTCATTTCCTTTTCACGATCATACATGCTCATAACAGACTCCTCCTCCGAAAGATGCAGCGCCGCAGCCAGTACATTTTTCACGGCAGGACGGTGTTATTTCTTCGGCGTAGGCAAGGTCACGTTCGCGAAGCAAGAAAGACTTCTTTACTCCGTTCTTGATGTGATCCCATGGGAATGTCTCTTCGTCCGGACGTTCCCGGTATGCAAAGAAATCGACGTCAAGTCCATGCGAGAGGAGCACAGAAAGCCAGCCCTCCAGACGGAAGCAATCGTCCCAGGAATCGAAAATATAGCCTTTTCGGTAGCCATCCTCAAGAACCGAAGCGAGTCGACGGTCACCTCTGGCAATAACGACCTCCCATACCGACGTATCAAGATCATGCCAGATGTACTTGATATTCCGGCTTCTTAAGCGCTCACGAAGCATCATCTGCTTTCTCTGTAGTTCATCCGGCGTATCCTGCCTCTCCCACTGAAACGGCGTGAATGGTTTCGGGATGAACATTGAGGTTGATACTGTGATCTCAAGTTTGCGCATTTTCTGTGAGAGACGACGGCCGACATCATAATACAGAGCCTCAATCTTTCTCACCAGTTCCGCGATACCTAAGACATCCTCGTCTGTTTCTGTCGGGAGTCCGAGCATAAAGTACAGCTTCACCGTACTCCATCCCCCCTGGAACGCAAGATCCAAGGAGTGCAGGATGTCTTCCTCGGTTATTCCCTTATTGATAACGTCACGAAGTCGCTGTGTGCCGGCCTCCGGAGCGAAAGTAAGCCCTGATTTTCTTATGCTGGATACCTTCTCCATCAACTCGAGGGAAAAGGTATCGACACGAAGAGACGGTAGGGAGAGACTGGTATGGTGGCCCTCAAAGGCTTCGAGCAAATCATCAGTCAGCTGATCCAGCCCGCGATAATCACTTGTCGACAGGGAGAGCATGCCCATCTCGTCATATCCGGTATTCTTCTCAAGAGCGATCGCTTGCTCGCAGAGTGTTTTTGGAGTCTTTTCGCGAACGGGGCGATAGGTAAAGCCGGCCTGACAGAATCGGCAACCACGAATACAGCCGCGAAAAACTTCCAGATAGGCACGGTCATGAACGGCCTTGATATTCGGTACGATTGTCTGTGTCGGATAGGGAACACTGTCCATATCCTTGATGATGCGCTTCATGACAGTCGGCGGGACATTCGGTCGATTCGGTACCACTTCGCGAACAGTGCCGTCCTCATGATAAAAAACATCGTAAAAGGACGGAACATAGACGCCCTCAATGCTTGAAGCAAGTGTTAGGAATGTGTCTCGGGTCATTGGTGTATCGGTGTGCATGGAGAGCTTCTTCCTGTGATACAGGTTTGTCAGCTCGACAATCATTTCCTCTCCCTCACCAATCATGACCAAGTCAAAGAAGTCCGCTACCGGCTCAACATTGTAGACAACGGGACCACCGGCGACGACGATTGGATCGTCAGCCTTCCTGTCGGCAGTGCGTATCGGGATCCCGGAGAGATCCAGCATCTGTAAAACGTTCGTGAAGCAAAGCTCATATTGCAACGTGAATCCGAGAATATCAAAATCTCTGAGCTTTGTCTTCGACTCCAGAGAAAAGAGCGGGATGGATTTCTCGCGCATGATCGCATCCATGTCTTTCCATGGTGAAAAGGATCGTTCACACCATACGTTGTCCTGCTTGTTTAAAACAGAATACAGGATATGGAGGGCAAGATTACTCATGCCGATTTCATAGATATCAGGGAAGCAGAAAGCAAAGCGGACCGTATCCGTGCGTCCGGTTCGTCTGATCTCCTCTAATACATCCTCCTTAATGATCGCGCCCCACTCTCCGCCCGTATACCTTGCAGGATTTGTGACGGCCATCAGGTCCTCCGGCTTACACATGACCGGCTCATACATACTCTTTGTTTGACTCACAGTTCCCTAACCTTCCCGGCGGCTTCGATAAATCGACTGACTTTCGCCGCATCCTTATATCCCATACTCTCCACATGACTTGATACATCCACGGCAAGCGGCCGAAAAAAGCGTATCGCCTCAGCGACATTCCCCTCATCAAGACCTCCGGCCAGAACGACAGATGCCCCATCGATACCCGCTTCGCGAAGATATTCAGCGGCAGGCTGCCAGGGAAATCTCTCTCCTGTCCCGCCGTCCTGCTTCTCTTTGCGCGTATCCAGAAGGATCGCGTCAAAATGATCGTGTCCGGCCAATCCTGCCAGTCCCTGCCGAATATCGGCGGCACTCTTCGCGGACAAGGAGACAGCCACTCGCTGCCAGAGGAACGGCCTAAATGCCGGATCAAGGGCTTCCAGTTCGTGAATAAGATCAAGAACAAAGCTCTCTGTGACATCCATATGAAGTTGGATACCGTCAAGATGCAGTGCAAAAGCTGCTCCTGCAATGACCGTCGGCGACTCCCTGGCAAAGACACCGACACGCCGGATACCCGGAACCAACAGTCCGGAAATACGGGATGCCGCTTCAATCGTCACTCGACGCTTGGACTCCGTCAAAACAAATCCGACGAAATCCGGACGATATCGATTGACGATTTCTGCATCCTCATCCCTGCGCAATCCACATATTTTTACCTTTGTCTCACGCATCGGCGTTGCTCCTTTTCCTGCATGACAATAAATGGATACGGGCAGCAAATGCATCTCGCGTCATGTCACGGATGTCTCGCTGCCCGCAAATTTGGATTTTCTTCTATCAGGCCTGTCCGGAAAGACGCTTCTCGAGGATTGCCTTTTCTTTCTCGTAGCCGGGCTTGCCCAAAAGAGCAAACATGTTCTTCTTATAGGCCTCCACGCCGGGCTGATTAAACGGATTAACAGCAAGAAGATAACCGGAGATCCCGCATGCTTTCTCAAAGAAATAGACCATCTGTCCGAACCAGTACGCCGACAGTTCCGGAACTTTCAGGATAAGGTTCGGGACCTTGCCATCAACATGCGCAAGAACCGTGCCCTGCATCGCCTTGAAATTCACTTCATTCATGTCCATTCCGGAGAGGAAGTTCAGACCGTCGAGGTTATTCTTATCATTCGGGATCGTGTAAGAGCATCTTGCCTTCTCGACCTGTACAACAGTCTCGAAAAGAATTCTCTGTCCGTCCTGTACATACTGCCCCATCGAGTGAAGATCTGTCGTATTATCGACACCGGCAGGAAAAATGCCTCTGCCGTCCTTGCCCTCGGATTCGCCGAAAAGTTGCTTCCACCACTCCGTCATATAGTGAAAAGACGGTTCATAATTGACCATGATCTCCGTGGAGTAGCCGCTGCGTAACAGACAATTCCGAACAGCCGCATAACGGTAGCAGGCATTCTGGGTAACAGACACTTTCTTGTAGGCGACCGAGGCATCCTTTGCGCCCTTCATCATATCCCGGATATCGACACCGGCAACCGCAATCGGAAGAAGTCCTACGGCCGTCAGAACAGAGAATCGTCCCCCGACATCATCCGGAACGACAAAGGTCTCATAGCCTTCCTCGTCGGCAAGTCCCTTCAGAGCACCTCGCGCCTTGTCGGTCGTTGCGTAGATACGAGCCTTGGCTCCCTCTTTGCCATACTTCTCTTCCATATAAGAACGAAAGATGCGAAAAGCTATGGCCGGCTCTGTTGTCGTCCCTGATTTGGAAATAATATTGACAGAAACCTCGCGGCCTTCCAGCAGGTCGAAGAGATCTGCCAGATAAGTGGCACTGATTGAATTACCGCAGAACAGAATCTGCGGAGACTTTCTCACCTTCTTCGAGGCGATGTTTGCAAAGGAATGGGAAAGAAGCTCGATCGCGGCGCGCGCCCCCAGATAGGATCCGCCGATACCAATGACAAGCAGCACATCCGTGTCCTTGCGGATCTTCGCAGCGGCCTTGCGTATACGGGCAAACTCTTCCCTGTCATAGGAGGAGGGAAGGTCGAGCCAGCCTAGAAAATCATTGCCGGGACCTGTTTTCTTGTGGAGCATATCATGAGCGAGCTTCACCTGAGGCTCCATCTGTTGGATCTGTTCCTCGCTGATAAATGGAAGAACATTCGTTGTATCAAGTGTAATCATCGTATTCTCCTCGCAAAATAATCTTTAACTAACGAATCATGCGCAAGCAAACCGTTTCGTTTCTCCCGACAGTATAGCATCTTCGGCCACTCCCTGTGAATAGAAAAAGCAGACAAACAAATCGCTTTATCCTTTCGATCCTGAAATAAATCAGCTATAATGGGCAAGATAAAAGGATGTGCACAGGGAGGATGACTCATGGCGGAAACAGATAGTAAGAGTGCCAAGCTGATGCTTTTGTACATGCTCAAACAAGCGAGGTCTATCCCCTCTCTGGATCTCCAGACCTGGGCCGTTGAGTCTTTGTTTCTCGACTATTTTCTTTTCATGCAGGCAAAGGAAGAGCTCAGGAGAGATCACTTGATAACGGAAGCCGTCCGTAAAGGAGAGACTCGTCGGGACGCTTCCGGAAAGCCGATTGAGTTGTGCGATATCACACCCGAAGGAGAGCTTGTCCTTAGTCCTTTAATCGCATCCATTCCGACACATATCCAGGCCTATTTCTCTGGCACGGCGCAGAAATGGATCCGTAAAACCAAGCAGGACAGAAGTGTTCTAGCTTCCTACGATCCGGACGCAAACGGTGCTTTTCGTGTGCGTCTTTCACTTTTGGACGGCGCGAATACGGCTGCAGATATTTCCCTCTGTGCTCCCGATGAGGCCACTGCACAAAAAATATGCCGGAGATGGAAGGAATCCACCGCCGACATATATCGGGCTCTGTTGTTGTCTCTCATAGAAGATTCGATTGAGCCTTCAAAATAGCAGTTCTCTATAGAGCCATTATCTTATCTGCCAGTTGTTCGGCAAATTCATCGACTTTCTCAAGATCTTCCTCTGTCGGCAAGCCTTCGACCAAAATTGGTGCCAGCCGTTCGGCCTTCTTAAAGCCCGCAGTCAAAGCGTCAAACGTCTCACTTACCTTCGTTCCCCAACCGTAAGAACCAATCATACCGATAAACTTCGTCTTCGGACGAAGCGCATTTGCCAACATCGCACAATAGGCGGCCGCGGGATGCGGTCCTCCAAGAACAGTCGGGATCCCGAAAACTACCGCTGCCGCTGTCGCCAGATCAGCCATGACATGTCCCGACTCTACAGCGAGACTGTCCGGGTAATCTCCGAGATTTCTGCAGATAACAGAGATCCCTCTTCCGGCCAAACGGCACATCAGACGGTCTACCATGATCGATGTACTGTTGTGCATACTGACGTAAGGAATGACGACTGTTTTACTGACTGCGTCACTTGTCCATGACAGATACTTGTTGATAATCAGACAAGGATCATTCCAAACCGGCCCATGCGCCGAAGCGATCATTCGAGGCTTTAGTTCGACTACCTTCTCGGTGTATTTCCGCACCTGGGGAGCAAACGGCATCATAATCTCCGCAAAATATGCAAGCGCTGCAGCCTTGATCTCATAGCTGTCCGTGGCAAAAACACGCTTGAACGAATAATGAGATCCAAACAGATCGCTGGAAAAAAGCACGCCGTTCTCTTTGACATAAACCATCGTATTGTCGGGCCAGTGAGCAAACGGGATCTTCATAAAGGTCAAAGTTCTTCCGCCCAGATCCAACACGTCGCCCTCCTCAACCGTCTGAAAACGATCTTCGGCAATATGGTGATGCGTCTTCATCAGCTTAACAACGTTCGATGTAGCGATCAGACGCGCAGAAGGAAAATATGTCAGGAGCTTGTGAACAGAGCCGGAATGGTCCTGTTCCGTATGCAGGATCACGATATAATCAATCGAGTCGGATCCAAGATCCTTGAGCTTTGTAATATACTCGTCAAAAAAATCCTCTTCAACGGTATCGATCAGAGCACATTTGTCTTTGCCGCGAACAAAGTATGAATTGTATGAGGTGCCGTGAGATGTCGGCATCAAACAGTCAAACATCTTCCTGTCCGGATGCTGTACTCCTACATATTGAATATCCTCACTGATGGTTATAGCCGGCATATTTCCCTCCTGAATATAAGCATGTCCGCAATTTGTTAACGTTGTCATTTACAAAAAGAAAGAGGCGTCGAATCGTGATCTCCGATCACTATCGTTACCGCCTCAGTCCAAGCCGAATGAAATCAACCTTCTCACGAATTCAAGCAGGTCGAAAGGCTCGATTACATGGGGCTGAATGAATCCTTTGTTGCTCCACAGAGGGGGCACATCCAATCATCCGGAAGATCTTCGAATGCTGTTCCGGGAGCAATTCCACTGTCCGGATCACCGGCTGCGGGATCGTACTCGTAACCACAAAGATCGCATACATACTTCTGCATAATGTAAACCTCCTGCATTTTAATGAAATCATTATATCATACAGTCAGAAAAAGAAAGAGAAGAATCAGTCAATATACTCAAATTCCAGGTCATACATTTTGACCGGATCTCCCTCTTTGACACCTGCCTTCTTGAGGGCATCGATCACACCCTTTTTCCGAATGATCCGTTGAAAATACGCAAGAGAATCTGGATCGTCAAAATTGGTCGAAGCAACCAGATGTTCGACCCAGGCTCCAACGACACTATATATTTCATTCTTCTTTTCGACGGAGAAAAGAGCCTCCTCCTCGAACTTATAAAGCGTTTCTTCACTTACCTTGACGACTATAGGTGTCTTCGGTATAGTCTGAAGTCTTGCGGCCGCAGCCTCCATCAGTTCTCTTGTCCCGTCCGCGATTGCGGCAGAGATTACAAATACTTCGTAGCCGCGTCTCTTCATCTCCGAAAGAAAGGCCTCGACCGTCTCCTCTGAAGCCTGGTCGACCTTGTTCGCAGCAACAATCTGCGGACGAGATTCCAGATCCTGATTGAACATCTTCAGCTCGCTGTTGATCTGATCAAAGTCTGCGATCGGGTCTCTTCCCTCTTCACCGGATACATCGACGATATGAATCAGAAGCCTGGTTCTCTCGATGTGGCGCAGAAAATCATGTCCTAAACCGGCACCGTCATGGGCACCCTCAATTAAGCCGGGAATATCCGCAATAACAAAGCTCGTATCTCCGACAGAGACGACACCAAGCATGGGCTCTATGGTAGTGAAGTGATAATCGGCGATCTTCGGCTTGGCCGCCGACACAACGGACAGCAACGTCGATTTCCCGACATTCGGGAAGCCGACAAGTCCTACGTCTGCGATGAGCTTTAGCTCGACCGTCAGGTTCCACTCCTCACCGGGAAGTCCCGCTCGCGCGAAATTCGGTGCCTGACGGACAGAATTGGAAAAGTGAATATTTCCCTGACCACCCCGTCCTCCCTTCGCGATGACAACTTCCTGGCCGACTTCAGTGAAATCTGCCAGGACTTTACCGGTCTCGACATCGGTCACAAGGGTACCGACCGGTACCGCGACACGAAGGCTCTCGGCTCCGCGACCGTACATTTGTCGATTCATTCCCTTGCCGCCGTCATCAGCAACAAATTTCTTCTTGTATCGGAAATTCTGCAAGGTCGAGATGTCGTCCGAGGCGTAGAAAACAACATCTCCGCCTTTCCCGCCGTCACCACCGTCCGGACCGCCGTTCGTGATGTACTTTTCGCGATGAAAAGATACCATTCCGTTTCCGCCGCTTCCGGCCTTTACATAGATTTTAGCGTGATCAATGAACATATTTTTACCAAATTTCCCTTCATGGAAAAAGAGGTACCGCCAATGAACAGTTCATCGGGCAAGTACCTCTTCTAAAGCTTCATCTGCTCTCTTGCTCCGACGTCACTCCGCCGGATAAACACTGACCTTCTTCTTATCACGACCTACACGCTCGTATCTAACCAAGCCATCGATCAACGAAAAAAGTGTATCATCGGAACCGATACCTACGTTCGTTCCGGGATGAACCTTTGTTCCGCGCTGTCTGACCAGAATATTACCGGCAAGAACAGACTGTCCGTCACCCTTCTTGGCACCAAGACGCTTGGATTCGGAATCACGACCGTTCTTGGTCGATCCCATTCCCTTCTTATGTGCGAAGAGCTGTAAATTCATCTTGATCATTGCTTACACCTCCTACTAGTCTCTTTCGTCTTCTTAATTTTAAGATATTGATTACCGTACTGTTCTGACACGGATTCTTCGATTTGCATCAATCCAATCTCCACCGTGCGCAGAATCGTCTGCGCCGTTCTGTTTCTCTCTTCCGAATGAAGATCCGTAAGAGAGATCTCGGCAAAGGGAATTGATTCCGGGTCAGTATCTTCGATGATCCGATAGAAATCCTTCGCTCCACACAGTTCCTGAATGGCACCGATTGCTGTGTAGATCAGAGTCGACACTCCGGAACATATGATATCTGATCCATCAGCGGCAAAGTTCGCATGGCCATTGGCTTGAATATGGCGAATATTGCCTGAATCGTCTCTTCGAACTGTAACGATAATCATGTCAAAGTACTCACAAATCTCGCATTAAGCGTTGATAGCTGTGATGCGAACTCTCGTATAAGGCTGTCTGTGACCGTTCTTGCGACGGTAACCCTTCTTTGCCTTGTACTTGTAAACGACAATCTTCTTGTTCTTGCCCTGCTTGACGATCTCACCGGTAACGTTAGCGGCCTTGAGAGCCGCTCCGACCGTCATCGTGTCGTCGCCGCCGATCGCGAGAACCTCATCGAAAGTAACGGTAGATCCGTCCTCTCCGTCAAGCTTCTCTACAAAAACATCTTCTCCGACAGCAACCTTATACTGCTTGCCGCCTGTCTTAATCACTGCGTACATTTAAAATTCCTCCTGTTCTTCCAGACTCGCTGATTCACCAAGGCAGTTGCGAACAACATTTAAAGCCCGGCACATGCGGTTACCGAACAAGGATAGCACGCAAAGTAATCCGTGTCAATTCTTTTCCTTTATTCTTTGGAAGGGTTTCGGATCGAGTCGCAACGGAACCCATGGTATAAAACTATCTTAAATCGCGCACAGAGGCACCGAAATCGATAGAAGCTTTCAACTCAGCAACGCGGCCCGGCCCGTCATAGTTTCCGGTCATTCGTTGGATCAGTAGCTCAGCTGCTTTCTGTCCGATCTTCTGGATGGGTTGAATACCTATCGTCAGACGCGGATGATAGACCCTCGCGATCGTCTGATTCTCAAATCCGACAAAAGATATATCTTCGGGTATACGAATGCCCCGCTCGTTCATATATATCAAAGCGCCGACTGTAAGGTCATGTCCGGTTGCGAATACTGCGGTAGGCGGTTCGGGAAGATTCAGAAAATGCTTGACGCCGTTATAGCCGCTCTCCTCCGAAATATTCTTCAGATAAAGAAGGTCCCTGTGAAAAGGGACTTCCGCCTTCTCTAGCGCTCTTCGATATCCAAGCACTCGGTCGTCAGTAGTCAGAACGCCCTCTGCACCGCAGATTAATCCAATCCTTCGATGACCAAGTTGGAGAAGGTGTTGCGTAATCTGCGTTGTTATGTCAATGTTGTTGATCAAAACACTGTCATGAATCTTGTTGCCAACCTGCACGTCAACAAATACAATCGGCGTGTTCTGCTCCTCTGCCCGGGATAAATCGGCCGGCTTAACATTAATCGGCTGCATAATGATGCCATCGACTTGCTTGTTCATCAGAAAAGACAGTTTTGCCGGTGCACTCGTCGGGTCTGTCTCAGAATAATCGCAGATGATAGTGCTATAGCCATGTTTAAAAAGTTCGCTGTCTATGGTAGCCAATATGGCTACGCCGAAATAATCGGCAAGGCTGGGGATCAACACGCCGACCGTCATGCTCTTCCTGGTCTTCATGCCGCGAGCCACCGTGTTCACCTGATAGTTCAAGTCACGAACAGCCGACTCAATAGCGACTCGATTGTCTTCAAGCACGTTGCCGCCATTGATAAACTTCGAAACCGTGGCTATTGACACGCCCGCTTTCCTGGCAACATCCTTAATGGTGGATGACATAGTATTCTGCCTCCCATTCTTGCTGACCGTTATCTGGTCCGAAAACCATAACGTTTAGGCTACAATCATGATACCGATTCATATGATGTCATGCAAGAGATAATGTCAATTTCACAGGAACATTACAACCATAAGAAAAGCAGAAAAAGCAAAAGCCCCGGCTTTCGCTGTGCCGCCGATCGTCCGGAAGGCATATCTCAAATATGCGGACATGAGGATAAAGAGAAGGAAAATTACGCAGGAGAGTGCGCCGATCGTATCCCCGGAGAAGACCGACAAGAGGAGATGAATCAGTGCCGGAAGAAAAATCAGGGCACGCAAGCCTAAAGTCCAGAGCTTGTTCTCCTGTGAGAACACGTCTTTACCCCAAGCTTCGGTACAAAAAACGATACCGCTCATCATACTTTTTTTGACGAAGAAAAAAAGTGCCAGAGAGACTGTCAGGCCAGCTACCATCCGAACGGATAGAGTCGTCCGGACCGGATCCGGTCTTACGGAGAGTATAAGAGAATAGAATGTTGCGAAGAACAGAAATACCACAATGCTGCTCATCACATGCCGGGCCCTGGGAACTCTGCGGTCCAAAAGGGTATTTGCACGTGAGGGAAGGTACGTCAGTAAAAATGCATAATAGAAAACCGGCCAAGATGCGACAATATAGATTGAGAATTCTCTCTTAATAAAATACAGCACGACCATGATGACCGTAGCGAGAGCTCCGAAAAGAAACTCAATCGCAATTGTTTTTTTCTTGTATCGAAGACGCGTCGATGGATCAAGAAATATATCAGGAATCATTGACACCTGCTCCTCCGGCAGAGGAATCGAGCTATCAGCGCCTTCAACCTGCGGCAGGCTATCCGGAGGCTGTATCAAAGGCCTTTTTCTGGATGTCGGAATAGAAGAGATGAAGAAGAATAATCCGGCGATTGAAAGAATGGAGGACCACGAGATGACGGACCGAACCGTCTGTGCCGTAAAGCGGGCATCTGCGGCAAGCTTCGCATCACCAAGGATATGGGTTCCGATTACGCTACCCAACTCGGCTGTCACGCCCGGAACAAATGAAAACAGAGTCTTGGATATGGAAGACGAGTCCAATCCGCTCCATACTGACAAGTATCGTCGACCGTCCGGAGAGGTATAAACTTCGTAAGGCAGTATGGTATTCTCCTTAATTCCGGGAAACAGCTGCGCATCCTCTCCGGATAATCTCTCATATAAAGTCCTTACATAGTCATCATCCGGAGCAAGAAAGACGGTTGGGACAGCCGGATTGCGGGCTCCAAAGGCAGACAGGTCTTCGGAAGAAGATATATCGGGTGCTAAAAGGATCAGACCAAGCAGTTTTTCTGAAGAAGCGACTGAGACAAGAGAAGAATAAGCTGATTTCTGCGTGGCAAGAAGGATCACTTTTTCGGATGGATTCGAAAGGATGGCATGATCCAGCTCCGTCTGCTTTTGTGAATAATCAGAATCCCCGGATATTTGTATCGTCGTGAAAGACAGTCCCATCCGGCGAAAAATGGCGCGAAGCTCAATCTGCGGGATCACTTCACCCTCGGTAACAAGTATAACGGACGTATTCTGCAGATTTCCCACAGTCTGGTCCATCCCTGAATAGGAATATAAATACAAGCCGAGCATGGCGGCAAAAGAGACAGTCAGCAAAAAAAGTCCAATATAGCGAATGAATTGATGAAGTTTCATAGATTCCCCCGGTCGATGAATAAAAAAACAGACTGTCTCATAATGGGACAGTCTGTCCTTACTTATTGATTATACACAGAAATCAGGTCGCTTCAACTTTGGTCGGCTCAGAAAACGTTGCTTTCTTCTCCTCAGCACGAGAAGGATCCGCTAAATACTCCGTAACCGCTGCCTGATACTTCTCCAGTACGGCTCTGGACAACTCTTCTCTGAATTCCGAGTGAATCGGATGAACAATGTCCTTGAAATCACCTTCCTGTGTACGGCGGCTTGGCATCGCTATAAACAGACCGTTCGTCCCCTCGATAACTTTAACATCATGCACGACAAAGGCATTATCGAATGTAATCGAAACAATTGCCTTCATCTTGCTCTCAAGAGAGATGCGACGGATGATAATACTTGATATTTCCATTAGTTGTTACCTCCATTGGTCATGTTTTTGTCAACGAGCTGTCCGTGAAGCTCAAATATATTTGTGTTGTGAATCGTATTGTACTCTTGTTTGTAATATGTGAACACAGAAATTCTTGATTTTCTCCAAAACGGATAAATTAAATATATTTGATTGTTAAATCTGCACAAAGTTTATCTTCTTAGTGTGAAAACCAGAAAGCTTCTGTATAATGCAAGATGACACGAGTCGAACATATGAGTCGTGTAAATCAGAAAGAAGGACAATAGAATGTGTAGCACAGATACTTCAGTAAATGCTTTTCCAGCAATCAACGACGAGAACCTTCGGCTTGAACCGGGTTCGCGTATATATTTTATCGGCATCGGAGGGATAAGTATGAGTGGTCTCTCAGAGATCGCCACAAACCTCGGATATATCGCCGCAGGATCAGACCGCCACCTTTCTCAGCGTACTCAGCACCTGGAAAAACGCGGAATTCGGGTTTTTGAGGGGCATAAAGAAGAGAATATCCGGAAATTCGCTCCGGATCTTGTCGTCCATACGGCGGCTATTTTACCGGGAAATGAGGAGATGGCATACGCAAACGCTTCGAAGATTAAAACCGTCGATAGAGCGAAGTTTCTCGGGTTCCTTACGCGAGGCTTCAAAAGTGTCATCAATATCACCGGTACTCACGGTAAAACAACAACGACATCCATGACCTCGCTGATTCTGATCGAATCCGGAACCGAACCCACGGTCCATCTCGGGGCCGAGCTGGAAGCGTTCGGCGGAACGGTCAGAATGGGACAATCCGGAAAGCTGTTCGTATCGGAAGCTTGCGAGTACCAGCGTTCCTTTCTGCAGTTTTCATCGACAACAGCCGCTATTACCAATATTGATTTCGACCATGTGGATTGCTTTCGTGACTTATCTGACGTCATTGACGCGTTTGTCGTATTTTCCGAGAAAATTGCCCCGGGAGGAACGCTGGTTATCCCGGCTTTCGACCCGAACGTAGCAGAGGCAGTCCGTCGAATGGATCAGCACCTTCCGGGCAAGGGTCTCTCTATGCCCCGGTTGGTGACAACCGGTATGGAAGGGGACATCTTTGCCGCAACCGGAGAGCCGGCTGATGTAACAGCATCCAATGTCCGCTACTCCGAAGGGTATCCGGAATTTGACGTGAAGATCGACGGTCAATTCTACGCTCATATCAGCTTGCATGTTCCCGGTGACCACAACATATATAACGCTCTGACTGCAATAGCCTGCGCTCACGTAAACGGTGGTACGAAGGAAGCGGCGATTCAGGTTCTTTCCTCGTTCTGCGGCGCCGAGGGACGTTATTCGATCAAGGGGAAATATCACGGAGCTACGGTGGTTGCTGACTATGCACATCACCCGGCGGCCGCACGGGCCACACTTGCAGCCGCATCGCGTATCCCTCACCAAAAGACCTGGGTCGTTTTTCAGCCGCTGACATTCAATCGTACAGAGATACTCTTTGATGATTTCGTCTCCAGTCTTCTCCCGTGCGATCACGTTCTTTTCGCAGAAATCTTCTCTGACCGCGAGGTTAATCCAGGCACAATATCTTCTTCCATGTTGGCAGATCAGATCAACCGTGAGGGCGGACACGCTGAGTTCTTCCCTGACAAGAAAGATATCATCCGGCGTCTGAATGAGTTGGTCAGCGAGAATGATCTGATTCTCGTTCTCGGTCCGGAAGACATTCGCGAGCTGGCGGATGAGCTCGTACGAGTTGGTTGAGTTGAAACAGCACCCTTCCATAGAAAAACAATGGGCTGTTGCAAAATGAACTGTAAAGTTCAGGATGCAGCAACCTCTGTTATTTGTCCGAATATAAAGGCGCTGGCTTATCACATTCGTTCAATCACTTACAGCAAATGCCGGTTCGGCATTTGTGATCGTATCTCATTAATGCGTGATGCAGTGTTGCATCAAAGGCCGGTTTGGGATGTCTGGCGGTAAATCCCTCTTGCGCGATGAAATACTGCAGCAAGTGTCGGTTTAACGTGTTCCTTTAATAGGCGTACTACTTGCCGGACCTTATCAGGGTCATCGCGCTGTTATTTGTGCGTAAATAGATATCTTTCATGATAATTATCATAGGGACATCACATGGTTATACATACTAAAAAGCAGAAAATAGAATTCTCGCATGTTAATTGATGATAAGAAATGAAGAATTATCACGCTATATCACAGTCTAATACATATTAAACGACTGATTATAAAGGATTTTGATGGTATTCATTGATAAGATATATTGTCACGCGAGCTCTGATACCTACTAATTCGACATTTTTGCTTGTTTAGTAGGTAATCATTGACGAATTACTTCTTTATTATTCAATGATGCACATACTTAAAACCGAGTCTCGACGATTTAGTAGGTAATCATTGACAAATAACTTCTTTGTTGCTCATTGATGCACATACGCAATCGT